>CAZAVX010000007.1:13538-63464 GCA_964488835.1 uncultured Iamiaceae bacterium | reverse complement strand
TCCTCCCGGTCGAGGTCGTCGAGCGCCTGGCGCAACAGGGCGATCCGGTCCTGGGCGGCCTCGAACGTCGACCGGTCGACGACGAGCTGGTGCTCCCCCAGCCCGTGCGCGTCCGCCAGCCGGCGGGCCATGTACGCCTGCTGACGACAGGACGGACGACAGAACCGCCGTGGACGACCCGGGCCCGTGCGGGCGTCGAGCAGACGCTGGCACCACTCGCAACGGATCGGCCGCTCCCCTCTCCCCCGGTCGTCCCCACCCCCGTATTTCGTCACTTGACGAAACCTAGTGGATCTCGTCCTGCAGGCGTTGGACCTCGTCGTGCACCCAGCACCCGACCAGGTGGTCGTTCACCATCCCCATCGCCTGCATGAGGGCGTACATCGTCGTCGGGCCGACGAAGCGGAAGCCCCGACGCTTCAGCTCCTTCGACATCGCCGTCGACTCCGGTGTGGTCGCGACCGCGTCGGCGAGACGCTCGAGGCGCGGATGGGAGTCGGGCCTGAACCTCCACATGAACTCGTGGATCGACCCTTCGGCGTCCTGAAGCTCCAGTGCAGCTCGAGCGTTGTGAATCGCCGCCTCGATCTTCGACCGGTTGCGGACGATCCCTTCGTCCTGGAGTAGTCGGGCGACGTCGGCGTCGCCGAAGCCGGC
The DNA here is from genome assembly GCA_964488835.1 of uncultured Iamiaceae bacterium. GTDB lineage: Bacteria > Actinomycetota > Acidimicrobiia > Acidimicrobiales > SKKL01 > SKKL01. The sequence goes on along the minus strand of CAZAVX010000007.1, from coordinate 62,807 downwards.
CACGGTCTCGATGTGGAAGTCGGCGAACGCCGAGCGGAACGCCTCGCGCTTGCGGAGGATCGTCAACCACGACAACCCGGCCTGGAAGCCTTCGAGGCACAGCTTCTCGAAGAGGCGTCGGTCGTCGGGCTCTGGCCGGCCCCACTCCTCGTCGTGGTAGGCGACGTAGAGGTCTGGTGCGGCACCCCACCGGCACCGCAGCCTGCCGTCGTCGCCGAGGACCAGGTCGCCGTCGTCCACCACGGACTCTGCGCTCACGACGAGTAGGACGACGCGAGCGACTCGATCGTCAGCTGGAACCCGGCCACGGTCTCCTCGATGATCTCGGCGACGGGCTTCACCTCCTCGATACGTCCCATCACCTGGCCGCCGAGGGCGATGGCCGCCTCCATGTCGCCCCCGAAGTAGAGGTCGGCGACGGTGGCGAACTCGGCCATGCTCACCCGCTCCTCCCGCTCGAGACGGGTGGTGCGCTCGGTGCGTAGCGCCCGCAGGCCCGGGCTCGAGAACCGGTTCAGAAAGACCGTGTCGGTCTCCGCGGCATCGACGATCGCCTGCTTCCAGTTCTCGTGCACCGGCGACTCGGCGGCCGAGACCATGCGGGTGCCCATCTGGATGCCCTCCGCGCCGAGGGCGAAGGCGGCCGCCATCGTCGGGCCGTCGACCATCCCGCCCGCTGCGATGATCGGCACGTCGACCTTCGACCGCACGAGGGGCAACAAGACCATCGACGCCACGTCGCGCGGATTCTTGAACCCGCCACCCTCGCCACCTTCGACGATGAGGCCGTCGACACCCGCCTCGACCGCCTTCAGCGCCCCCTTCAGGGTGGGCACGACGTGGAAGACCGTGAGCCCCGCCTCCTTGAGTTGGGCGGTGTACCGGGTGGGGTCCCCGGCGGAGGTCGTGACGAAGCGGACGCCCTGGTCGATGACGAAGTCGACGATGCCCGGGTCGCGCACGAACGCCTGGGCGACGTTGACCCCGAAGGGCTTGTCGGTGAGGTCCCGCATCTTGCGGATCTCCTCCCGCACGACGTCGAGCTCGCCCGAGCTCGTCTCGATGATGCCCATCGCACCGGCGTTGGAGACAGCCGACGCGAGCTGGGCCCTCGCGATCCAGCCCATCGGCGCCTGGACGATGGGCACCTCGACGCCGAGCAACTCCGTCACGCGATTGCGGATCACCGTTCACCCTCCCGTCATGCCGACCCCACCGGGCCGGGATAGCTTCGGATCGTACGACACGAGAGGTGACCGATCCGTGCCCGAAGAGCTCCGACAGATCCGCTTCGCTCCGCCCCCCGGCTCGACCCAGGTGGTGCTCGTGCGCCACGGCGAGTCCGCGCCCCACGTGCCCGGCCGTCCCTTCGCCCTGCGCGACGGTCACGGCGATCCTCCGCTCTCGGAGCTGGGCCGCTGGCAGGCCGAGCAGGTGGGCGAGCGGCTGAAGGACGAGGCGATCACCGCGATCTACGTCAGCACGCTCGTGCGCACCCACCAGACCGCGGCACCCCTCGCCGCCCACCTCGGACTCGAGCCCGTCGTCGAACCCGACCTGCGCGAGGTCCACCTCGGCGAGTGGGAAGGCGGCGTCTACCGGGAGCACGCCGCCAACGGCCACCCGGCGTTCCGGGCGATGCAGCTCGAGGAGCGCTGGGACGCCATCCCCGGTGCCGAGAGCAACGCCTCCCTCAGGGCGCGGACCGTCGCGGTCCTCGAGCGCATCCATCAACGCCACCCCGACGAGATGGTGGCCGTCGTCGTGCACGGCGGGGTCATCGGGGCCCTCCTCGCCCACGCGGCGAAGTCCCGTCCGTTCGCCTTCGCCGGCGCCGACAACGGCTCGATCCACCACATGGTGCTCACCGAGCAGCGGTGGATCGTCCGGCGCTACAACGACACCGGCCACCTCGACAGCATGTCGGCCGTGCCCGCGCCCCTCACCTGAGCCGATGGACGTCTTCCTCAGCGAGGCGGCCCTCGCCGCCCACCGCGACCTGCTCGTCGATGCCGCGCCGCCCGATGTCCGCTGGCTCGAGCTCCACGCCGACGGCACGGCGTCGATCGACGGCGTCGCGGTCGATCTCCGGGAGGCCACGCCCGAAGTGGCGTGGATGACCTCCGACCTCGTCCAGGGTGGGCCGAGCCGGCAGTTCTTCGGCCTCGCCGTCCGCTCCGAGTCGCTCCGCTGGCTCCAGTCGTCGGCCGCAGGGTTCGACCACCCGGTGTTCGGCGACCTGATCCGCCGAGGGGTCCGCCTCACGCCCTCCCACATCGCCGGCCCACCCATCGCCGACTACGTCCTCCGTGCGGCGCTCGACCACCTCCAGGACGCCGACGCCTGGCGGGCGGCCGCCACCGCGCACCGCTGGGAGCCCCACGAGTTCGTCGAGATGTCCTCCACCCGCTGGCTGGTGGTCGGCCTCGGCACCATCGGTGCGGAGATCGCAGTGCGGGCCCGGGCGTGCGGGGCCCATGTCACCGGCGTGCGCCGGTCACCGACGGGCGACGAGCCGGTCGACGCGATGATCGGCCCCGACGAGCTGCTCGACGCGGTCGCGGTCGCCGACGTCCTCGTCCTCGCGACGCCCTCCTCCCCCACCACCGACGGTCTCGTCGACGACGCGTTCCTCGCCCGCACGAGGCCGACGGCGCTGCTCGTCAACATCGGGCGGGGTGCGCTCGTCGACGAGGCGGCACTCCTGCGGGCGCTCGACGAGGGACGGCTGGCGAAGGCGGTGCTCGACGTGACCCGCACCGAGCCCCTGCCCGCCGACGACCCGCTCTGGTCGCACCCCCGTGTCGTCATCACCCCGCACTCCTCCGCGCTCGGCGACGGGCGCCACCGGCGGGCCGCCGAGGTGTTCGCCGCCAACCTCCGGCGCTACGTCGCGGGCGAGCCTCTCCTCCACGAGGTCACCGCCGACGACCTCGGCTGAGGCCCTCCGGTACGCTCCCGGAGATGTCCGAGTCACTCGCCGTCGGCCTCCAGGGGTCGGCCACCCACGAGATCACCGCCGACATGTCGCCACCCCACCTCCCGGCACCGGTCCTGTCGACGCCGTCGATGATCCAGCTCATCGAGGCCACGTGCCTCACCACCGTGCAGCCCCACCTCGACGAGGGTCAGACCACCGTCGGCACCCATGTGTGCGTCAGCCACGACGCGGGTGCCTTCGTCGGCGAGACCATCACCGTCGAGTGCCGCCTCGCCGAGATCGACCGTCGGCGCCTCACCTTCGAGACCACCGTCACCTGCGGTGACCGCACCTTGTCGACCGGCACCCACCAGCGGGCCGTCATCGACCTCAGCCGCTTCGGCTGAGCACGGATCTCACCGGCCGAAGCCGAACTCCTCGATGAGCCGCGCCAGCTCGAGGGGCTGATCGCCCTGGATCGAGTGGCCGGCCTCGGGCACCGTGACCACCTCGGCGCCGGGCAGCCGCCGCCGCAGCTCCTCGACACCTTCGTCGCGCACCATCGAGCCCTTCGCCCCACCGCGCACGAGCAGGTACGGCACCCCGATCGAGGCGACCTGGGCCCAGGCGTCGGGCGACTCGACCGTCGGCGCGCCCGAACGGTCGCGCCGGTCGTAGCGCCACTGCCACGACCCGTCGGCATCGCGGACGGCGTTGTGGACGATGCCCCGCCGCAGCGACGACACCGACCGCGTGGGGTTGAACTGCACCGTGCGATCGAGGATCTCGGCGAAGCTCGGGAACGTCTGGGGCCCCGAGATGAACTCGACGATGTCCTTCGCGTCCTCGGCCTTGGGGTTCGGGGTGATGTCGACAGCCACGACCCGACGCACGAGGTCGGGGCGTGCGGCGGCGAGCGCATTGGCCGTCGCCCCGCCGAGCGACATCCCGACGAGCACGATCGGCTCGTCGACGAGCTCCTCGACCGCGACCGCCACGTCCTCGGCGAGCTGGTGGGGCCGGTAGCCGAAGTCGTCGCGCCACCCCGAGTGCCCGTGACCGGGCAGGTCGATCGCCAACGCCGGGCGGCCGAGGGCGAGCAGTACCGTGTCCCAGGTGTGGGCGTTCTGTGCGGTGCCGTGCAGCAGGACGACCTCGATCGGGTCGGTACCCCACCGCAGCGCGCTCACGACCCGGCTGCCCGACACCGACACCTCGACCCGCTCGACGACCGGCGGGCCTGACCACTCGAGCCCGACCTCCTCGGCGTTCTCCCGGAAGTAGGCGAACTCGTCGTACTCGAAGTCCTCGGCGGTGGGGTCGGTCGAAGCCATGCGACGACGCTAGCTGGCCCCGCCACCCCGTCGACGCCCCGCACCTAGACTGACCGCGCTCGAGACGATCCCTGGAGGTGCCCGATGGCCGAACTCCGGCTCCCCTACACCCGCCCCACGTTCGCGACGGTCGAGGAGGAGCGCCGCCACCTGAAGGAGCGCCTCGCCGCCTCGTTCCGCCTCTTCGGCCGCTTCGGGTTCAGCGAAGGCGTGGCCGGCCACATCACCGCCCGCGACCCCGAGCACCCCGACCGGTTCTGGGTCAACCCGTTCGGGATGAGCTTCAACCTGATCCGGGTGTCCGACCTCATCTGTGTCGACCACGACGGCAACGTCGTCGAGGGCGAGTACCACGTGAACCGGGCCGCCTTCGCCATCCACTCCCAGGTCCACGCGGCGCGCCCGGACGTCATCGCCGCCGCCCACGCCCACTCGGTGTACGGCAAGGCCTGGTCGGCGCTCGGCCGGCCCCTCGACCCCATCACCCAGGACTCGTGCGCGTTCTACGACGACCACGTCCTCTTCGACGACTTCACCGGGGTGGTGCTCGACACCGAGGAGGGCAAGCGGATCGCCCACGCGCTCGGCGACAAGAAGGCCGCCATCCTCCGCAACCACGGCAACCTCACCGTCGGGCGCACCGTCGACGAGGCCGTCTGGTGGTTCATCACGATGGAGCGCACCTGCCAGGCCCAGCTGCTCGCCGAGGCCGCGGGCACCCCGGTGCTCATCGACCCCGAGTCCGCCGCCCTCACCGCCACCCAGGTCGGCACCGACGGGGCGGGCTGGCTCAGCTACCAGCCGCTCTACGCCTGGATCACCCGGGCCGAACCCGACCTGTTCGACTGAGACCGACGGCGCGGGAGGGTCAGCTCGCCCACCGGAACGCCGGGCTCGAGGGGTGCCGCGGGCCGACCGGACCCTGTTCGAGCAGGCTCACCGAGGTGTCGGTGGCCAAACTGGGCGGCGCGAGGTCGGCGAGCTGGCTCGGCGGCTCGAGGCCGAAGCGGACGAGCAGGTGCAAGTAGTCGCGCTGGTAGACCACCCGCACGTCGAGCTCGGGGTGGAGCTCGCGGAGGCGCCGCACCTTGCGGTTCTTCCTGGTGACGAGGTCCTGGCGCATGGTGGTGACCTCGAGGTACCTCCCGTGCTCGGGCAGGAAGAAGTCGGGGCTGAAGGCCTCGACGACCGAACCGTCGGGGCCCCACGCGAGCTCGAAGCAGTGCGGTTCGTACTCCCAGGCGATGCCGTAGAAGTCGAACAGGCGCGCCAACTGTCGCTCGGAGTTGTGAGCGAAGGAGACCTGGTCGGCCGACGCCACGCGGGTCAGCGTTCCCCGACCGCCTTCGCCCGCTCGTCGGCAGCCGACGAGGCGCTCGACGGGGTGTCGGCGCCGTCGGTGGGCCGCAGCTCGACGATGGCCGAGTCGACCTCGTCCTTCACGCCGCCGAGGGGCAGGATGTTCAGCACGCCCTGGCCCTGCTTGACGACGTCGACGAGATCCTCGTCGGTGCTCACGAGCACCGACGACCCACGGATGACGAGATTGGCGGTGACGATGTCCTCGCCGAGGTGCTCGCGGAGGTAGGTGAAGGCCTCACGCACCGACTCGAGACGGATGCCCGCGTCGAGCAGGCTCTTCACGACCTTCAGTTCGAGCAGGTCGCGGTAGGAGTACTGGCGGCGGCTGCCGCTGCCGTTCGCGTCGGCGAGCGAGGGGCGAACGAGGTCGGTGCGCGCCCAGTAGTCGAGCTGGCGGTACGTGATGCCGACGATCTCGGCGGCGCGGCGACCGGAGAAGCCCTCCGAGAGTGCCCGTTCACGCTTGGACTGAGTCATTGGTTGTCTCCCCGTCGGGATGAGGTGGCACGGAGCTGGCGGACCGCGCCGAGGTCGCTCGACGACGACGCATCGAGTCGACGGCCGTTGTCGACAGCGACGGAATTACGTCGATGTGATGATCACGAGGGTACGACGAGGGCGCGCGCCCGTCAACGGTCGTGCTCGATCAGGACGCGAAGTCGCCCGGATCGACGCTCTCGATGAACTCGCGGAACTGTTCGACGACATCCTCGGGCTCCTCGTCCTCGGGGTCGACGTACCCGACCTCGTCGAGCACCTCCTCGGCCGCGTGGATCGGTGTCCCGGTGCGGACCGCGAGGGCGATCGCGTCCGAGGGCCGGGCCGAGATGACCGTGGCGCCACCGGCGACCGACAGGTGGAGATCGGCATAGAACACCTTGTCGCGCAGCTCGGTGATGACGACCTGCACGAGCTGGGCGCCGAGCTCCTCGAGCACGATCTTCAGCAGGTCGTGGGTGAGGGGCCGGCGCGGTTGGAGACCCTCGAGGGCGACGGCGATGGCGGTGGCCTCCGGGCCGCCGATCCAGATCGACATCGTGCGGTGCCTGCCCTCGCGCTCGCGGAGCACCACCATGGGCTGGTTCGAGGGGACTTCGACCCGCACGCCGATCAGCTCCATCTCGACCATGCTTCGACCCTACCCGGATGCGTCGCCCGCTTCACTCGCCGGCGACCGATTCCCGTAGGCCCACAGGCGGTAGCAGGTGGGGTCGGATGCGAGCAGGTCGAGGTCGGCGGCCGCGACCACCGGGAGGTTGCGGTACCACCCGCCGAAGTCGAGTCCGTAGCCGATCACGAAGTCGTCGTCGACGCTCACACCGACGTGGTCGAGCTGCACGGGCACCAGGCGCCGGTGGGGCTTGTCGACGAGGGCGCAGGTGCGCAGTTCGCTCGGATCGGACCGGGCGAGCTCGCCGAGCACGTAGGTGAGGCTGAGCCCGGTGTCGACGACGTCGGTGAGCAGCACCACCCGCCGGCCCCGCAGATCGGTGGCAGGACGGGCCACCAGCTCCGCGGTGGAGCCGGGGCGGTAGGGCGCCGTGGCGACGAAGTCGACGACCGGTGAGCCGCGGAGCTGGCGCAGCAGGTCGCTCGCGAAGAGGAGCCCACCCGGGAGCGTGACGACGACGACCGCGTCGCCGACCGCCTCCTCGTCGAGCTCGCGAGCGAGGCGGCCGATGACCTCGCGGAGCCCCGATCGGTCGAGCAGGACCGTCGGTTCGGGTGCCGCGGCCCGGGGCACGGCTCAGGGAGCGCCGAGGTAGTCGCGCAGCGCGTGGTGCAACATCGCGGCGCGCAGGCCCTCCCCGAGCTCGGCCAGCTCGCCGAGGGTCTCGATGGCCTGCTGGCGGGCCCGAGGGTGGCGCTGCTTGAGCAGGGGCATGACGACCTGCTGGAAGAACGAGGCCTCGCGCTCGGCGGCCACCTTGTACATGCGCAGGTGGCGCCCCTCGACGCCGTGGCGGATGAACCCGGCTGCGAGCCGGGCGACCCCGAGGGCGGCCTCGTCGTAGAGCACGGTGGGCCCGATGGTTCGGCCGGTGAGCAGGCCGAAGCGTTCGAGATCGGCGACGTCGGCGGGGGTGATGCCCGCGGCGTCGGCCAGCTCGTCGCGGCTGAGGGCCACCGTGGTGGGCATGGCATCCGACGACGACGGACGCACGACCGGCTCGGGTTCGCGGGGTGTCGCGGGCGGCGTCGACGCCGGCGGCTCGGTGCGGTCGGCGCCACCCGTGGCGGGACCGGACCCCGTTCCCCGGGTGCCCGCATGGGCGAGGGAGAGCTCGGCGGGCGGCTCGGCGGCGGCCGCAGGCGCGCCGTCGCCGGCTTCGGCCTCGGGCTCGTCGAAGTCGACGCCGGCCTCGAGCCGCTCCTTGATGACCTTGAGCGGCAGGAAGTTGTCGCGCTGTTGCAGGAGGATCCAGCGCAACCTGGCGATGTCGCCCTCGTAGAACTTGCGGTACCCCGACGGCGTGCGCTCGGGGTCGATGAGGCCCTGGCTCTCGAGGAACCGGATCTTCGAGATCGTGATGTCGGGGAACTCGCCCTGCAGCAGGCTGAGGACCTCTCCGATCGAGAGGTGGCCGCGGTTCGGGTCGCCCGCCTGGCTCATGAATCGGACCGGGGCGCGTCGGTCGCGACGAACATCAGCTTGAACTTGCCGACCTGGATGAGGTCGCCGTCGGTGAGCCGACCCCGCTCGACCCGCTCGCGGTTGAGGTACGTGCCGTTGAGCGACCCGACGTCGACGAGCTCATAGCCGTCGTCGGTACGGCGGATCTCGGCATGGCGACGCGACACGGTGATGTCGTCGAGGAACACGCGGCTGTCGGGATGGCGGCCGAGGGTGACGACCGGGTGGTCGAGCACGTAGCGAGACCCGGCGTTCGGCCCCCGGCGGACGAGGAGCATCCCCGTACCGGGCGCGAGCTCGGCCTCCTCGAACGCGTTGGTGTCGTCGGTGGCCGGGAACTCGTCGGCCGGGATCGCCAGGGTCGAATGCTCGTCGTCGCGCTCGGTGAGCGCGGCGCCGCAGGACGAGCAGTAGTTCGCACCGAGGGGGTTGCGGTGACCGCAGGCGCCACAGACGACGTCGGACATGGTTCAGCCCTCGATGAGCGAGCGGTAGCCGGCGGCGTCGAGCAGCTGGTCGAGCGCGGCGACGTCACGGGGCTCGACGATGACGATCCAGCCCTCCCCGTAGGGGTCGTCGTTGAGCCGCTCGGGGCTGTCGGCGAGGTCGGCGTTGACCTCCTGGATGGTGCCGGCGACCGGCGAGTAGATGTCGGAGACGGACTTGGTGGACTCGACCTCGCCGATGGACTCCCCCGCGTCGACGGTGCGCCCGACCTCGGGGAGGTCGACGAAGACGACGTCGCCCAACGCGTCCTGCGCGTAGTCGGTGATGCCGATGCGGACTCGGCCGTCCTCGAGTCGCACCCACTCGTGGTCGGTCGAGTAGCGAAGGTCCTCGGGGATGTTCATCGGCCAAACGCTACAAGACCAGCGCCGTCCTGGCGACCGGTCCTCAGCCTGTACCAGAGGTTGAGCGTTCGGCGCTCAGCTCGGGGCCTGTCGGGCGGCACGGCCCTCGGCGAGCGCCGCCCTCGCCGCCGGCACGTAGCCCCATGCCGCGTAGTAGGAGATGGCGAGTCCGGGCACCCCGCACGCCCACGCGGCCCAGCGGGCGGCGTCGGAGACGCCGGTGTCGGCGGCGGAGAGCAGGAACAGCGGGAAGCTGAACATCAACAGGAACGTGCCGGTCTTGCCCCACCACGTGACGTCGATGCGCCGGGCTCCGAGGGCGCCGAGCACGAGCGCGACCACCGACACCGCGGCCTCGCGGGCGAGGGTGGCGGCGGCGAACCACCACGGCACCGCGCCGTCGAGGGCGATGGCGAGGACGGCGGTGAGCAGCATGATGCGATCGGCGGTCGGGTCGAGGATCTTGCCGATCTCCGACACCTGCCCGAGGCGTCGGGCGAGCGTGCCGTCGACCCAGTCGGTGGCCCCGAGCACCGCGAGGAGGAGGGCGGCCTGGAGCCGCTGCTCGCGAGCCACGAGCAGCCAGAGGAAGACCGGGACGCACGCGAGTCGGATCAGGGAGATGAGGTTCGGCACGGTGAGCAGGCCGCCGTCGGACGGAGCGCCGCTCCCCTGCTCGGGTGGCTCGGGCACCCCGCCACTGTAGGAGCTGGTCGATCTACGATCGGCGAATGGCCACCATCTTCTCCCGCATCATCGCCGGCGAGCTGCCCGGGCGCTTCGTCTGGCGCGACGACCGAGCCGTGGCGTTCATGTCGATCGCCCCGCTCCAGCCCGGTCACACGCTGGTGGTGCCCATCGCCGAAGTCGACCACTGGATCGACCTCGACCCCGACCTGCTCGCTCACCTCACCGCGATCTCCCAGACCATCGGACAGGCGATCCAGCAGGCGTTCACGCCCGCCAAGGTCGGCATGATGCTCGCGGGTCTCGAGGTCCCCCACGTCCACATCCACCTCGTGCCGATCCGTGGGGTGCACGACCTCGACTTCGCGAACGCCGACTCGAACGCGAGCGGAGAGGCCATCGAGGCCGCGGCCGAGAAGATCCGCCACGCGCTGCGGGCCATGGGCGCGGCGGGCGTCAGCGACTGAAACGGCTCAGTTCGCCGAGCTCTCCGGTTCGGCACGGCGGAACAGCAGCACCCCGTAGCGGTCGAGCACGAGCTCGAAGCCGTGATCCTGCACGGCGCGGACCACCGCGTCGTACCGGGCGCCGCTCCACTCGCCGGTGACGGTGGGGTCGAGCAGCACGGCGTCGACCCCCGTGGTGAGGGCACGTCCGCCCACCCACGGACCGTCCTCGACGAGGACGACGACCTCCCGGTCGGCCAGGTCGGCGAGCGTGGGCGCCGCGGTGCGCACCCGGTCGCCGGACTCGACGAGTGCGACGGCCTCGAGGCGCGCCTGGTCGGTGAGCGACCGTCCGCCCCAGGTCCAGGGCCGGTCGTAGGGCGAGGCTGGCGAGTCCTGCACGAAGAACACCGTCGCGGCGAGCACCAGCGCGCCGAGGAGGCGGCGGTCGACGGTGATGCGTTCGATGTTGCGGCGTCCGAGACGGGCGAGCGCGAACGGCAGGGCGAGGAACACGAAGACGATGGCGGGGACGAGGTTGGCGGCCCCCTCGGGACCGCCCACTGCGACGTCGGCCACGAAGATCACGGCGACGACCGGTGCCACCGGGAGCAGGTAGCGCGGGGCGAGGACCGGGAGGAACGCGACGGGCGCGAGGAGCGCGACCACCACCGCGAAATTGTCCCGCTGCAGGAGGTCGCCGAGGACACCCACCGGATCGGTGAGCATGCCCCAGAGGATGTCGGGGAGGCTCTCGCCGTAGCCGGCGAAGGCCGCCGCGTGGACGAAGCCGCCGTCGCCGAACGACGGTTGTACGAGAAGGGTGGCGACGAGGGTCCAGGCGATGCCGCCGACGACGAGGCGCGTGGCCCGACGGTCGCGGGTGTCCACCGCGAGGACGACGCCGATCGCGGCAGCGACCAGCCCGAGGTCCGAACGCAGGCTCACCGCGGCGAGCGCGAGCACCGTGAGGGCCAGCCAGCGCCGGCGGAAGCCGGCGTAGGCGGTGCCGAGCAGGAGCGGCACCGCGAGCGCCTCCGGGTGGAAGTCGGCCAGATTGAGCTGGTGCATCGGCGGATAGAGCCCATAGGCGAGCACCGCCGCCGCGGCCGCCCCCGCGCGGAGCGAGCACACCTTGCGGCAGAGTCGCCAGATCGGCACCACCGCCACCGCGAGAGCCCCCGCTTGGAGCACGAGGAGGTACGGGATGGCCGACACGACCCGCGTCCCCTGCGCGAGCACGGCGAAGCCGAGGGCACCCTGGCGTTCGAGGAGGTTCCCGTCTGCGACGGTGAGGTCGGGTGTCTCGAATCGGGCGAGCTTCCAGGCGCCCTGCACCCACCGCGCCATCTCGGGCCCGACGTCGAGGCTCCGTGCCCGTGCGAGGGAGAGGAGGACGAGGACGACGAACAGCCCGCCCGCGGCGACGACGGGCAGCACCCGATCGGCCCACTCGCCGTCGAGCCGCGCCTGCCAGCGGAGCAGCTGGTAGTCGACCTTCCGCCGCAGGGCCTTGGTGGCGATCAATCGTCCGGGCCTTCGTCCGCCGGATCGGGGAGCTCGACGGGCTCGACGAGGTGGGCCCCGTGGTTGCGCGCGTTGTTCACCTCGGTGCTCACCGGGTGGAAGGTGATGAGCTCGCTCGGCGCCGGCACGAGGAGCTTTCCCAGCAGCTCGACGTCGTCGACCTGGGGGTCGAGCCAGGTCTCCCAGGCGTCGGGCGGGAGCATGATCGGCATCCGGTCGTGGATCGCCGACATCTTCTCGTTGGCGGCCCCGGTGAGGATCGTGCAGGTGCGGACCGGCTCACCCGAGCGGTCGGGGCCCCGCCAGGTCTCCCACAGGCCGCCGAAGGCGAACGGTTCGCCGTCGGGTCGGTGGATGTACCACGGCTGCTTCTGCTTCGTGCCGGGCCGGGTGGTCCACTCGTAGAAGCCGTCGGCGGGGATGATGCAGCGCTGGCGGGCGAAGGCCTTCTTGAACGCGTTCTTCTCGGCGACGGTCTCCGCGCGGGCGTTGATCATCCGGTTCCCGACCGACAGGTCCTTGGCCCAGAACGGCACGAGGCCCCACCTGGCGAGGTCGAGCCGGCGGGCCTGGCCGTCGTCGAACACGGTCCAGACCTCGCGGGTGGGTGCCACGTTGTACTCGGGTTCGACCAGTTGCTCGGCGGTGAGGGTGGCGCCGAAGTAGTCGGCGAGCTGGTCGGGAGGCGTCGCGGAGACGTAGCGGCCGCACATGCCCCACGACGCTACCGGTCCCTCGGCACCCCGTGGGAGAGACCCGGGTCCGCCCCAGCTCGATCGGACCTTCGGCAGTGGGGACCAGGGCCGGAGGTCCCGGACGGTCGGGCCCTTGGGCCCTGCGATCCCCGCCCGATCGGCACCATGCTCTGCCGATGACCGCGACCGGGCTCCCCGCACTCGTCCAAGGTGGCATGGGGGTGGCAGTGTCGGGCTGGCGGCTCGCCCGTGCGGTGTCGCGCACCGGCGGGCTCGGCGTGGTGTCGGGCACGGCGCTCGAGGTCGTCGCGGCGCGCACCCTCGCCGACGGCGATCCCGGCGGACACCTCCGGCGGGCCGCCGCGGCGTTCCCGGTGCCGGAGGTGGCCGAGCGTGTCGTCCGGCGGTGGTACGTCGAGGGCGGGCGGGACCCCGACCAGCCCTATCCGGCGGTGCCGATGTTCTCGGCTCGGACCAACCGGGCCCTCCTCGAGCTGGTCGTCCTCGCCTCCTTCGCCGAGGTGTGGCTCGCGAAGGAGGGACACAGCGGACCGGTCGGCATCAACCTCCTGCACAAGGTGCAGATCCCCACGGCGCCCACCCTGTTCGGCGCGATGCTCGCCGGGGTCGACGTCGTCGTGATGGGGGCAGGTATCCCCTCGGACATCCCTCCCCTCCTCGACGACCTCGCCCGCGGCGGACGGGTGACCCACCGCATCGACCTCGAGGGCGGCGACGGGTTCGACGTGGAGCTCGACCCGCCGGCCTGGTGGGGCCTCCAGCAGGCCCTCGATCGGCCGGCGTTCCTCGCCGTGGTCTCCTCCCAAACGCTCGCGACGTTCCTCGCCCGCTCCCCCACCTCCCGGCCCGACGGGTTCGTCGTCGAGGGCCCGACCGCCGGCGGCCACAACGCCCCACCGAGGGGCCGACTCGCGCTCGATGCCCGGGGCGAGCCCGTCTACGGACCCCGGGACGAACCGGACCTCGATCGGATCGCCGCCCTCGGGCTGCCGTTCTGGCTCGCCGGCGGCTACGGCCGTCCGGGTGGGCTCGCCGCCGCGCGGGAGCTCGGCGCCGTCGGGATCCAGGCCGGCACGGTGTTCGCCCTCTGCGAGGAGTCGGGGCTCGCTCCCCACCTGCGCACCGAGCTGATCGACGCCGCCCGGGCCGGGACGCTCGAGGTCCGCACCGATCCGCTCGCCTCACCGAGCGGCTACCCGTTCAAGGTGGCCCGCCTCGACGGCACGGTCGCGGACCCGACCGTCTATGACGCGCGCCGTCGGGTGTGTGACCTCGGCTACCTGCGCACCCCGTTCCGTCGGGACGACGGCTCGATCGGCCTGCGCTGCCCCTCCGAGCCGGTGGAGGCCTATGTGCGCAAGGGCGGCGACGCTGCCGACACCGTCGGGCGCATGTGCCTCTGCAACGGCCTGACGGCCACGGTGGGGATCGGGCAGGTCCGCCCGGGGGGCCGCGAGCCGGCGCTCGTCACGATCGGTGACGGCGTCGAGGAGGTGGTCCGATGGCTCGCGCCCGAGGGCGGCGGATGGACGGCCGCCGAGGCCGTCAGACTTCTGCTCGGGGTGAGCGGGTGACCCGGCGGCGCTCCGCCCCGTTGCCCCCCAGCCCGATCAGCAGGTCGACGACGAGGTCCTGACCGGCGTCCATCACCGCGTCGAGCTCTTCGAGGCCCGCGTCGGAGTTCCCGTTCTCGAAGCACCACTTCGCCGCGGCGAGACGCTGGACGATCGTGTCGTTGATCTCGGCGGCTTCGCGCTGGCGCTCCTCGATGACGACGAGGCGCGCGGCGGTCGCTTCGGCTCGTCGCTGGGCGTCGGAGGCGTGCCCGATGAGCACGCCGAGGAGGAACAGCGGGGTCGCGCGCGACAACCACCCCAGTGCAGAGAGGTGGACGTCCTCGACGATCACCCACGCGGCGACGAGCGCGACGCTCCCGACCGCGGCGATGGTGCCCGCCCGCAGCCCGAACGCGAGTGCCAGGAGCGCGACGGGGAGGACGAGCAGGAGCAACGTCGCGTCGCGCTCGTCGCCACCGAGGAAGCGCGCCACGGTGATGACGGCGAAGAGGCCCACCGCCGCAGCGATCGCGAGACGGGGGTGGCGCCGGAACCAGGGGCCGAGGGGCGCGTCCATCGGGAGGACCATGCTCTCGATCGTGGCGCCGACAGCGCCGAACGCCTAGGGGCCAAGGACCCGATTCGCGGCGCCGCCGACCCGGCGGTCCCGGGCAGGAGGTCCTCGGGCGGTACGATCGGCGGGGTGAAGGTTCGACTCGGTCGCCGTGGCGACTACGCCGTCCGAGCCGTCCTCCATCTGGCCCGGCACCACGGCGAGGGGCGCCGCAAGGCACGCCAGATCGCCGAGGACATGGACGTGCCGGAGAACTACCTGCCCCAGATCCTCGCCCAGCTCGTCGCGGCCGGGCTCGTCACGTCGCTCGCCGGTCGCGACGGGGGCTACGCGCTCGCCCGCCCCCCGCACGACACCACCCTCCTCGAGGTCATCGAGGCGGTGGAGGGGCCCGTCGAGGTCGCCGAGTGCGTGATCACCGGTGGCCCCTGCCACTGGGACGTCGAGTGCTCGGTCCACCGGTTCTGGTCGGCCGCCCAGGACGCGATGCGCGACCGTCTCCGGGACACCACCTTCGCCGACATCGCCCGGGTCGACGCAGAGCTCGAAGCCGGACGTCGAGCGGGGAGTCAGCCCACCGGGACGACGCCCCCGGCGGGCACGTAGGCACAGCTGGGGTCCTCGGCGAGGGGGTCACCGGTGGCGGCATAGGCCGACGAGCGCGAGCCTCCGCACACCGTGCGGAACTCACAGCGCCCGCAACGCCCGCCGAAGGCGTCGGGGTCCCGCAGGGAGCGGAAGAGCGGCGAGGTGCGGTACAGCTCGGTGAAGGGGGTCTCGCGGATCGAGCCCGCCACCACGGGGAGGAATCCGCTCGGCTGCACTCGACCCAGGTGGTCGACGAACGCGAACCCCTTTCCTGCGTTGACGTCGAGGGGAGGACGTGGGCTGCGCCCCGGCTCGACCACACGCGACGAGACGGAGCGGGGGCGCAGCCCGGTCGCCGCCCGGAGGGCTCGACGGTGCGCACCGGGAGGGAAGCGTTCGTCGAGCTGCTCGGGCGGTACGGAAGCCCGCTGGAGGGCGAGCCGCCGGAACTGAGGGGCCTCGGTGGCCTTGATCGGCACCCGGTCGGCCACCTCGTGGAGCCAGTGGAGGACGTCGGCGGTCGCCTCGGCGTCGAGGGGTGCGAGATCGCTCCCCCGTCCGGTCTGGACGAGGAAGAAGACGCTCCACAGGGAGGCGCCGAGGCCGACGACGTGGTCGAGGATCTCGGGCAGCTCGAACACGTTGCCGGCCGTCACCGTGGTGTTGATCTGGAGTCGCAGGCCGGCGTCGAGGACCCGGCGTGCCGCGACCCAGGTGGCGGCATAGACGCCGGGCTCGCCCCGGAAGCCGTCGTGGGACTCGGCGCAGGCCCCGTCGAGGGAGAGCGACACCGTGCGGGCGCCTGCACGGCGCAGCTCGCTGAGCACCGGGGCTCGGAGCCGGGGTGTCACCGAGGGGGCGATCGACACCGGGAGCCCGAGCGAGGTGCCGTGGGCGACGAGCTCGACGAGGTCGGGACGCTCGACGGGGTCGCCGCCCGTGAGGACGACCATCGGACGTGGCGCGCCGAGGCTCGCGAGGTCCTCGAGGAACGCCTTGCCCTCGGCGGTGCTCAGCTCGAGGGGGTGACGCTGGGGCTGGGCCTCGGCCCGACAGTGCCGGCAGGCGAGGGCGCAGGCCCTCGTGACCTCCCAGATGACGATGAACGGACGGTCGGAGAGGTCCTGGTGCAGCGACCGGACGACGTTCGTGGGCCCCGTCACGACGCCGTTCCGACGAGTGTCGAGAGTTGCTCGTGGACCTCCGCAGCCGCCTGCTCGCCCGAGCGGACACACGATGCGATGCCCGGCCCGTCGAGCGTCGCGCCCGCCAGCACGATCCCCGGACACGTCGCCCGGACCGTCTCGCGGAGTGCGGCCACCCGACCGAGATGGCCGACCTCGAGCTGCGGGAGGGCCTCCCGCCAGCGACGCACGTGGACCTCGACCGGTGGGGTCGTGAGCCCGGTGATGTGGGCGAGGTCGTGGTGGAGCCGCGCGACGAGCTCCTCGTCGTCGAGCTCGGCGGTGGACTCGCCCGCCCGGCCGACGGCGAGTCGCACGAGGAAGACATCGGGGTCGGCGAGATGGGGCCACTTGCGGCCGAGGAAGGTGGCCGCCTTCAGCGTGAGCCCAGCTCGGGACGGGATCAGGACACCGGTCGCGTCGAAGGCAGGGAGCGAGGCCACCCGCTCGGCCGGATAGGCGGCGATCACCGTGGCGACCGACGCGGCGGGCACCGCCCGAAGAGTCTCGCGTTCACCCTCGAGACCTGCGGGGAGCAGGGAGGCACCCACCGCGCCGGGAACGGCCAGGATCACGGCGTCGACCTCGGCGAGGAGCTCTCCCGACGGGGCGCGGAGCTCCCAGATGCTGTCGAACCGCCGGATCGTCGCCACGGGGGTGGAGAGGCGGATCTCCGCCCCCGACACCAGCGCCAGCCGGCGCGCCAGCTCGGGCAGACCTTCGGGGAAGGTGGCGAAGGTGGCCGGAGGGGCGTCGCGGCGGGCCCGATGTGCGAGGAGGATGGACCGACGGTGCTCGGCGAGTGACGCGACCTGAGGTGCCACTGCCTGGAGGCTCAACCGGTCGACGTCGCCCGAATGCAGGGTGCCGAGCAACGGGTCGACGAACCGCTCGGTCACCTGGTGGCCGAATCGCCGGGAGACGAACTCGCCCACGCTCACCTCGCGGCCCGGACGCCTTCGCGGCGCGAGCGGTTCGAGGGCGGCCCGGGCCATCCCGGCCGCCGAGAGGACCCGGGAGCGCAGGACCGGTCCGATCCGGGTCGGCCCGATCGGGCCCACGCCGTCGGGGATGCGGTGCCGGGCACCTCCCGACCAGATCCACGCGGAGCTCGGGGCCGAGGTGAGGAGGCGGTCGCACAGGTCGAGGCGGCGGAGGAGCTCCCGGACCGCCGGGGCGCCGAGATGGAGCGACTCGGCGCCCACGTCGACCAGGTGTCCGGCCACCTCCGCCGCCTCGATCTGACCCCCCAGCCGATCGGACGCCTCGAACACCACGGCGTGCCCGCCCCGCGCCGTGACCCGTTCGGCCGCCACGAGCCCGCTGATCCCGCCGCCGACGATCGCCACCCTGCGGTGCTCCATAGGACTCCCCCATACGAGGACTCAACGTTTAGCGTGACAGTAAAGGTCTGCCGAAGGTGGGTCAACGTGACACTGGTCACCTGAGAAGGTCCTGCATGGCCACCTGTCCCCGAGCGCGCCGAAGGCCGCCCTCGGAGCGTCCGAGACCGGCCTTCGGTGGGTGTCTGGTCGGGCTGGCGGGATTTGAACCCACGACCTTCGGTCCCCCAGACCGACGCGCTAACCAAGCTGCGCCACAGCCCGTGAGGATCGACACTCTAGCGGTTCACGCCACCCGCTCGATCACGCGGCGCCCGAGAGGCTCCACTCAGGCGTCGAGCCAGATCGACACGTCGACCTCGTCGCCGAGCTCGACGTCCTCGGCGGTGCGGACGGCCTGCTTCACCGGCAACAGGTAGCGCTCGTCCTTCGGGAAGAGGGACGTCCGGAACTCGGTCTGGCCGATGCGGGCCCTCACCGGGATCGCACCCCACCCGTAGGTGACGATCGGGGCGAGCGCCTCGATCTCCGCGCTCGGCTCGTCGGGCACCGCGACGAAGTAGAAGGGCGCCGGCCCACGCCAGTGGACCACCTCGCCGCGGAACTCGAGCTCCACCGCGTCGAGCCTAAACGACCGCGGGATCAGGAGAGCCGGTCCGACCGCGACGGCGGCCGAGCCGTGTCAGAACACCCGGCCGGCGAGCCAGACGATGCCCTCGACGAGCCGCCAGCCGAGGTAGACCACCGCCGCGGCGATCATCACCCAGAAGTGCCACGGCGCCTTGAACTCCTCGTCCTCCTCGCCGGCGGCGAGACGGTCGGCGTCGACCCGCGACGCATCGACCGGCCGCCCGCACGAAGGGCACGTCCCGTCGGGCTGCACGGTGTTCGGGTTGAGGAAGCGGTCGCACCGCTCGCACCAGGGCACAGCGGGGACGGCTCAGGCTCGGCGCACGGCGAGGATCGCCACGTCGTCCTCGAGGGGGCCCTCGGCGAAGTCGCGGGCAGCTTCGAGAAGGGTCTTGCAGAGCACGTCGGGCGACGCGCCGGGATCGCGTCGGATGATGGTGGCCACGCGGTCCTCCCCGAACAGCGAGTCGCCGTTGCGGGCTTCGGCGAGGCCGTCGGTGTAGAGCACCGCCATGTCGCCCTCGGCGAGGGGGATCTCACGCGAGAAGTAGGTGCCTCGGGGATCGAGCATCAGGAGCGGCCCGGTGGCGCGCAGCGGGCTCACCTCGCGCTCGTGCCACAGCCATGCGGGCGGGTGACCGGCCGACGCGAAGCGGAGCGTGCCGGCCTCGGTGTCGAAGACGACGACGCAGAGCGAGATGAACTCCTCGCCCCGGTCCATCGCCGACATCTGGGTGTTGAGCTCCTCGAGCGCCTGGGCGGGGTCGCGGTACTGGCGGAGGAACGTGCGGAGGAGGTACTTCGCCTGGAACGCCGTGATCGACGGCTCGATGCCGTGACCGGTGACGTCACCGATGACCGCGGCGACCCGGGTCGGGGCCACCCGGAACACGTCGTAGAAGTCTCCCGCCATGAGGCCGGTGCCGGCCTGGTACACCCGGCCGATCTCGAAGCCGGTGATGTCGGGGAGGTCTTCGGGGGCGAGTCGTGCCGCCCAGCGCCGGGGGGCGGAGTCCTCTTGGTCGAGGACCTCCTGGGCCCGCCGCTCGAGCTCGAGGCGGTTCTGGGCGAGCTTCGCCTCGGGGACGAACCGCCGTCCGATGACGAAGGTGGCCGCCACCGGCACGAGCAGGACGACGAACGGGGTGGCCGGACTGCCCCCGACGAGCGACGCCGCGGCAGCGGCCAGGGCGATGGCCCCGTAGAGGCCGGCGGTGTGGAGGTCCTTGCGATAGTCGGAGCGGGCGAGCTCGCGGGCGTCGGGGTCGACGGAGTTGCGCCGCACGCGTTGGAGCACGCGCGCACGGTGGGACGCGGACCGCCCCCAGATCACCGCCGCCGTGAACGCGGCGATCGCGACGACCGCCAGCAGAGCATCCTCCATCAGGCCCTCGATGATACTCGCCGACGCCTCAGGACGATCGACGCCGCACCCGGACCTTGATCGGAGTGGCCCCGAGGTCGAGGTCCTCGCGCAGCTTCCGCTCGAGGTAGCGCACGTAGGTCTGGGGCAGCTCGCGGTTCGTGAAGAGGGTGAAGGTGGGCGGGTCGGCGGCACCCTGGGTGGCATAGAGCACCCGGGCGCCGCCCGGGGCCGGCTGGGCCTGTTGGGCGGCGCGCAGCACCTCGTTCACCCGCCGGGTGGGGACCCGGGTGTGGTAGTCCCGGATCGCCGTCGTGAGGGTGGGCAACAGCTGATGCACGCCCTTGCCGGTGAGGGCGGAGATCTTCAGCACGGGCGCCTCGCCGAGGAAGTGCAGGCGCTGGCCGAGCTGATAGGTGACCTCGGCCCGCCCCTCGGCGTCGAGCAGCTCCCACTTGTTCAACAGGACGACGACCGGACAGCCCGCGGCGTCGATGCGCTCGGCGAGCCGCTGGTCCTGGTGGGTGATGCCCTCGGTGGCGTCGATGACGAGCAGCGCGACGTCGGCGGCGTCGACCGCCTTGAGGGCCCGGACGAACGAGTAGTACTCGGTGCCCTCGTCGATGCGGCTGCGCCGGCGCATGCCGGCCGTGTCGACGAACCGGATCGGACCGTCGGGCGTCTCGACGACGGTGTCGACCGCATCGCGGGTGGTGCCGGGCATGTCGTGCACCACCGACCGTTCGTCGCCGATCAACCGGTTGAAGAGCGTGGACTTGCCGACGTTCGGTCGGCCGACGAGGGCGACCGAGAAGATGCGCTCGGCGTCGGGGTCGTCGGGATCGACTCGGGACGCGTCGACCGCCTCGGCGCCGACGCCGCCGTCGCCGTCGTCGGGCTCCCACTCGGGGAGGTGGTCGAGGACCGCGTCGAGCAGATCGCCGGTGCCCCGTCCGTGCAGGGCGCTCACCGGGAACGGATCGCCGAGCCCGAGCGCGAGCAGCTCCCACGTGGCCGCCTCGCGGCCCGCGTCGTCGACCTTGTTCGCCACGACGAGCACCGGGGCGGTGACCCGCCGCAACAGGTCGGCGACCCGGCTGTCCTCCTCGGTGACCCCGACGGTGGTGTCGGTGACGAGCAGGATCACGTCGGCCTCCGCGATGGCCTTCTCGCTCTGGCGGGACACCTTGTCGTCGAGCTCGGTGCCCGACGGCAGCCAGCCACCGGTATCGACGAGCCGGAAGGGCCGACCCCGCCACTCGGCCTCGACCTCCTTGCGGTCGCGTGTGACCCCCGGGCGCTCCTCGACGATGGCCTCCCGGCGCCCGATGATGCGGTTCAGGAGGGTCGACTTGCCGACGTTGGGACGGCCGACGATGACGACGGTGGGCAGCTGGTCGCTCATCGTGTGGACCCGGTGGCCGCGGGGAGCGGATCGGCGAGACCGAGGGCCTGCCGCAGCGCGACGCCGTCGGTGGCGACGATCTCCACCGGGCGTGGCAGGTCGGCGGGGCCGAGGCCGTCGAGGAAGCGGCCCTTGGAGAGGCACACGTCGGGCAGGAGGTAGCGATGGCCCGTCGGCTGGTCGGCGAGCACCTTCGCGAGGTCCTCCCCCACCATCAGGCCGGTGACCCCGACGTTGCCGCCGAAGTAGTCGTTCGGCACCGGCACCACCCGGACGTCGTCGCGGCCGAGGCCGGCGACGAGCGGTTCGAGGACCTGGGCGCCGAGGGGGCCGGACAGGATGGCGATCGGTGCGTCGCGCCGGGGCCCGATCGTCACGGCCGAGGCCGACTCCCCGCACCCGGCGGCGACAGCGTCGAGGCGGGGGGCGCGGTAGCCCTCGGCGGGCGCCCCGTCGACCCAGGCGAAGAAGCCGCTCTGCACGCCCGTCGCGTGGTCGACCCTCCCGGTGAGCTCGAGCTCGAAGGTGCGGGCCATGCCGATGCCGTCCTCGTGCATCGGGAAGCCCTCGTAGGCCTCCGCCGGAGGGAACTCCCGGCCGGCGAGCAGGTAGTACTCGTCGGCGGCGAACACGAGCCGACGTCCGAGCGTGGTGAGGAAGACCTCCTGCCAATCGGTGACGATGTCGACGACGGTGGCCGCCTCGGCGGCGGTGTGGGGCCGCATGCGCGGCTCGGTGGAGAATCGGCTCACCCCGAGCGGCACGACGCAGAGGCTCGCGAGCTCGGGGTACTGGTCGAGCACCCCGGCCATCGTGTCGGCGAGGACCGCTCCGTCGTTGAGACCGGGGCACACCACGACCTGACCGTGCACCTCGATGCCGTGGTCGAGCAGGGCCCGCAGCCAGCGCAGGCTGGTGGCGCCACGGCGGTTGCGGAGCATCTCGACCCGCACCTCGGGGTCGGTGGCGTGGATGCTGACGTGCAGCGGCGAGAGGCCCTCGGTGACGACGCGCTCGAGGTCGGCCTCGGTGAAGCGGGTGAGCGTGGTGAAGTTCCCGTAGAGGAACGACAGGCGATAGTCGTCGTCCTTCAGGTAGAGGCTCTTCCGCATCCCCGGCGGCAGCTGGTAGATGAAGCAGAACTCGCAGTGGTTGTCGCAGGTGCGCACCTGGTCGAACAGGGCCGAGTGCACCTCGGCGCCGAGGGCCGCCCCTTCGGCCTTGGGCACCGTGACGTCGAGCACCAGCCCGCCGCGGTCGATCTCGAGCACCGGGTCGGCACGGTCGACGAGGAGGCGGTACGCGATGACGTCGCGCGGGACCTCTCCGTCGATGGAGACGATCTCGTCACCCTCGGCGAGGCCGGCTTCGTGAGCCGGTGACGCCGGGGCGATCGCGACGATGCGGGGCCTGGACACCCGGCAAGGATAGGGCCGGCGCCGCCGGATCGGTACGCTCGGGGGCGTGGACGTGGATCGCGTGCTGCTCGCCGCCCCTCGCGGCTTCTGTGCCGGGGTCGAGATGGCCATCAAGGCCCTCGCCTGGATGGTGCGGGCGTTCGAGCCGCCGGTCTACTGCTACCACGAGATCGTCCACAACCAGAAGGTCGTCGAGCGCTTCGAGGATCTCGGGGTCGTCTTCGTCGACGACATCGCCGAGGTCCCGCCCGGGCGGCCGGTCATGCTCTCGGCCCACGGTTCGGCGCCCGAGGTGGTCGACGCCGCCGTCGCGAGCGGCGGCTATGTCGTCGACGCGGTCTGTCCCCTCGTCACCAAGGTGCATCACGAGGTGAAGGTGCGGGCCGGCAAGGGCTACCACATCGTCTATGTGGGCCACGAGGGCCACGAGGAGGCGGTCGGCACGATGGCCGTCGCGCCCGAGGCCATCCACCGGGTCGAGACCGTCGACGAGGTCGCCGATCTCCCCCAGTTCGAACAACCGGTCGCCCTGCTCGCCCAGACCACTCTCAGCCACCGCGACTGGGCCGGGGTGATGGACGCCACCCGCGAACGGTTCCCCGACGTGTGGCTCCCCGGTCGCTCCGACCTGTGCTTCGCCACCACCAACCGCCAGTCGGCGCTCATGCAGATCGCCTCGGACTGCGACGCCGTCGTCGTCATCGGCTCCGCGAACTCGTCGAACACCCGGGCGCTCGAGAAGCTCGCGGTCGAACAGGGCTGTCCCCGCGTGTACCGGATCAACGACGCCGCCGAGCTCCCCGACGACCTCACCGGCACGGTCGGTGTCACCGCCGGTGCCTCGGCGCCCGAGGAGCTCGTCGCCGCGGTCATCGCCCGCCTCGCCCCACGCAACGGGGTCGAAGAGGTGCGCATCACCGAGGAGGAGGAGTACTTCCCGCCGCCCCGGTCGCTGCGTGAGCTGCTCTCGGCGGTCGACGTGGTCGCGACCCTCTCGCTCGGCGGGTCCCTCGACGACCGGCCGGCGGTGAACGACCGGCTCATCAAGGCGAGCGACGTCCTCGCATCGCTCTGAGGGGGCGGCGGTGAACCACCGGGGGGACGCCGAGGACACCGACGAGGTCGCTCCGGCCCCAGGGTGGATCCGGCGCATGTGGCCGTTCCTCCGGCCGCACTGGGTCGACCTCGCCCTCGTCTTCGGCGCCGCGCTCGTCTCCACCGCGATCACCGCCGCGCTCCCCCTCGTCACCCGCACCATCGTCGACGACGCGGTGATGACCTCCCGTCGGGCGCTCGTGCCCCTCCTCGTCGTGCTCGCCGTCCTCGGCGTGGCGCGATTCGCCATCAGCTTCCTGCGACGCTGGGGCGCCGGACGGGTCGGCATCAACCTCGAGTACGACCTGCGCAACGCGATCTACGACCACCTGCACCGACTCGACTTCGCCCGCCACGACGAGATGCAGGCCGGTCAGCTCGTCTCCCGGGCCAACACCGACGTGCGCATCGTCCAGAGCCTGTTCGGGTTCCTCCCGGCGCTGAGCGGCACCGTCGTGCTGTTCTTCCTCTCCCTCGGGGTCATGCTCACGATGTCCCCGCTGCTCACCCTCGTCGCCCTCACGATGATCCCGCTGCTGTTCGGCCTGGCGATGCGGATGCGGAAGATCGTCTACCCCTCGAGCTGGGACGCCCAGCAGCGGGCCGCGGAGATGACGACGGTGGTCGAGGAGGCCACGAGCGGCGTGCGGGTCGTGAAGGGGTTCGGCCAGGAAGCGCGCGAGCTCGACCGGCTCACCGAGCGGGCCGTCGCCCTCTTCGGCGCCCGCATGCGCAACACCCGACTCTCGGCCACCCGCCAGGCGACGATGCAGGTGATCCCGAGCCTCGGTCAGGCGGCGATGCTCGCCCTCGGCGGTTGGTTGGTGCTCACCGAGGGGCTCACCCTCGGCACGTTCCTCGCCTTCCAGCAGTACCTCGTGCAGCTGGTGGCCCCCGCTCGGACGATGTCGGGCATGCTCGTCATGGCCCAGAACGCCCGGGCCGGCGCCGAGCGGATCTTCGAGCTGCTCGACTCCACCCCCGACGTGCGCGAGCGTCCCGGCGCCGTCGAGCTCGACACCGTTCGCGGGCACGTCGAGTTCCGCGACGTCTCGTTCGGCTACCTCCGCTCCGAGCCGGTGATCGACCGCTTCGACCTCGAGATCGCGCCGGGCGAGACCGTCGCCCTCGTCGGCGCGTCGGGCTCGGGCAAATCCACCGTCTCGCTGCTCCTCCCCCGCTTCTACGACGTCCAGAGCGGCGCGATCCTCCTCGACGGCCACGACATCCGCGACCTCACCCTCGAGTCGCTCCGCCGCCAGATCGGGGTCGTGTTCGAGGACTCGTTCCTCTTCTCCGACACCGTCGCGGCGAACATCACCCTCGGACGACCCGACGCCAGCCGCGAGGAGGTCGAGGCGGCCGCCCGGGCCGCCGAGGCCCACGAGTTCATCACCGCCCTCCCCGAGGGCTACGACACCGTCGTCGGCGAACGAGGGCTCACGCTCTCGGGGGGCCAACGACAGCGCATCGCGCTCGCCCGGGCGCTGCTCACCGATCCCCGGGTGCTGGTGCTCGACGACGCCACCTCCTCGATCGACGTCCGGCTCGAAGAGGAGATCCACCGCACGCTCCGCCGCATCATGGCCGGGCGCACGACGCTGCTCATCGCACATCGTCGCTCGACGCTGAAGCTGGCCGACCGCATCGTCGTGGTCGACGACGGACGGGTGGTCGACACCGGCACGGAAGCCGAGCTGCTCGAGCGCTGCGCGCTGTTCCGGTCGCTCCTCGCCGGACCCGATGCCGACATCGACACCCCGGTCGAGGAGCCCGACGACAGCCTCGACAGCGACGCCCCTCCCGGCGGCACCCCGCCGCCCGGTGGCATCACACCCGAGGCCTGGCGTCCGCCCGCCGACGACGACACCACCATCGAGGCCGCGCGCCGCGCCGCCTACGCCGGGGTGCGCCAGGCCGTGGCCGGCGGCGGAGGCGGCGGGCGCTACGGGGGCGGTGGGATGGGCATCGGAGCGGCGCGCCTCGCCACGCCTCCCACACCCGAGCTGATGGCCGCCATCGAGGCCCTCCCGCCGGTGCGCGACGAGCCCACCGTCGACCTGATGGCCGAGCGGAGGCCCCAGGCCCGGTTCGGGCTCCGCGAGTTCCTCGCCCCGCAGCGACGGGCCATCCTCATCGCCTTGGGGCTCGTCACCCTCGACGCCCTCGCCACCCTCGCCGGCCCCTACATCATCCGCCTCGGCATCGACCACGGCGTCATCCGCGAGAACCGCCGCGCGCTGTTCGGGTATTCGGCGCTCTTCCTCGCCGCCGTCGCGCTGCATCGGGTGATCGCCTGGGTCGTCTCGGTCTACACCGGCCGCATCGGCCAGCACCTGCTGCTCCGACTCAGGATCCGGGTCTTCGCCCACCTCCAGCGGCTGGGCCTCGACTTCTACGACCGCGAGATGGTCGGCCGGGTGATGACCCGGATGACCTCCGACATCGAGGCCCTCCAGTCGCTGCTCCAGACCGGGCTCATCCAGGCCCTCGTCCAGGTCGTCACCTTCGTCGGGGTCGTCGCCGTCATGTTCACGATGAACCCCCGACTCAGCCTCGTCGTGCTGACGGTCGTCCCGCCGCTCGTGGTCGCCACGCTCGTGTTCCGTCAGCGGTCGAGCCGGGCCTACGACCAGGTCCGCGAGCGTATCTCCGCGGTGAACGCCAGGTTCCAGGAGAGCATCTCGGGGGTCCGGGTCACCCAGGCCTTCGTCCAGGAGCGGCGCAACATGGGGCGGTTCCGCGAGGTCGCCGCCCGCCACCGCTCGGCCCGCATGGAGGGGAACCTCCTGAGCTCGGCGTTCTTCCCGTTCGTCGAGCTGATGTCGGTCGCGGCCACCATCCTCGTCTTCTGGGTCGGCGCGTCCCTCGTCGACCGCGGCTCGCTGAGCCCCGGCCAGCTCATCGCCTTCACGCTCTACATCACCACCGTCTTCGCCCCCATCCAGCAGCTCTCCCAGGTGCTCGACACCTACCAGCAGGGCACCGCCGCGGTGCGCAAGCTCACCGAGCTGCTCGACGAGCCGGTGTCGACACCAGAACGCCCCGACCCCGTCGATCCCGGACGACTGCGGGGCGAGATCGAGGTCGACCGCGTCTCGTTCCGCTACGGCCCCGACACCGAGCACGCACTCCGCGACATCACGGTGCACATCGAGGCCGGGCAGACCGTCGCCCTCGTCGGCGAGACCGGCGCCGGCAAGTCGACCCTCGTGAAGCTCGTCGCCCGCCTCTATGACCCCACCGAGGGCGAGATCCGGGTCGACGGCATCCCCCTCCCCGACCTCGACCTCGGCGCGTACCGCCGCCAGCTCGGCTTCGTCCCCCAGGAGGCGTTCCTCTTCACCGGCACGATCCGCGACAACATCGCCTACGGTCGGCCCGACGCCACCGACGCCGAGGTCGAGGCCGCCGCCCGGGCGGTGGGTGCGCACGACTTCATCGCCCGCCTCCCCCACGGCTACCACCAGCCGGTCATCGAGCGCGGGCGCTCCCTGTCCTCCGGCCAGCGTCAGCTCATCGCCCTCGCCCGCGCCGAGCTCGTCGATCCCGCCATCCTCCTCCTCGACGAAGCCACCGCGAACCTCGATCTCGCCACCGAGTCGCGCGTCACCCAGGCGATGGGCGTCGTCAGCGAGGGGCGCACCACCCTCGTCATCGCCCACCGGCTCCAGTCGGCGATGAACGCCGACCGGGTCCTGGTGTTCGACCACGGCCGTCTCGTCGAGGACGGCGCTCCGGGCGAGCTGATCGAGGCCGGTGGACGCTTCGCAGAGATGTGGCGCACCTATCTCGGCGAGCCCGACCCCGCCGCCGCCGAGCCCTGAGCCGACCCTGACGGCCCGTCTGGCCGCCGCGGCGCGGCGGGTGCGACACTGCGCCGCATGCTGCGAGCCGACCTGCACACCATCCGCCTGGCGATCCACATCGTCGCCGCCGCCGTCTGGGTCGGCGGACAGCTCACCCTCGTCGGCCTCCTGCCGGTCGTGCGCACGCTCGGCGACGACGCGCCTCGTGCCATCGCCCGGCGCTTCAACCTCCTGGCCTGGGTCGCCTACGCCGTGCTGATGGCGAGCGGGGTCTGGAACGTCTTCGAGGTGCAGATGGCCGACCGGCCCACCGAGTACCACATCACCCTCGGGGTCAAGATGCTCGCCGTCGGCCTCTCAGGGATCGGCGCGGGCATCCACGCCATCGGGCGGTCGAAGGCCGCGTACGCGGTCGGCGGCAGCATCGGGTTGCTCGCCGGCCTCGCGAGCATCGTGTTCGGCGTGATGCTCCGGGGCTGAGCGACCCACTCGGCCCATCTGGGGCAGACTGGGGCGATGGCCGACACCTTCACCCGCATGGACGAGTCCACCGCCGAGCAGTGGGCCCACATCGGCGCGGAGACGAACCGCAACCAGGGGCGGGTCGCCGACCGCATCCTCATGCTGCTCCGCTCCCTCGACGAGGTCGTCGACGGCTTCGCCACCGACCAGCTCACCCACTGCCTCCAGACCGCCACCCGGGCCGAGCGTGCCGGGGCCGACGACGAGGTCGTGTTCGCCTCGCTCTGCCACGACATCGGCAAGGCCATCAGCGTGCCGAACCACCCCGCGATCGCGGCGGAGATCATCAAGCCCTACGTGCGCGACGAGGTGTACCACATGATCCTCGCCCACCAGGACTTCCAGGGCCGGCACTACTACCACCACTTCGGCGGCGACCCGGCCATGCGCGAGCGCTACCGCGACGAGGAGTGGTTCGACCTCGCGGCCCGATTCGCCGACGAGTGGGACCAGACCTCCTTCGACCCCGACTACGACACCCTGCCCCTCGAGCATTTCGAGCCACTCGTCCGGCGCATCACCGCCCGCGTGGCCAGCCGGGCCATCCCGAAGGCCGAGTAGCCGGTTACCGAGCGCCGCGCCGCGGGTAGTGGTGCGGCCACATGGATCACGACACGACCCCGACCGCGGAGCTCGCGAGCGGGCCCCTCATGCGGGCGCGCCTCACCATCCCACTCAGCCAGCACCGCCTCGCCCGCGGCGGCGTCTTCGCGTGGAGCGTCATCGGCTTGCTCCTGCTCCTCGCCGTCGCCCTCCGGGTGCTCGATGCGCTGAGCCTGGTGGTGGTCCCCCTCGTCATCGCCCTGCTCCCCGCTGCCCTGCTCGCTCCCATCTCCGAGCGACTCAAGGCCCGAGGGCTCCCGCCGGCGCTCGTCGCCACGGTGCTCGTCCTCACGTTCCTCTTCGGGTTCGTCGGCCTCCTGGCCGGGATCGGCTGGCTGGTGGCCAACGAGCTCACCGACATCGTCGAGACGCTGCAGGACGCCTACTCCGAGATCGCCGGCTGGGTGAACGGTCGGTTCGGCGGGACGCTGCCCGAGGTCGATGAACTGCTCGCCTCGATCGAGGCGTGGGCCCGCGACCTCGACGTGGGCGGACAGGCCCAGGAGGTGGCGAGCCTCACCCTCGAGGTGCTGAGCGGTGTGCTCCTCGGGCTCGTCGCCCTGTTCTTCTACCTGAAGGACGGTGACAAGCTCGCCCAGATCGCGCTCGACGTCACCCCCGAACGGCTCCGCGACGACGTCGCCGAGGTGGGCCGGCGGCTCTGGTGGACCGTCGGCGGCTACTTCCGGGGCCAGATCATCGTCGCCGCCGTCGACGCCGTGTTCATCGGGCTGGGCCTGTTCGTGCTCGGCGTGCCGCTCGCGCTGCCACTCACGTTGCTCGTGTTCATCGGCGGGCTGTTCCCCATCGTCGGTGCGTTCACCGCCGGCGCGCTCGCGGTGCTCATCGCCCTCGCCGACGGTGGCATCGGCCTCGCCCTCGCGGTGCTCGTGCTCAACGTCGTCGTCCAACAGGCCGAGGGCAACCTCCTCGAACCGCTCATCGTCGGTCGGGCCACCCAGCTGCACCCCCTGGCCGTGCTCGCCGCGCTCACCGCCGGCGCGGTGACCCTCGGGATCCTCGGGGCCTTCCTCGCCGTGCCGCTCCTCGCCTGCGTCGTGCGCATCGTCGGCTACGTCTTCGAGCGCGACAGCGAACGAGCGATCGATCCGCCGGCCGAGACCCCGCCCGCGTGATCGACGGGGCGGGGGCCCGGGACCAGCTCAGGCGGCGGAGTCGTCGAGCTCGACGGTGCGGTTCATCGCCGAGATCACGGCCCGCAGCGAGGCGGTGAGGATGCTGTCGTCCATGCCGACACCCCAGCAGATCGTGCCGTCGGGGCGCTTCGTCTCGACGAACGCTGCGGCGGTGGCGTCGCTGCCCCGACCGACGGCGTGCTCGGAGTAGTCGGTGATGTCGAGGTCGGCGATGTCGCCGAGATCGTCGAGGTCGCGGCGGATGCCGGCGATGAAGGCGGCGAGCGGTCCGTTGCCCTCACCCACCACCGTGCGGGGTGCGCCGTCGACGACGAGCTGGGCGGTGATCGACGTGACGCCGTCGTTGGTGGCGATCTCGGCCGACCGCAGGGCGATGCGGGGGTCGACCGGCAGGTAGGTCTGCTCGAAATGGGTCCAGATCTCCCCCGCGCTCACCTCGGTGCCGGTGTCCTCGCTCACCTTCTGGATCGTGCGCGAGAACTCGATCTGGAGCCGGCGCGGGAGGACGAGCCCGAACTCCTCCTCCATCAGGTAGGCCACGCCGCCCTTGCCGGACTGGCTGTTCACCCGGATCACCGCTTCGTAGGTCCGGCCGACGTGGGCGGGGTCGATCGGGAGGTACGGCACCTCCCAAACCGGGTACTCGCCGTCGACCTCGGTCGCACGCAGCGCGGCGAAGCCCTTCTTGATCGCGTCCTGGTGCGAGCCGGAGAACGCCGTGTAGACGAGGTCGCCGGCGTAGGGGTGACGCGGGTGCACCGGCAGACGGTTGCAGTACTCGGCCACCCGCCGCAGACGGTCGATGTCGGACAGGTCGAGCTCGGGGTCGACGCCCTGGCTCATCAGGTTCAGCGCGAGCGTCACGAGGTCGACGTTGCCGGTGCGCTCGCCGTTCCCGAACAGGGTCCCCTCGATGCGATCGGCGCCTGCCAGCACCGCCAGCTCGGCGGCGGCGACCGCCGTGCCCCGGTCGTTGTGGGGGTGCAGGCTCAGCACCACCCGGTCACGGCCGGGGATGTTGCGGTGGAAGTACTCGATGACGTCGGCGTACACGTTCGGCGTGTACATCTCCACCGTGGCCGGCAGGTTGAGGATGATCGGCCGGTCCGTCGTCGGCTCGATCGCGTCCATCACCGCGGCGCAGATCTCGACGGCGTACTCCGGCTCGGTGCCGGTGAAGCTCTCGGGCGAGTACTCGTAGCGCACCTCGGTGTCGGGGACGGTGTCCTCGAGCTTCCGGCACAGGCGGGCGGCGTTCACCGCGATCTCGGTGATGCCCGGCTTGTCGAGCCCGAACACCACGCGACGCTGGAGCACCGAGGTGGAGTTGTAGAAGTGCACGATCGCGCGGGGCGCCCCGGCGATCGCCTCGTAGGTGCGCTCGATGAGCTCGGGGCGACACTGGGTGAGGACCTGGATCGTGACGTTCTCGGGGATC
Source organism: uncultured Iamiaceae bacterium (assembly GCA_964488835.1). Taxonomy (GTDB): domain Bacteria; phylum Actinomycetota; class Acidimicrobiia; order Acidimicrobiales; family SKKL01; genus SKKL01. Next base: position 31,644 of record CAZAVX010000007.1, on the reverse strand, counting down.
AGGTCGTCCTCGACGAGCTGGCGCACGAAATCGAAGTCGGGCTGGGATGCCGACGGGAAGCCGACCTCGATCTCGGTGAAGCCCATCTCGACCAGCGTCTCGAACATGTGCCGCTTGCGCGCCGGGTCCATCGGGTCGATGAGGGCCTGGTTCCCGTCACGGAGATCGACGCTGCACCACGTCGGCGCCGCCTCGATCCGCCGCGTCGGCCACGTGCGGTCGGGCAGGTCGAGGGGGACGAAGGGCACGTACTTCGCGAAGGGCATGCGCGTGGGGGTGGCTGGTCGGGGTGGCATGGCGTGGTCCTCGTTGGGGTGGTGACGGACGGGTGGGGGACGGGAATCGGGGGCCTGAAAACGACGAAACCTCCTGGCCCGAGGGCACAGGAGGTTCGGCGAGCACCGAGATGTGGCGCTCGCCTACACGAGAAGAAGGAGGTCGCGGGTGGGACGCATGGCACTACGGTGCCTCGCCCTCGGTCCCGCTGTCAAGATCCTCCTGCTCCGATCCGTCGTCGCCGGCCGGCGGTACGGGCTGTCCGGCCAGGCGTTGGGCCTCGTCGAAGAGGGCCTGCACGCGGGTGTGCAGCTCGCTCGTCAGCTCCTGGACGACGCGCCGGGGCACCCGTGCACCCGGCTCGCGCTCGGGCGGCAGCATCGGGGCGCCGATGACGACGACGATCTTCTTCGGCTTCGGGATCTTCACGCCCTTGCCCATCGCGGCCTCCGAGCCGCCGATGCCCACCGGGATGATGGGCACCCCGGTTCGGGTCGCGAGGAACGCGGGCCCGTCGAAGAGCGGCTGTATCGTGGGGCCGAACTGGCGGGTGCCCTCGGGGAAGAGCACGAGCGCCTCGCCCCGCTCGATCATGCGCTGCGCTGCCCGCAGCGACGCGCGGTCGGCGGTGCCCCGGGCGACGGGGAAGCCGCCGAGGGCCGTCAGGAGCCAGGCCCAGAACCGGCCGGCCTTCCAGAGCGAGTCCTTGCCCATCAGGCGGAGCTGCCGGCGGGTCATGGCCTGCACGATGAGGGCGTCGAGGTTCGACCGGTGTGCGGGGGCGAGGATGTAGCTGCCCGAGGGCGGCAGGTTGCCGAGCCCGTGCACCGACACCCGGAAGTACACGCGGAACACCGCGGCGACGATGGCCCGGACGACGACGTAGATCAGGTGCTGACCCCGCGAGATCGGGGCGTCCCACTCGGGATCGGCGGGTTGCGGAGCGGTGGGCTCAGCCATCGAGCATCTCCAGCAGCTGTTCCAGCACCTCGTCGATGGTGCGGTCGGTGGTGTCGACGACGACGGCGTCGGAGTCCTCGGCGGCGCGCAGCGGGTCGATCTCCCGTCCCTGGTCGAGGGCGTCGCGGCGGGCGAGGTCGGCCGCGACCGTGTGGTAGTCGAGGTCGGTGACCTCCCGCGACCGGCGCTCGGCGCGAACTTCGGGCGAGGCCGTGAGATACACCTTCAGCTCGGCGTCGGGGAACACGACGGTGCCGATGTCGCGTCCTTCGAGCACTCCCCCGCCGCGCCGGCGCGCCCACTCGCGCTGACGGCTCACCATCTCGGCACGAACGGCAGGGTTCGCGGCGACGATGCTGACGGCCCGGGTGACCTCCGGACCACGGATCTCGATCGTCGCGTCGACGCCGTCGACCCTGGTGCCCTCCGGGGTGACCTGGAGGTCGAGGTTCCCGACGATCTCGGCGACCAGGTCGGCGTCGGCGGGGTCGATCCCCCGGCGCAGCGCGGCGAAGGCCACGCCGCGATACATCGCCCCCGTGTCGAGGTACTCGAGCCCGAGCCGCTCGGCGAGCAGCCGCGCCACGGTGGACTTGCCCGACCCGGCGGGGCCGTCGATGGCGATCACTCTCATCGGTGGCGGACCCTAGCGGCCGTCGTCGCGAGCGGTCAGGCTCAGCCGCTCGAGATGGTCGAAGTATTCGGGGAAGGTCTTCGCGACACAGCCGGGATCGAGGATCTCGACGCCCGGCACGCGCAGGCCGAGCAGGGCGAAGCTCATCGCCATCCGATGGTCGCGATAGGTCTCGATGCGGGTGGGCCGCGGCGTCCCCGGGTGCACGGTGAACCCGTCGGGATGCTCCTCGGCCCGCACGCCGCAGCGGTTGAGCTCGGCGACCACCGCGGCGATCCGGTCGGTCTCGTGCCCCCGGATGACCTCGACGCCCCGCACCCGGGTGGGCCTGTCGGCGAAGGGCGCGACGACGGCGACGGTCTGGGCGACGTCGGGCATGTCGGTGAGGTCGACGTCGATGCCGCGCAGCGTTCCCGAGCCTCGCACCTCGGTCGTGGTCGCGGTCTGGTCGACCGCCAGCCCCATCTGGGCGAGCACCTGGGCGAAGCGGGCGTCGCCCTGCACGCTCGCGGTACCGAGACCCTCGAGCACGACCCGGCCTCCGCAGATCGCCGCCGCGGCGAGGAAGTACGACGCCGCGCTCGCGTCGGGCTCGATGTCGTAGTCGGTGCCCTGCACGGACGTGGGGCGCACCCACATCCGACGCTCGCCGTCGGTGCCCGCCTCGACCCCGAAGGCCCGCAGGACGGCCAGCGTCATGTCGAGGTAGGGCCGCGACACGACCGGCCCGAGCAGGTCGACGCCCAGGCCGCGGGGCATGGCGGCGCCGGCGAGCAGCAGGCCGGAGGTGAACTGGCTGCTCGCCGCCCCCTCGACCGCGACATCGTCGCCACGCAGCTCGCCGCCGGACACCACGACCGGGAGGTGACCGGGCCGGTCGCGGTCGTCGACGTCGGCGCCGAGGCGGCGGAGCGCCTCGATGCTCGGCCCCATCGGCCGGTCGCGCAGCTGCGGGTCGCCGTCGAGCACGTAGGGGCCCTCGCCGAGGGCGAGGATCGGCAGGACGAACCGGGCCGTCGTGCCGCTCAGGCGGGCGTCGATCTCGAGGGGGCCGGGCGCGAGTCGGCCACCGAACCCGGTGACCGTGCAGCGTCCGGCCTGGAGATCGACCCGGGCGCCGAGCGTGCGCATCGCGCCGGCCATCGCCTCGGTGTCGTCGGCGAGCAGCGCTCCGCGGAGGGTCGACGTGCCCTCGGCGAGGGCGGCGAGCACCAACGCGCGGTTCGTGAGGCTCTTCGAACCGGGGATCCGGACCCTCGCGTCGAGCGGTCCGACGACAGGCTCGACGAGGTAGGCGTCGGTCATCGTCGCCTCACTCGAGCGAGCTCGCGCTCGGGCGGTAGCCCTTGGCCATCAGGCCGCCGACGAGACGCTCGGCGAGCCGGTCCTCGACGACGAGCACGAGCACACCCTTCGCGCTCTCGGCGCTGTGGTCGATCTCGATGTCGTAGATGTTGACCTCGAGGTCGGTGGCCAGGGTGGCGACGGTGGCCAACTCGCCGGGCCGGTCGGTGATGGGAACGCGGACCACGGCGAGGTCGCCGGGACGGACCGCGCGGGTGGGCAGGGTGTTGCGGGCGGCACGGGCCTCCGAGAGGGTCTTCAGCAGCCAAGGCCGGTCCTCCGCGTCGACGGTGTCGCGGATGGTGGTGAGCGCCGCGACGAGCTCGTCGAGGGTGTCGACGATGGCACTGCGGTTCGCCACACAGATGTCGGGCCAGATGCCCGGATGGCCCGACGCGATGCGTGTCATGTCGCGGAACCCACCGGCGGCGAGGCGGAGGAGTCCGCGCTGCTCCTCGGCCCTCGTGGACGCGAGCATCATGAGGGCGGCAGCGGTGAGGTGCGGCACGTGGGAGACGACGGCCACGAGCTGGTCGTGGCGTTCGGGGCTCACCTCGACCACCTCGGCACCGAAGGACGTGACCACCGAACGGACGAACGTGAAGGCCTCGGTGTCGGTGTCGGCGACGGGGGTCAGGACCCACACGGCGCCGCTGAACAGGTCGGCCGTGGCGCCGTCGACGCCCTCCTGCTCGGAGCCCGCCATCGGGTGACCGCCGACGAAGCGGCGGTGGTCGACCTGACCGACGATGGACGCCTTCACACCACCGACATCGGTGACGACCGCACCGCTGCTCTCGAGCGCCTGACGGGCCGCCTCGGGGATCTCCGCCACCGGGGTCGCGACGAACACCAGCTCGGAGTCGGGATCGAGACCGGTCGCGTCGATCGCGCCGAGCTCGAGGCCACGCGCGAGGCGGCCTTCGTCGCGGTCGAGGCCCGAGACGTGCCATCCCTTCTCGCGCAGGGCGAGGGCGATCGAGCCGCCGATCAGCCCGATGCCGACCACCGTCGCACGACGGCGCAGTTCGCTCACGGACGTTCGGTGGAGGGGGTCATCGTCGGCGATGTTACCGGCGAGAGTCGTCGTCGCCCGACGGCATTGCCCCGTCGCCGGTCCTGGTGGCGCTGAGCGCCTCGAGGGTGCGGACCTCTCCCTGGTCGAGCGGCCGCCACTGGCCCGGCGCGAGCCGCCGGTCGGCGAGCTCGCCGATGCGCGTGCGGACGAGCCGCACGACGGGATGGCCGACGGCCTCGCACATGCGCCGGACCTGGCGGTTGCGGCCCTCGTGGATCGTGATCCGCAGCACCGACGGTTCGACGAGGGCGACCTTCGCCGGTGCGGTGGGCCCGTCGTCGAGTTCGACACCCTCGCGCAACTGCCGGATGGCGCCGCGGCTCGGCCGCCCCCGGACCTCGGCGAGGTACTCCTTCTCGACGCCGAAGGAGGGGTGGGTGAGCCGGTGGGCGAGGTCGCCGTCGTTGGTGAGGATCAACAGCCCCTCGGTGTCGGCGTCGAGGCGCCCGACGGGGAACACCCGGGGATCGCTCGGCACCAGCTCGACGACCGTCGGCCGTCCCCGGGGGTCGTCGGCGGTGGTGATGACGCCGGCCGGCTTGTTGAGCAGGTAGTAGACGAGGCCCGATCGGGTGGAGATCGGCGTGCCGTCGACCTCGATGCGGTCGGTCTCGGGGTTCACCCGGCGGCCGAGGACGGCGACCTCGCCGTTCACCGTGACGAGGCCGTCCTCGATGAGCTCCTCGCAGCGCCGCCGGCTCCCGAGGCCGGCTCGCGCCAACACCTTCTGGAGCCGCTCCCCCTCGGCCCGCGCGTCGCCGGCAGCCACCTACCCGGCCGGGTCCGTCGGCGGGTCGTCCGGCCCGCCGACGGTGTCGGTCTCGGGCTCGTCGGTCGCGTCGGGGGTGCCGTTCGGCGACGCGGCCTCCATCCGGAGCCCGTGCTCGAGCGCCTCGACGACGTCGGCGCCGGGGACGAAGTCGCCGAGCGGCGGCAGCTCGGCGAGGCTGTCGAGGCCCATGCGCTCGAGGAACTGCTGGGTGGTGCCGAAGAGCACGGCCTGTCCGGGCCCGGGGTCGCGGCCGATCTCGTCGACGTAGCCCCGCTGCTGGAGCGTGCGCATCACCCCGTCGACGCTCACCCCACGGATCGCGGCGATCTGGGCGCGGGAGATCGGCTGCTTGTAGGCGACGATGGCCAGCGTCTCGAGGGCTGCGGCCGAGAGCCGGGCCGACTGGCCGTCGAGGACGAAGCGTTCGACGTAGGGAGCCTGGTCGGGGTGGCTCTGGTACCGGTAGCCCCCCGCGACGCGGGCGAGCACGAACCCCCGCCCCTCGGCCTCGTAGGCCTGGGCCATCTCGGCGCACAGGGCCTCGACGCGCGGTACCGGCAGCTCGACGAGCTGGGCGAGCAGCTGGGGGTCGACCGGCTCGTCGGCCACCATCAGCACCGCCTCGATGGCACGTCGGGCCTCGTCGACCACGACCGGGGACTCGGAGGGCTCGCTCGGGTGCTCGGTCATCCGTCGTACACGTCGATGGCGTCGAGGTCGGCGTGGTCGTGCCCGTCGGTGCCGAGCCAGACGATCTCGATCTCACCGAAGGTCGACGCCTGGCGCAGATCGACGAGGCCCTGCTTGAACAGCTCGAGCACCGCGAGGAACCGCACGACCACCTCGAGGCGCTCGACGAAGGAGCTGGTGAGTCGGCGGAACCCGATGGAGCCCACCCGCGGCAGCTCGTCGACGAGCTCCTCGACCGCCTCCGCGACGCTGAGGCGGATGGGTGCGACGTGGTCGAGCTCGACCTTGGGCACCGGCTTGGGGGCCGTGGCCCGCAGGTAGGCGTCGCGAAGCTGCTCGACGGTGACCCCTTCGAGCAGGTCGGGGGCGAGGTCGACGAAGCGGTCCTCGAGCCCGGCGGTGCGGGGGTGGCTGCGGCTCGCCTCGGCCTCGAAGCGGCGCAGCACGACCGCGGCGTCCTTGAACGTCTTGCACTCGAGCAGCCGCGACAGGAGCAGATCGCGCTCCTCCCAGAGCGCGAGCTCGTCGTCGAGGTCGATCCCCCCTTCGTCGGGCAGGAGCCGGCGAGCCTTCAGCTCGACGAGGGTGGCGGCGATGAGCAGGAACTCGGTGGCGACCTCGAGGTCGACCTGCTCCATGCGCTCGAGCTCGGCGAGGTAGGCGTCGACGATGGACGAGAGCGAGACCTCGTAGAGGTCGACCTGCTCACGCAGGATCAGGTGGAGCAGCAGGTCGAAGGGACCCTCGAAGACCTCGGTCTGCACGGCGACGGACACGCCGCGATCCTACCCGTGGGACTGGCTAGCGTCGGACCATGCGCATCGTGGTCACCGGCGGGGCCGGGTACATCGGGAGCCACACCGTGGTGCTCCTCGTCGAAGCCGGACACGACGTGGTGGTCCTCGACGACTTCTCCAACAGCAAGCCCGCCGCCCTCCGCCGGATCGCCGAGATCACCGGCAGCGAGGTCGAGTCCCACGCGATCGACCTGCGCGACGCCGAGGCGGTCGACACCGTCTTCGCCGCCGGCGGGGCCGACGCGGTCATCCACTTCGCCGGGCTGAAGGCGGTCGGCGAGTCGGTGGCCGAACCCCTCCGCTACTACCGCACGAACCTGGTCGGCACCCTCAACCTCGTCGAGTCGATGCAACGCCACGGCTGCCAGACCCTCGTGTTCTCCTCCTCGGCCACCGTCTACGGCCCCGAACCCACACTCCCCCTACGCGAGGACGCCCCCACGTCGGCCACGAACCCCTACGGCTGGTCGAAGTACATGATCGAGCGCATCCTCGCCGACCTGCACGCCGCCGACCCCGGATGGGCCATCGCGTCGCTCCGCTACTTCAACCCCGTGGGTGCACACCCCTCGGGCCTCATCGGCGAAGACCCCCAGGGCATCCCCAACAACCTGCTCCCCTACATCACCCAGGTGGCGGTCGGACGACGCGAGAAGCTGATGGTCTTCGGCGACGACTACCCCACCCACGACGGCACCGGGGTCCGCGACTACCTGCACGTCGTCGACCTCGCGTCCGGTCACCTCGCCGCGCTGCACCGCCTCCTCGAGGTGGGCGGCCACCACGTCTGGAACCTCGGTTCGGGCCAGGGCCACAGCGTCCTCGACGTCGTCGCCGCGTTCGAGCGCGCCACGGGAGTCGCGATCCCCTACGAGGTCACCGCCCGACGGCCCGGCGACATCGCCAGCTCGTATGCCGATCCCACCCGTGCCAACGAGGAGCTCGGCTGGACCGCCGATCGCAGCCTCGACACGATCTGTGCCGACGCGTGGCGCTGGCAGTCCCAGAACCCCCACGGCTATCCCGACGACTGACACCTGTCCCGACGACCGACACCGGACCCGGCGCCGGGAACCGGTTCGGGGACCACCGCGCCGCTCCCCTACCATCGACGCCATGGTGAGAGTGTTCTCGGGCATCCAGCCCAGCGGCGACCTGCAGCTCGGCAACTACCTCGGCGCCCTCCGGCGCTTCGCCCGCGAACAGGACGAGACGAACGCGATCTACTGCATCGTCGACCTCCACGCCATCACGGTCCCCCAGGACCCCGACGACCTGCGGCGACGCACGGTCCAGATGGCGAACCTCTACCTCGCGTCGGGCATCGACCCCGAGCGAACCATCCTCTTCGTCCAGAGCCACGTGCCCGCCCACACCGAGCTCGCCTGGCTGATGGAGTGCACGGCGAGCTTCGGCGAGCTCAGCCGCATGACCCAGTTCAAGGAGAAGAGCGACCGCAAGGACTTCGTGTCGGCGGCGCTGTTCACCTATCCGGCGCTCATGGCCGCCGACATCCTCCTCTACGACACCCACCGGGTTCCCGTCGGCGACGACCAGCGCCAGCACCTCGAGCTCACCCGCGACGTCGCGATGCGCTTCAACAGCCGCTACGGCGAGACCTTCGTCGTCCCCGAGGCCGCCATCCCGAAGGTCGCCGCCCGGGTCATGGACCTCCAGGACCCCACGAGCAAGATGTCGAAGTCGGCCGACTCGCCGCAAGGCACGGTGTCGATGCTCGACGAGCCCGCCGTCATCGAGCGCAAGTTCAAGCGGGCGGTCACCGACAACGACGCCGAGGTGCGCTACGACCCCGACACCAAGCCCGGGGTGTCGAACCTGCTCTCGATCCTCGCGGCGTGCACCGACCGCACGCCCGAGGAGGTGGCCGCCGACTACACCCAGTACGGCCCGCTGAAGGCCGATACTGCCGCCGCGGTCATCGAGGTGCTCGCCCCGGTGCAACAGCGCTACCACGAGCTCGCCGCCGATCCCGACGCCACCGCCGCGATCCTCGCGCGGGGCGCCGAGCGGGCGAGCGAGATCGCCGTGAAGGTCCTCGACCGGGCCCGCAACGCGGTCGGCCTCCTCCCCCGCTCCTGACCTGCACCCCCACACACCCACCCGTACGACCCACCCGTACACCCCGAACTGCGTGAAATCCGGCCCGATTCGGTCCAGATCTCACGCAGATGCGGGTGGAAGGGCCGGTCGGCCCCCCTCGAGCCGCCCGTCAGTCGTCGTCGGCGGCGCGGAGGGCCTCCCCGAGGCGGCGGGGCATCGTCCACTTCTCGGGGGGCAGATGGTGCTCGCGCGCCCAGGCCACGGTGAGGGGATCGGAGCCGGCCATGGCGAGGAGGTCGCCGCCGAGGTCGGGATGGCGCAGGTAGAGGCCGACCCGTCGGACGAAGCCGCGGCTCTGGGACCATCGGTCGGCCATCTGATGGCCGGCGACCTTGCCCGAGAGGGTGGCCACCACCCGGCCGTAGGTCCGGAGTCCCGAGACCGTCTTGCCGACGTCGTGCAGGAGCGCGGCGGCGAGCACCTCCGGCGTGGCCTCGTGGCCGAGCGCGCGCTCGACGCGGCGGGCCACCTGCACGGAGTGGCGGCGGTCGGGGCCCCGCATGCGCGACCAGAGCTCGAACTCGGCCTTGCGCAGCACCGAGGCCACCCACGTCACCTCGGACGCGGGTGGGCCTCCCGGACGGAGCGAACCGGCGAAGCGCTTGAGGAGGTGGAGCGACGAACCCACGCCCCGAAGGGTAGGTCGGTCAGGCGTGCTCGATGCAGCGACGAGTGGCCGGCATGGCCTCGAGTCGGGCCTCGGCGATGGGCTGTTCGCACACCTCGCAGAGGCCGTAGCGGCCCTCGTCGAGCGCGGTGAGCGCCTTCTCGACGTCGTCGAGCTGTTCGCGGAGGGACATCGCCAGCGACTTGAACTCGCCACGCTCGGCGGCCACCTGCCCCGAGTCGGCGAACCCGCCGTCGAACGAGAGGCTCGTGTCGGTGTCGGCCGCGAGCTCGTCGACGTGCTTCTGGAGCCGGGCGCGCTCAGCTTCGAGGTTGCTCCGGATCGCGTCAGGGTCACGGACTTGGTCCATCGAGCCAGGCTAGTCCAGAAACGCGCGGACAGGTGCCCCCCGCAGCGGCCCCCCGCTCAGGTGGCGAGAGGGACCGACGCGCGGGGATGAGCTGCATCGTAGACGGCCCAGAGCCGCTCGGTGGACACGTAGGTGTACACCTGGGTGGTGCTGACCGAGGCGTGCCCGAGCAGCTCCTGGACCACCCGCAGGTCGGCCCCGTGGTCGACCATGTGGGTGGCACAGGAATGCCGCAGCACGTGGGGTGTGAGCAGGCCCGTCAGGCCCGCCGCCTCGCCGTGCTTGCGCACCACCCCCCAGGCACCCTGGCGGGTGAGGCGGCCGCCACGCTGGTTGAGGAACACCGCGTCGGCGTCGCCCCGGCGCCGCCAGCGCGTCGGGCTCAGCGCACCCCGGCCGGCGTCGCTCAGCCACGCCTCGAGGGCGAGCCCCGCGGGGGTGCCGATGGGGACGACGCGCTCCTTCGAACCCTTGCCGAACACCCGCATCCGGGCGGTGTGCAGGTCGAGGTCGCCGAGCGAGAGCCCGACCAGCTCGCTGATGCGGCACCCCGTGCCGTAGAGCACCTCGAGGATCGCCCGGTCGCGCCGGGCGACCGGATCGTCGCCGACCACGGCGTCGAGCAGCGACTCGACCTGGGCCTCCGACAGCGCCTTCGGGATGCCCCGCGGGACCCCGGGCGAGTCGACCTCGGCGGTGGGATCGGTGCGGGCGAACCCCTCCTCGGCGAGGAACCGGTGCATCGTGCGGACCGCGACGAGCCTGCGGGCCCGGGTGGTGCGCGCCAGCCCGTCGTCGGCCATGGCGGCGAGGAACGCCCGTACCTCGTCGGACGAGACGGCGTCGAGGGTGGTGCCGCGCGAGTCGAGGAACGCGAGATAGGCGCGCAGGTCGCGACGGTAGGCTTCGAGCGTTGCCGCCGCCCGGCCCCGCTCGGCGCCGAGCCAGGTCAGGAATTCGACGACCTCGAGCGGAAGCTCGCGGCGGTCGTGGGGGGCGCGGGCCATCGGCTCGCTAGGCGTCGAGGCGGTCGCGGGCCAACAGGAGCCCGACGATGGTCTTGCCGTCGGTGATGCGACCGTCGTGGATCTGCGCGATGGCCGCGTCGAGGGGCACGCGCTCGACGGTCATGTGCTGCTCCTCGACGCCGTGGGTGGCCCGACCGACGGCGTCGAGCCCGACCCCGAGGTAGATCGTGGTGCGATGGTCGGTGAACCCGCCTGCGGGATGGTAGGTGACGAGGGGCCTGATCACCCGGGCTTGGTATCCGGCCTCCTCGGCGAGCTCGCGCTGGGCGGTGACCTCGGGTGCCTCGCCGTCGACGTCGCACATACCGGCCGGGATCTCGAGCATCGACCGCTCGAGCGGCGCCCGGAACTGACGGACGAGCACGACCTCCCACGAGTCGTCCGGGCCGCGGTCGACCGGCACGATGCTGACCGCCGAGGGAGTACGGACGACGTCTCGGGTGAACGACTCCTCGTCGGGTCCGACGAACTCGGCCTCGACGACCCGGATGACGTATCCCTGGTGGATCTCCCGCTCGCCGACCCGTCGGAAGCCCGCGGCGGGGTCGCTCATGAGGCCTTGACGGGCTGGTCGACGTCGATGAGACGCGGGTTGCGACCCTCGGCGCGGGCGAGGGCCGCCTGGACGAGCCCGTCGAACAACGGCGCCGGGCGGTCGGGGCGGCTCTTGAACTCGGGGTGGGCCTGGGTGCCGACCCAATAGGGATGGTTCCGCAGCTCGATGAACTCGACGAGCCGCCCGTCGGGTGAGGTGCCCGAGCAGACGAAGTCGGTGCCGTCGAACTTCGACCGGTAGCGGGGGTTGAACTCGTAGCGATGCCGGTGGCGCTCGCTGACGACGGTCTTGCCGTAGAGCTCGGCGACCTGCGAGCCCGGCTGGAGCTCGGCGACGTAGGCCCCGAGGCGCATCGTGCCGCCCATGTCGGTGACGTCGCGCTGGGTGTCCATCAGGTCGATGACCGGGTGGGGCGTGCGGGGGTCGAACTCGGTGGAGTTCGCCCCGCTGAGACCGAGGGCGTTGCGGGCGTACTCGATGGTCATCACCTGCATGCCGAGACAGATGCCGAGGCACGGGATCTGGTGCTCGCGGGTGTAGGCCGCCGCCGCGACCTTGCCCTCGATGCCCCGTTCGCCGAAGCCGCCGGGGATCACGACACCGTCGAGCTCGCGGAGGCGGCCCGCGGCCATGAGGCCCTCGACCTCCTCGGCCTGGATCCAGTCGATCTCGATGTCGGCCCCGTGGGCGAAGCCCGCGTGACGCAGGGACTCGACGACCGACAGGTAGGCATCGGGCAGGCTGACGTACTTGCCGATGATGCCGATGCGCAAGGGAACCGTGGCCGCCTCGACCCGGTCGACCAGCTGGCGCCACGCCGTGAGATCGGGCTCGGGGGCGTCGAGGCGCAACACGTTGCACACGTAGCTGTCGAGGCCCTCGTGGTGCAGGGTGAGCGGGATCTCATAGAGGCTGCCGGCGTCGGGCGCGTTGACGACCGCGTCGACGGGGACGTCGCAGAGGTTGGAGATCTTGCGCTCGAGGTCGGTGCCGATGGGCTCCTCGCTGCGACAGACGATGGCGTCGGGCTGGATGCCGCGGCTCCGCAGCTCGGTGACCGAGTGCTGGGTGGGCTTGGTCTTCTGCTCGCCCGACGGGCCGATGAAGGGTACGAGCGTGACGTGGACGTAGCACACGTTGTCGCGGCCGACGTCGAGGCGGATCTGGCGGATCGCCTCGAGGAACGGGAGGATCTCGATGTCGCCGACGGTGCCCCCGACCTCGGTGATGACGACGTCGACGTCGTCGGTGGCGAGGCGCATGATGCGCCGCTTGATCTCGTCGGTGATGTGGGGGATGACCTGGACGGTCTTGCCGAGGTAGTCGCCCCGCCGCTCGGCGGCGAGCACCGCCGAGTAGATGCTGCCCGTGGTGGCGTTGGAGTCCTTGGTGAGGTTCTCGTCGACGAACCGCTCGTAGTGACCGAGGTCGAGGTCGGTCTCACCGCCGTCGTCGGTGACGAACACCTCGCCGTGCTCGAAGGGGTTCATCGTCCCGGGGTCGACGTTGATGTAGGGGTCGAGCTTCTGCATCGTGACCCGCAGACCCCGAGCCTTGAGGAGCCGACCGAGCGACGACGCCGTGAGACCCTTGCCGAGCGAGCTCACCACACCACCGGTCACGAAGATGTGCTTCGCCACGACGCCTTCTTTCCGTCGACACCAGGACGGAACCTCACCATACCTGACCTCCGAGTGACACGCGTGTGATTCGTGCCGTCGGACACAGCTCAGGCGGTGGGCCTCCCCCACTCGTCGAGGTGACGCAGGCCCGGCGTGCTCGCGATGACCGCGCTGAACGACACCCGCTCGCTGAGGAGGTTCAGCGCGAGGAGCACCACCGCCACGCCGAGGCGTGTCACGGGCGAGAGACCGCCGAGGACGACCGCGAGGCCGAGCGCAGCACCGAGCGCGTTCGCTCCCGTGTCGCCGAGCATCAGCCGCTCGCGCAGCTCGGGTGCGAGCACACCGGCGGCCGCGCCCACGACGAAGACCGCCGGGATCGGCGGCCACCCCGGCGATCCGGTCGGGCCGTCGATGCTGAGCGGGACGGCGACCAGGAGCGGCACGAGCAGGACGAGGGAGACCTTCGTGACCCGCCCCGGCGCGCGGTCGAGGAGGTTCGCCAGGTTCGCGGCGAGGGCGATGAGCACCGCGTCGACCACGAGCACCCACCGGTCGAGCATCACCCCCGGCGCGTGCGTGGCGAGGTACAGCGCGAGGACGCCACCCCCGAAGAGTTTCAGGCCGCCGGTGGTGAGCGTGCCGGCGCGCAGCGCCGCGAGGTGCCCGGCGAAGCCACGCGAACTGCCGTCGCCGAGCAGGTCGTCGACGACGCCGAGCAGGCCGAACCCGAGCATCGCGACGAGGTAGAGGTTCCACGGGCCGATCGCCTCGTCGGGGATCCACGACGGCTGGCCCCGCGCGATCCAGATCGTGAGAGGGAGGACCACCGCGGGCGCCAGTGGCGCGAGGACGACGACGAGACCGCCTGCGGTCGGCACCGGGCGGCCGTTGACGTTGGTGCGCGCCAGCACCTCGTGGGCGAACACCGGGGCGAGCAGGCGCCACAGCACCGCCGAGACGACTCCACCCGCGACGAACGAGACGGCGACGAGGGTCATGTCGTGACCCTCGCACGGTCGGCGACGGCAGGGGCCCGGACGACGGGGGACGCGAGCTCGGGACTCAGTGCGAGCAGCGTCAGGAGCGGGCCGACGTAGACGAATGCCAGGGCGGCGATGACGACGCCGCTGTCGTTGGTGAGCCAGCCCACGACCCCCGTGCCGAGCGTGCCGATGACCGCCACCCGCAGCGGCGACCCGACGGGCAGCAACCGCCGCCAGCCACGAGCGACGACGAGCACATAGAGGGCGAACGCCGCGACGATCGGCACCATCCAGGCCCAGATCGTCTGCTGGAGCACCCGCATGTTCGTCGACCACTTGCGGTTGATCGTCGTCCAGAAGTTCGAGCTGTCGTCGCCGGACGCGAGGACGAAGCGCCCGAGGTGCGAGCGATCGGTGGGATCGCGCAGCAGGTCGATGCCCACCACCACGGCGAGGACGACGAGGGTGGCGACACCGAGCCCCACCACCACCCGCCAGGAGACCTTGCGGCCGGACAGGGCCCACAGCGCCAGCCCGAACACGGGGACGAAGGTGAGGATGCCCCCGACGTCGGCACCCAGCTGTGGCGCCACGTCGGCGACGAGTACCACGGCGAAGAGCGCCCCCGCGCCGACGAGCGCCTCGCGCCGGCGGGGGGCGTGGTGGACGTGGAGCGCGGCGACGACGACCGCGCACGCCCCGAACACGGCAAAGGTGGTGTTGCCGAAGCCGGTGAACCGTGCCGCAGTGTGGGGGGAGTAGCCGAGCAGGCTCGACATCTGGAGCGGGGCACCGAACGCGAGATCGACGAGGAGGACGACGATGGTGGCGCCGCAGATGGCTGCCAGCGGGGCGAGGGTGCGCCGGGTGAGACGGTACGCCAGGCACGCGACGAGGAACGCCACGAGCCAGAGCACGACGTGGGTCCCTCCTTTCAACCGGTACACCTCCGGCACGATGCGCAGGAGGTAGGTGGCGAGGGGCCAGGCGGCGAAGGTGAGGACGAGGATGCGTGCCGGCACGAGCAGGTGCCGGGCGATGTCGGGCGCGACCCGCAGCGACATCACGACGAGCCCGTATCCGAGCGCCTGGACGATGATGAAGGTGAGGGCGATCGGGTAGTAGATGCCCTCCCGCCCGCCGGCCACCTCGTTCATCGCCTGGAGTCGGTCGAGCGAGACGGTGCCCGGTTCGTAGCGGAGCGGAGCACCGATCATCGCCGCCGGCACCTTCGCCCCCAACGAGTCGAGCACGGTGGGGGCGATGTCGGTGAGGGTGACGAGCCCGCTGCGCTGGGTGGACGGCGACGAGAGCAGCCCGTGGTGGACACCCGCGCCCGCGGCGACCACCGGTGTGAGCTCCCACACCCCGGTGGGGGGCCGCAGCCCCACGACGAGCAGGAGGACGTCGTCGTCGAGCCGCTCCTCGAGCGCGCCGACGACGGCGTCGATCTGCCCGAGCGTCGCGTCGCGCAGCTCACGCCGCTCGCTCGACGTCATCACGCTGTCGTAGGCGCGCAGCCGATCGAGGTCGCCCGTGTCGACGACGACCACGTCGGCGACGGCGAGCGCGTCGAGTGCCGCGGCGACGACGAGCTCGGGGTCGCTCGCGATGCCGAAGGGCGCCCGGGGGTCCTCGCGGAGCAACGACGTGTCGACCACACCGTGGTCGACGAAACCGTCGGTGCGCATGACGGCGACGGCCGCGGGACGGTTGACGGTGGCGTCGCCGTCGGGCCGGACGGGGTCGGCGTTGCCGATCACGGCGGTGCGCAGGCCCGCCCGGCGGAGCGCATCGCCGAGCGCGCCGGGCCGCGAGGGGACGTCGGCGCCGGCGTTGTCGACGACGAGCGGGGCGTTCACGAGCGCGATCTCGCCGCTCACACGGCCGCCGGTGCGCCGCGCCGTCACCTCGCCGGCGGTCGAGGTCTCGAAGGGGTCGTCGGAGGGGTGGGCGACCGCGGCGATCGAGGTGGCCCGCACCCGCGCGCCGGCGCCGAGCGTCGCCCAGGCCTCGACGGTGCTCGGGCGTGACGACGCGGTGCGCACGCTCGCCGCGGCGAGCGCCCCCTCCCCCTGCCAGAGCGCGTCGATGTTCGGCACCTTGTCGGCGTCGAGGTCGTCGAGCCCCAGGCCGGGGACACCGACGAGCACCACCTTCGACGCGGCCCCACCAGGTGGGACGCTCGAGGGTCGGGCGGCGCGTGCACCGGCGAACGCCACGGCGAGCACGAGGAGCGCGCCGAGCGCGATGACACCGATGCGCACCTTCGCGCTCGTGAGGCGGGGCCACAACGCCCGCAGGATGTCGAGACCCTGCTGGCCGCGGTGGAGGAACCCCCGCCACGTGCGTCCGGTGTGGCGGTGCTCGATCGGCGCGTCGATCTCGAGGACGCGCGCGCCGGCCCGCACCGCGTCGATCGAGAGCGCGACCTCCAGGCCGAACCGCTCGGCGCTGGTGAGCCCACGCAGCAGCTCGGCGCGCACGGCACGCTGACCCGAGAGCGGCGCGGTGGTCGACCATCCACTCGCCCGGCGGATACCGCGTGCCGCGAGGTCACGGACCAGTCCGAAGCCTCCACGTCCGGCCGCGTCGGGAAGGACCGCCACGGTCATGTCGGCCTCGCCGGCGAGCACCGGCGGCAACAGGCGCGCGGCCTCCGCCGCGGTGTGCTGGAGATCGGCGTCGATCAGCAGGAAGACGTCGGCGTCCGGCGACGCGGCGACCCCCGCGGCGACCGCCCCGCCCTTCCCCCGGTTGACGGGCAGCACGAGCACTTCGGCCCCCGCGGCGAGCGCGGCGGCAGTGGTGCCGTCGCCCGAGCCGTCGTCGACGACGAGCACCCGGGTGACCCCGGGGATCGCCGCGGTGGCCGCCACGGTGGCGGCGATGCGGTCGGCGCTCCGGAACGCCGGGACGAGGGCGACGACGACCGGCGCAGCCGGGTCGTCCGTGGCGTGCGAGACCTGCTGGTCGACGGTCACTCCGACCTCGGCGGGAGCAGCGAGGCCGCGCTCTCGGTGACCCCGTAGTGGCCCGGTGCACCGTGGTCGGACAGCGCCATCACCAGCGCCGCCTGGCCCGGGAAGCTCGTCGCGTCGTCGACGGTGCTGACGGCGCTGGCGAGGCGCTCCTGGACACGGGCCGCGGCCACGAGGGGCGACGGCTGGAGGACGGTCTCGTCGTCGTCCCCGGCGTCGGGGACCTCGGCCTCGACGACCGGACCGGCGACGACCAGCGGCAACGTGCCCGACCGCAGCATCGTCATCGCGTCGAGGAGCGGCAGCAGCGCCCGAGCCGGCACGAGGTCGGACTCGGGATCGTCGACGACGACGATCCGCAGGCCGTAGGACGGCACGGGGGTCGCGGCGCCCTCCGGCCGGAACTCGAGGAAGCCGGCCTCGACGAGCGCCGGGATGACCTCGCTCTCCGGCACCGGCGCGTCCACCTCGCCCTCGGCGTCGCCGAGGGCGACACCCGGCTCCCCACCGTCTTGCTCCCCACCGTCCTGTTCTCCGTCGGCCACGGTGTCGGGGGGCACGGTGTCGGGGGGCACGGTCGGCGTCTCGCCGGTCGGGACTCCGTCGGGCGGCGGATCGCCCGGCTCGCCGGCGATGCCCGAACCGTCCTCGTCGGAGGAGCCGGCCTCGCCGGTCGGCGGCGGCTCGGGCGGCGGTGGGTCGTCGGTGGCGGCCACCAGCTCGGTGGCGATGCGGCGCAGGACGGTGGTGCGGGCGATCCGGTCGTTCGAGAACGTGCGGCCGAGCAGCGTCGAGAGCTCCTCCACCTCGCCCTCGCTGAGCTCGTCCCAGCGGGACGTGAACACGAGCACGCCGCTGAGCTCGGCACCGGCGGTGCGCAGCGACTGGCGGGTGTCGTCGAGGAGGGCGTCGTCGGTGCCCTGTGCGGCGAGGACCACGACGGGCACGTTCTCGAGATGGCCGCCGAAGAGCACGCGCGCGTCCTGTCCGAGCTGCTCGTCGAACTCGTCGCGGCGCTGGATCTCGTCGCGCAGCTCGCGGTTCTCGCCGTCGGTCCGGTCGAGCCGCTCCCCCAGCTCGTCGAGCCGACCCTCGAGGGTGTCGATGGTGTACCGCTGGATGAGGCTCGACCCGAGCGTCACCCCGATGCCGAGCGCGAGGAACACCGCGGTGATCGAGACGATGTGGTAGCGGAGGTTGATCACGGCAGGTCCTGGAGGTGCGGTCCGAGAAGGTGAGGAGCTAGAAGGTGAGGAGCTAGAAGGTGAGGAGATAGCCCCGCAA
>CAZAVX010000007.1:0-13438 GCA_964488835.1 uncultured Iamiaceae bacterium | reverse complement strand
AGAAGGTGAGGAGCTAGAAGGTGAGGAGCTAGAAGGTGAGGAGATAGCCCCGCAACAGGAGGCGGAGGGGCTCGCTGACCACGAAGATCACCACGAGCGTGAAGATCGCGGCGAGCACGAGGAGCAGCAGGTCGCGCTTGCGGACGCTGTGTCGGTAGAGCCGGCTCACGCCCTTGGCGTCGACGAGCATCGGCCCCACCTTCAGACGGACGAGGAAGGTCGAGGCCATGCCCGCCCGACCCTTGTCGAGGAAGTCGGACATCGAGCTGTGGGTGCCGACCGCGACGAGCAGCTCGGCCCCCTTCTCGTAGGCGAGGAGCATCGCGATGTCTTCGCTCGTGCCCTCCGAGGCGACCACGACGTAGGGCAGTCCGAGCGCGTCGAGCCGGGCGGCCCCCGGCGCCCGTCCGTCGCGGTAACCGTGCACCACCAGCTCGGCGCCGCTCCGGAGGGCGGTCTCGGAGACCGAGTCGAAGTCGCCGAGGATGATGTCGGGGGTGAGACCCATCTCGAGGAGCGCGTCGGCCCCGCCGTCGACACCGAGCAGCACTGGTCGCATCTCACCGATGTACCCGCTGCGCCGGAGCATCGAGAGGTCGTCGCGGTAGTCGCTGCCCCGCACGACGATGAGCACCTGACGACCCTCGAGCGAGGTGCGGAGGTCGGGCACGTCGAGGTCGTCGAGGAGCAGGTGCTGCTCGTTGCGCAGGTAGCCGAGCGTGTTCTCGGCGAAGGCCACCAGCTCCTCCCCCATCGTGTCGCGCGCCGCGGCGACGGCCGCCGAGAGGCTGCTCTCGGTCTGCACGGTGCCCTTCGCGATCACCTCGTCGTCGCGTCGGATCTCGCCGTCGACGATGCTGATCTCCTCGCCGTCCTCGAGCAGGTCGAGCAGCTCGCTGCCGACGCGGTCGACGAGGGGCACCCGTGCACGCGCGAGCACGAGCGGGCCCCGGTTGGGGTAGCGGCCCGACACCGACGCCGCCGCGTTCACCACCGCGGCGACACCGGCGGCGGCGAGGGAGCCGGCGGCGACCGGGTCGAGATCCTCGTGGTCGATGACCGCGATGTCGCCGGGGCCGAGGCGGGCGACGAGATCCTTGGTGCGCCGACCGATGCGGGCCCGCCCGACGAGCACACGGGGAGTTGCCGGGTGTGATCGCCGCCGTCGGGCGCTCATCGAGCGCGGACCGTTCATCGCGGCACCCGCCCCGCCGCCGCGAGCAGTTCGGACGCATGGCGCCGTCCGACCTCGGAGTCGGATCCGGCGAGCATCCGGGACAACTCGACGACGCGCTCGTCGTGGCCGAGCGCCCGGGCCTGCGACACCGTCGAGCCGTCGCGCTCGGTCTTGGTGACCGCGATGTGCTGGTGCGCGTGCGCCGCCACCTGGGGCAGGTGGGTGACGACGAACACCTGGTGGTCGGCCGCCACCGCAGCGAGCGCCGCACCGACCGCGACCGCGGCCTCCCCACCGATGCCGGCGTCGACCTCGTCGAAGACGAGCGTCGGCGGCCCGCTCGTGAGCACCAGCCGCACGGCGAGCATCGCACGGGCCAGCTCGCCGCCCGACGCGGTCTTCGCCAGAGGCAACAACGGCGAGCCCGGGTTCGCGCAGAGCTGGAGCTCGACGTCGTCGCCCGGATCGGCGTCGCCGACGGCGACAGCCATGTGGGCCTTCGGCATGGCGAGGTCGACGAGTCGGTCGGTGATGGCCTCGCCGAGGCGCGGCGCCGCGGCCCGCCGCGCTGCGCCCACCGCCCGTTCGGCACGTTCGAGGTCTTCCTGGACGCTCGCCCGCTCGCGATCGAGCGCTTCTGCGGCGGCGTCGCGGCCCTCGAGCTCGGCGAGGCGCTCGCGCGCCTCGTCGGCGTAGGCGATGACCTCGGCGAGCGTGTCGCCGTACTTCCGGCGCAACTCGGCGAGCAGCTGGCGGCGGGCGCGGATCGCGTCGAGACGTTCGGGGTCCTGGTCGATGCCCTCGCCGGTGGCCCGCACGTCGGCGGACAGCTCCGAGAGTTCGGCCATCACCGCCCGGAGGCGGGCCTCGTGGTCGGCGAAGGGACCGCGGCCCTGGAGGTGGGCGACGGCCTCGCCGACGAGGTCGATCGCTCCACCGTCGCCCGAGAGCACTTCGGCGGCGGCCGCGGCGGCGGCGAGGTGGGCGGTGGCGTCGGCGAGGAGGTCCTCCTCGGCGTCGAGCGCCGCGTCCTCGTCGGGGTCGGCGAGACCGGCAGCGTCGAGCTCGGAGACCTGGAAGCGGTAGAGATCGATCTCCCGGGCCCGTGCACGCTCGTCGCCACCGAGCGCCGCGAGCTCGGCGTCGATCTCGACGAGACGACGCCGCGCCGCCTGGAGCTCGGACAGGTCGACCCCGCCGAACCGGTCGAGGATGGCGCGCTGGACCGCAGGTGCGAGGAGCGACTGGTGTGCGTGCTGTCCGTGGAGATCGACGAGCTGTCGGCCCCAGTCGGCGAGTTCGGCGATGGTGGCGAGTCGGCCGTCGACATAGGCGCGGGAACGACCGGAGGCGGGAACGACCCGTGCGAGCACCACCTCGGTGGCATCGGGGTCGTCGCCGAGGACGAAGCGCCCCTCGACCACCGCCTCCGCCGCTCCCGGACGCACGAGGGTGGGGTCGGCCTTGCCCCCGACGAGGAGGTCGATGGCGTCGACGAGCAGGGTCTTGCCCGCACCCGTCTCGCCGGTGAGCGCCGTCATCCCCGGCCCGAACACCAGCCGGACCTCGGCGATGACGCCGAGATCGCGGACCGCCAACTCGGTCAGCACGCGAACACCTCGCCAGGGTGGTCGTTCGGTGAGCTCATCGATCGTTCAACCCGAACTTGTTCTTCAGGATCCGGTGGAAGTCTCGCGGACCGAACGTGACGAGGCGCGCGGAACGACGCGACGCCGTGCAGGTGATGGAGTCGCCCTCGCGGAGCACGCCCTCGGGACGCCCGTCGATGGTGAGCGTGGCCTCGCGATGGTCGGCGACGGTGACCGACAGCATCGTGGCCGGCTCGAGCACGAGGCTCCGGTCGAACAGCATGTGTGGCGACACCGGCGTGAGGAGCATCGCCCGGTGGGTGGGGTCGATGATCGGCCCCCGGGCGGAGAAGGCGTACGCGGTGGACCCGGTGGGGGTGGCCACGATGAGCCCGTCGGCCGCGTAGGTGGTGAAGTACTCGCCGTCGATCGACACGGCGAGGCGCACGGTGTGGCCGGCGGCGGTCTTCTCGAGGACCGCCTCGTTGAGCGCCCGCTCGGTACGAGGTCCACCCTCGTCGGCGAGGCAGCTCACCGCCACCGACACGAGCATCCGGCGCTCGATGGAGTGCTCGCCCGCGAAGTACCGCTCGAGCGCGGATTCGAGCGCCCGCGGTTCGACCTCGGTGAGATAGCCGAGGTGACCGATGTTGATGCCGAGCACATCGGTCTCGTCGGCCGCGACGAGCCGAATGGCCCGCAGCATCGTGCCGTCGCCCCCGAGGCTGACGACGAGGTCGAGCCCTGGGGCGAAGCCGTCGTCGGGGACCACGGTGGCTGCCTCGACCAGGTCGGCGTCGTCGACGGTGACCCGCACGGCGTGGCCGTTCGCGGTGAGCCAATCGACGGCCCGCTGGGCGACGTCGCGCACGAGCGGGCGGTGCTGGTGGAGGACGAGGCCGACCTCAGCCATGCGTCGACCGGCGATCGAGTGCCATGGCCCCCATGATGGCCGTTCCCTGGGGGCCGAGCGCGTCACACCTTGTTGGCGGGCGCCTTCCGAGTGGTCGACGTGGTCGCCTTGGCCTTCTGGGTCTTCTGTGCCTTCTGTGCCTTCTGGGCCTTCAGCGCCTTGTCGAGCTTCGACTCGACGGCGGCGACGCGGGCTTCGAGCGCTGCGAGCTCGGCGCGGGTGGCCGGCGCGAAGCGGGCCTCGAGCCCCGTCCGGAACTCGTCGATGTCGGTCGCGAGGCGATCGCTCTGCTGGCGCGCCCAGGCGATCAGCTCGTTGACCGCCTCGGTGACCTGCTCGGCGGTGGGTTCGGCCTTGGCGGTCACCTCGGCGCGCACCCGCTCGCCCGCCTCCTGGGCGGAGTCGACGACGTGACGGGCGTTGGTCACGACCTCGGCGGAGAGCCGCTCGGTGGACTCGGTGAGGGTCTCGACGACCCGCTCGATGGCCTCCTTGGTGCGGGTGAGCACGTCGGTGGCGGCGGTTCGTACCTGGGGGGTGGGGGTCTCGCTCATACCGGAAGTATAACCCGAGCAAGCATCTGCTTGCTACAGTTTGCACCCTGGTCGTCGGTCACACCCCGCGCACCGTCTCGACCACATCGGCGAGGTCGGCCCCCACCAGGTCGGCACCGTCGACCGACGTGCTCGCGGCGTCGGTGACCCCGCTCAGGACGAGGGCGAACCGGTACCCCAGCGCTCGGGCGAAGGCCCCGTCGGTCGCGGGCCGGTCGCCGACCATGATCCCCGTCGGCCCGAGCCGGTCCCTGACGAACGCCGCGAGCGGCGCGTGAGGCTTGCCGGCCACGAGCGGTTCGACCTCCGATGCGGTGGCCACCGCGGCGAGGATGGCGCCACCGCCGGGGATCTGACCTTCCGGCGTGGGATAGGTGGCGTCGGTGTTCGTGCCGATCAGCCGGGCTCCCGACCGCACGGCACGGGTGGCCGCGGCGAGCAGGTCGTAGTCGAACGAACGCGTGAAACCGACGACGACCACGTCGGGCAGTTGGGACCGGGCGGCGACCGCGTCGACCACCTGGACACCCCGCGCCTCGAGCGCCTCCACGATGCCCGGCCCGCCCACCACCAGCGCCCGCTCGCCCGGTTCGACGAGCGTGGCCGCCGCCATCGCCGAGGTGAGCACCCGTCCGGCGGCCTCCACGCCGTGGGCCGCGAGCTTCGCCTCGACCGCGGAGACCGGCACCGACGAGTTGTTCGTCACGAACATCACCGGCTCGCCGGCCGCGTCGAGTCGGGCGACGGCGTCGGCCGAACCGGGGATCGGCTCCTCGCCGAGCCACATGACACCGTCCAGATCGATCGCCCAGGGCATCGGACCATCCTCGCAGAGCCGCCACCGCGCGGCGCGCCCGCCAGATCCGGGCGACCCGAGGGTCTGCAAGGATGGGGTCATGGCCCGCTTCTCCCCGTTCCCCGGTCTGCGCTACTCCCCCGCCCACGATCTCGGCGCAGTCACCTCGCCCCCCTACGACGTCATCGACGACGCAGCCCGGGCCGCGCTCGCGGGCCGCCACGAGCACAACGCGGTGCACATCGACCTGCCGGTCGAGCAGGACGGGCTCGATCGCTACGCGGCCGCCGATGCCCTCCTCCGTCGCTGGCGGCACGACGGCGTCCTCGTGCACGACCCCGAGCCTCGGTTCTACGGCTACCGCATGAGCTTCGTCGACCCCGCCGGCCGGGCCCGGCGCTGCACCGGGGTCCTCGGTGCGCTCACCCTCGCCGCCCCGGGCGACGGGCCCATCCTCCCCCACGAGCACACCACCCCGAAGGCGAAGAGCGACCGGCTCGACCTGTTGCGGGCGACCAGCACCAACCTTTCGCCCATCTGGGGCCTCTCCCCCACCGACGGGCTCACCGATGCCATCGGCGAGCCCGGCCCCGACGCCCAGCACTGGACCGACGACGACGGCATCGAGCACGTCCTGTGGTCGATCACCGACGCCGAGCGCCAGCGGCGCATCACCGAGGCCGTCGACGCGAATCCGGTCGTCATCGCCGACGGGCACCACCGCTACGAGACCTCGCTGCAGTACCGCGACGAGCGGAGGACCGAGACCGGCGGTGACGCCGGCGAGGCGGAGGCCGCCATGGTGTTCGTCGTCGAGCTCGTCGCCGACGAGCTCACCGTGCTCCCCATCCACCGGTTGCTCGAGGTCCCGGCCGGGACCGACCTCGCGGCCGCGCTCGACCCGTGGTTCGAGGTCGGCGCCGAGGTCGAGGCCTCACCCGCGCTGCTCGACCAGATGGTGGCAGGCGGGCACCTCGTGCTCGTCGAGGCCGATCGGCTCCGCGCCCTCACCCCCCGGCCCGGACGCTTCGACGGACTCGTCGACCTCGACACGGTGCGCCTCGACGCAGCCCTCGCCGACCTCGACGTCGAGCTCACCTACCAGCACGGCATCGACCACGTCGTCGACGCGGTGCGCGCCGGGCGCGCCGACGCCGGAGTGCTCGTGCGGCCGGCGACGGTCGACCAGATCAGGGCCACCGCGGACGGCGGCGAGCGCATGCCCCCGAAGACCACGTTCTTCCATCCCAAGCCACGCACCGGCCTGGTGTTCCGCACCACCCGCTGACCTCGGGGCGCCACCCCCGGGTGCGGCGGGTGGCGAGGGTCAGAGCACGTCCCAGGTGGCGCCGGAGCGCAGGAGGGCTGCGAGGTCGCCCTCGCCGCGCTGCGCGCGGGCCTGGTCGAGCTGCTGGTTGGTCTGCTCGGCGTACTCGGGCCGCTCGACCGCGCGGAACACGCCGATCGGCGTCGGCTCGTGCGGACCGCTCGACAACTGGGCGAGGCCGAACGCGAGGGAGGCGTCGGGCGCCCGCTCGTCGTGGACGACGAGGTCGGCCTCGTCGACGTCGGCGACATCGACGATCCGCGCCCGTCCGCTCGAGTCGGAGATCACGCCCTTCGAGCCGTCAGGGCCGAAGCGCACCGGCTGACCGTGGACGAGCGGGATGAGCATCGACTCGCGGTTGGCCTTGCCGGTGATCGTCTCGAACGCCCCGTCGTTGAACACGTTGCAGTTCTGGTAGATCTCGACGAGCGCGGCGCCCTTGTGCTCGTGGGCCCGCCGGAACGTCTCCTGCATGTGACCGCGATCCATGTCGTGGGTGCGGGCGACGAAGGAGGCCTGCGCGCCGAGCGCGAGGGCGATCGGGTTGAACGGCTGATCGAGCGAGCCGAACGGCGTCGACTTGGTGACCTTGCCGACTTCGCTCGTCGGCGAGTACTGGCCCTTGGTGAGTCCGTAGATCTGGTTGTTGAACAACAGGATCGTGAGGTTCACGTTGCGACGCAGCGCGTGGATGAGGTGGTTGCCGCCGATCGACAGGAGGTCGCCGTCGCCGCCCACCACCCACACGTGCAGGTCGGGGCGGGCCATCGCGAGACCGGTGGCGATCGCCGGTGCCCGACCGTGGATGGTGTGCATCCCGTAGGTGTTCATGTAGTACGGGAAGCGAGCGGCGCAGCCGATCCCGGACACGAAGACGGTGTCCTCGCGGCGCACACCGAGGTCGGGCATCAGCATCTGGAGCGCGGTGAGGATCGAGTAGTCACCGCATCCCGGACACCAGCGGACCTCCTGGTCGGTCTGCCAATCCTTGCGGGTGGTGGGTGGGACGACGAGATCGGTCACGAGAGCGCTCCCAGGATGGCGGCGTGCAGTTCGGCGGCGGTGAACGGTGTGCCCTCGACCTTGTTGATCGAGCGGGCGTCGACGAGGAACTCGGCCCGGACGAGGCGCGAGAGCTGGCCGAGGTTCATCTCGGGCACCAGCACCGTGCGATAGCGGGCGAGCACCTCACCGAGGTTCGGCGGGAAGGGGTTGAGGTGACGGAGGTGGACCTGGGCGACGCGGTGGCCTTCGTCGCGGGCGCGTTCGACCGCGGTGGCGATGGCGCCCCACGTGGAGCCCCAGCCGAGCACGAGGAGGTCGGCGTCCACGTCGCCCGCCACCTCGACGGGTGGGATCGACTTCGCGATGCCGGCCACCTTCGCGGCCCGCAGGGCGACCATCCGACCGTGGTTGGCCGGGTCATAGGAGATGTTGCCCGACCCGTCCTCCTTCTCGATGCCGCCGATGCGGTGCATCAGACCGTCGGTGCCCGGCACCGCCCACGACCGGGCGAGGGTCTCGGGGTCGCGCAGGTAGGGCCAGTACTCGGGCTCGCCCGCGGCAGAGGTGTGGTTCGGTCCGTCGGCGAAGTCGACGGTGATGCGGGGCAGCTCGTCGACGTTCGGGAGCAGCCACGGCTCGGTGCCGTTGGCGAGGTACCCGTCGGACAGCAGGATGACCGGCGTGCGGTACTCGAGCGCGATGCGCACCGCTTCGATGGCCACCTCGAAGCAGTCCGACGGCGTGGCCGCGGCGAGCACCGGCACGGGCGACTCGCCGTGACGCCCGTACATCGCGAGGAGCAGGTCGGCGGCCTCGGTCTTGGTGGGCAGACCGGTGGAGGGCCCGCCCCGCTGGATGTCGACGACGACGAGCGGGAGCTCGAGGCTCACCGCGAGGCCCATCGTCTCGGACTTGAGCGCCACGCCGGGGCCACTGGTGGTGGTGACGCCGATGTGGCCACCGAACGCTGCGCCGAGCGCCGATCCGATCCCAGCGATCTCGTCTTCGGCCTGGAGCGTGCGCACCCCGAAGTTCTTGTGCTTCGACAGCTCGTGGAGGATGTCGGAGGCAGGGGTGATCGGGTACGAGCCGAGGAAGAGCGGCAGCCCCGCGAGCTCGCTCGCGGCGATGAGCCCCCAGGCGAGCGCGGTGTTGCCGTTGATGTTCGTATAGGTGCCCGGCTTCTGCGGTGCCGGCTTCACCTCGTAGGTGTGGTCGAACAGCTCGGCGGTCTCGCCGAAGGCGTGGCCGGCCTTGAACGCGAGCACGTTGGCCTGGTGCACCATCGGGTTCTTGCCGAACTTCTCCTCGATCCATTCGAGGGTGGCGTCGACGGGCCGGGTGTACATCCACGTGACGAGGCCGAGGGCGAAGAAGTTCTTCGACCGGTCGGCGTCGCGGGGCTTCACCCCGGCGGGGATGACCGCCTCCTTGGTGAGCGAGGTCATCGGCACCTCGTACACCGTGTAGCCGTCGAGGCTGCCGTCGGTGAGCGGGTTGTCGGCGTAGCCGGCCTTGGCGAGGTTGCGCTCGTCGAAGGTGTCGACGTTGACGATGACGGTGCCGCCGGGCTCGAGCCGGTGCAGCTCGGCCTTCAGCGCCGCGGGGTTCATCGCCACGAGCACGTTCGGCGCGTCGCCCGGCGTGTTGATCTCGTGGTCGGAGATGTGCACCTGGAACGCCGAGACCCCCGCCAGTGTCCCGGCGGGGGCGCGGATCTCGGCGGGGAACTCCGGCAGCGTGGCCAGGTCGTTGCCGAACAGCGCGCTGGCGCTGGTGAAGCGATCACCGGTCAGCTGCATGCCATCGCCGGAGTCGCCGGCGAACCGAATGACGAGGCGGTCGAGCGTGGTGTGCTCCCGCGGCGCGATGTCAGTCACGCGTTCCCTTTCGACGGGCTCTTTGTCGACGCTTGGGGTCGTGCGATTCACCCTAGCGACCCATACAGCGTAGAACCGTGATCGGGGCGCGCCGGAAACCGGCCGTCGGCGAACGGACGCGACAGGGGCCGAGCACGTGGGCTCGACCCCTGCCCCTGCGTCGCGACCTCGAGGGTGACCCCAACCCCCCAGATGGAGACCCCCGGCGCGCTGCAGATCTCGTGGCTGAACGTGGGCGTCGTCGGTGCCCCGTTCCTGATCGGCAGATCGGCGCGAGTCCTGAGGCGCCGCCCGATCGGGTCAGCCGGCGATCGACGCCTCGTAGATGCTGGCGATGGACGCGTCGAGTGTCGCGCGGAACTCCTCGTCGGACTGTTGGGCGGTGAGCCCCTCGGTGAACGCTCGCGAGAAGCTGGCGACCACGCCGGGGTTGCGGGCGAGCCGGGCGTTGGCTTCCTCGCGGCTGTAGCCACCCGACAGCGCCACCACCTTCAGCACCCGCGGGTGGTCGACGAGGGGCTGGTAGAAGCCGTCGGTCTCGGGCAGGGTGAGCTTGAACATCACGTACTCGTCATCGCCGAGGTCGGCGAGGCGGGCGAGCGACCCCTCGAGCAGGAGGGCCTCGGCCTCTGCCTTCTGGGGGCTGTGGATGTCGATCTCCGGTTCGAGGATCGGCACCAGCCCCGCGGCGACGATCTGGCGCCCCACCTCGAACTGCTGGTCGAGGATCGCGTCGATGCCGGCCTTGTCGGCGAGCTTCACGACCGAGCGCATCTTGGTCCCGAAGATGCCCTTGGTGAGGGCGCGCTCGAGCAGCGCGTCGAGCTCGGGCATCGGCTTCATCAGCTGGACACCGTCGGCTTCCTCGGCGAGGCCCTTGTCGACCTTCAGGAAGGGGACGATCTCCTTGACCTCCCAGAGGTAGGCGGCGGAGTCCTTGCCGTCGATCTGGCGGTTCATCGTGTCCTCGAAGAGGATGGCGCCGAGCACCCGATCGCCACCGAAGGCGGGGTTGGTGATGATGCGCGTGCGCATCTCGTGGACGATGTCGAACATCTCGGCGTCGTTGCTGTAGGCGGTCTCCTCGATGCCGTAGAGCTTCAGCGCCTTGGGGGTGCTCCCACCGCTCTGGTCGAGGGCAGCGATGAAGCCCTGGCCCGCGCGAACCTTGTCGAACTGCCGCTGATCCATGCTCGTGGGTCTCCTTCTCGGGGGGTGACGCGGCCCCAGTGGGGCCCGACCCAATCTAGGCGCCCCCCGTGACCCACTTCACCTGCCGGGGGCCGGGCGGGGCCGGTGGGGGGAGGCTCATCGGTCGCGCGACGTCTCGACCGCCGCCTGCGTCGCCCGTTCAACCGCCCGGCGGGCCGCGGCACGCCGGCGCGCCGGGACGACCTGGTCGGCGACCACCTCGGTGCGGCTGGCGGTGGCCCCGCCCGCGCGGAAGAAGCGACGGCGGACGCGCCCGACGACGACGACCTCGTCGCCGGCGACGAGCCCACCCGGGGGGCGGCCGCCGAGGAGGACGACGGGCACGGTGTCGGTCGGGGCGTCGGGCCGGGCGACGGTCACCTCGTAGGCCACGAGCGTGTCGCCCGACGGGAGCGTGCGCTCGACCGGATCGCTCGAGAGGCGGCCGCCGATGACGGCGAGGTTGACGTGGGGCGTGGGACCGGTGTGGTCGGCCATGGGGATCTCCTCCTCGGAGGGACCAGCCGCGGGCTGGTGCGCGTTCGAGGGGGAAGTGCCGTCAGCGTACCGAGGGCCCCTGACAGTCGATCGGCGGCCACGAACCGACGGGCTCGGACCGGACCCCTCAGCGGCGCACGTCGACGACCACCCGGCCGCGCACCCTGCCCGCCCGGATGTCGTCGGTGATCCGCACGAGATCTCCGAGACCGACCTCGGTCGTCATCGTCTCGAGCTGCTCGCGGTCGAGGTCGGTCGCCAAGCGCTGCCAGGCCTCGACCCGACGCTCGTAGGGTGCCTCGACCGACTCGACCCCGACGAGGGTGACCGCGCGGAGGATGAACGGCGCCACCGAGGTCGGCAGGTCCATCCCCTGCGCGAGCCCGCAGGCGGCGACGACACCGCCATAGGAGATGCGGGCGAGCACGTTGGCGAGGATCAGCGAGCCGACGGCGTCGACGCCGCCCGCCCAGCGCTGGGTCTCGAGGGGTCGTGGCGGCTCGGAGAGCTCGGCGCGCTCGACGATGTGGGTGGCGCCGAGCCCGTGGAGGTACGCCGCCTCCTCGGGCCGACCGGTGACCGCGGCGACCTCGAAGCCCACGCGGGCGAGCAGGCTCACCGCGACCGACCCGACCCCACCCGAGGCGCCGGTGACGACCACCGGGCCGGCGGCCGGGGTGAGGCCCTGGCGCTCGAGGGCGAGTACGCAGAGCATCGAGGTGAGCCCGGCAGTGCCGATGGCCATCGCGGTGCGCGTGTCGATGTCCTCGGGCAGGGCGACGAGCCAGTCGCCCGGGACCCGGGCCCGCTCGGCGTGTCCGCCCCAGTGTCGTTCACCCATCCGCCAGCCGTTCACGACGACTCGGTCGCCGGGCGCATAGCGAGGATCGTCGCTGGCGGCGACCGTGCCCGCGAGGTCGACCCCCGGCACGATCGGGTACTCCCGCACCACGCCGGGCGCGCCCGCGTAGGCGAGCCCGTCCTTGTAGTTGACCGTCGACCACTCGACGTCGATGAGCACCTCGCCGGCGGGGAGGTCGTCGTCGCTGAGGTCGCGGATGCTCGCGACGACCTCGTCGTCGCGACGCTCGAGGTACATGGCGCGAAACATGGGGCTCCTCCAGGTGGCGGCGGTCAGCGCAGGGCGCGGACGCGCTCGGCGACGTCGCCGAACTCGGGATCGATGGCCTCGATGCGCTCGAAGAGCGACCGCGCCCGGGGCAGGTCGCCGGCACGCTCGCGGAGGTCGGCGAGCGCGTAGGCCCGACGCAGGTGGTGGAGCTGAGGGTGCTTGGGGAAGCGGAACCCCTTGTCGAGCAGGTTCACCGCGTCGACCACCCGGCCCTGGTCGGCGAGCGACCCGGCCATCACGATGCGTCCCTCCGCCATCAGCTCGGCGCTCGGGGACACCGCACGCAGCTCGTCCCAGAGCGACTCGACCTCGTGCCACCGCTTCAGCGCGCGGTAGCAGTCGGCGAGCACGGGATGCTGCTCGGTGGAGCTCGTGAGCTCGCGGAAGGCCTCGAGTTCGGCGATCGCCCGCTTCCACTGGCCGAGCCGGTAGTAGGTGAGACCGAGCAACTCGCGCACCGCCGCGTTGGCCGGCATGCGCTCGGCGAGGGCGACGAGTGCGGTGCGGGCCTCCCCGTAGCGCTCGCGTTCGAAGGCTCGGGCCGCGTCGCGGAGTCGCTGCTCGAACTTCGCGGCGTCCTTCGCCCCGATGGCCTTCGCGACGCCCGCCTCGGACACGTCGACCGAGCTCGTCGCCCGAGAGGCCGATGCCGACCTCCCTCGACGCACCGCGCCCTTCGCCGCGTCGCGCACGGGGCCCTCGTCGATCCACTGCTCGGTGTCCCGCTCGGCGGGTTCCCGACCAGCAGGCGAGGCGGTGCCTGCGCCGCGTACGTCGTCGCTCAGTCGACGGGCGCCCTTGCGCGCCAGGCTCCCCCACTGCTTCGGCCCGGCGTCGGTGTCGTCGCGCCGGGGCGGCGCACCACGACGGGGTTCGCCCGATCGCGGGTTCCGCCCGCCCGACGGGCGCCCACCCCGGCCGGGCGAGGATCCACGAGGCGCCTGACGTGAACCACCTCCGGGTCGATCACCACCCCGGCGTCGCGGTGAATCGGATGAGCGATCGGCGGGGGTCATGGGGCCCGATCGTACCGGAGAGAACCGGAGTCCAAAACGACGAACGGACCCCAGATGGGGTCCGTTCGAGTGAGAAATCCGGCGGCTACCTACTCTCCCAGGGGATCTCTCCCCAAGTACCATCGGCGCTGGTGGGCTTAACTTCCGTGTTCGGAATGGGAACGGGTGTGACCCCACCGCTATGGCCACCGAAACCTCTGTCAAGGGCGGCGCGGCGCGCAGCCTGCCCTCGAGAACTCCATAGCGAGCACAAGCACCTCTGGACCCTCACGAAAGTGAGAGGAATCCAAGCCCTCGGCCGATTAGTACCGGTCGGCTGAACACGTTGCCGTGCGTACACCTCCGGCCTATCAACGTGGT
>CAZAVX010000006.1:47627-65907 GCA_964488835.1 uncultured Iamiaceae bacterium | reverse complement strand
AGTCGGCGATGACGGTCGTGTACGCGTGCCCGATGTGGGGCGCGTCGTTCACGTAATAGATCGGCGTGGTGACGAAGAAGCGTTCGGCCATACCCGATCGATCCTACGGGGCGGGCGGTCGACGGGACGACGGCGGATCAGAGAGTCGGCCCTTCGAGCACCCGCTTCCGTGATGTCAGCGGAGGCCACCGCCGGCACCACCGTCGTCGGCTGGCTCGTCGCCTCCCTCGCCACGCCCCCCTCTGCCGCCGCCCGTCGCGCCGCGGGCGGCTGACCGCATCGAGCCCGCGCCGGCTGGTCAGTCCGCGCCGGGCGCGGGCTCGACCGGCGGGGTGTCGGGGTCGGGGAACTCCCCGCTGCCGATCGACTCGGGGCCCACGTTCTGCTGGGCGACCCTGACGGTCTCGCCCTCGGCGACCTCGACCGGCTCGCTCATCACCTCGCGGGCCTCCTCCTCGGTGAGGTCGACCTCCTCGGCCGCCTCCTCCGGATCGACCTCCTCCACGGGTGTGTCGAAACGGCCGTCGGACAGCTCGGACATGGCGGGGCCTCCTGGGAGTGTCGGTCCCGATCCCATACCCCCCGATCGGCCCTCCCAGACGGCTCGTGCCACCATGCGTGCCGTGGCCGTCGGCAGATTCGCCCCCAGCCCCACCGGGGACCTCCACCTCGGCAACCTCCGCACCGCCCTGCTCGCCTGGCTGTTCGCCCGGTCGGCCGGCAGTCGCTTCCTCGTGCGGGTCGAGGACCTCGACGCAAAGGTCGCGAGCCCCGAGCACGAGCGGCGCCAGCTCGCCGACCTCGCTGCCATCGGCCTCGACTGGGACGGCGAGGTCGTCCGCCAGTCCGAGCGGTTCGACCTCTACCACGAGGCGATCCGCCGGCTCACCGACCGCGGCCTCACCTACGAGTGCACGTGCACCCGACGCGAGATCCAGGAGGCGGCGTCGGCCGCGCACGGCGAGGTCCCCGGCGGTGTCTATCCGGGCACCTGTCTCCAGCTCACCGAACGCGAGCGGGCGGCGCGGGCCGCCGATGGGCGACCGGCCGCAATCCGCCTGCGCGCGCAGGTCGCGAGCCTCGAGCTGGTCGACCGGCTGCACGGCCGCTACGAGGGCGTGGTCGACGACGTCGTGCTCCGCCGCAACGACGGGGTGCCTGCGTACAACCTCGCGGTGGTGGTCGACGACGCCGACCAGGGCATCGAGGAGGTGGTGCGCGGCGACGACCTCCTGCCCTCGACCCCTCGCCAGCTCCACCTCGCCGACCTGCTCGGGCTGCCGCCACCCACCCACGCCCACGTGCCGCTCGTGCTCGGGCCCGACGGCGAACGCCTCGCGAAGCGCCACGGATCGGTGACCCTCGCCGACCGCCTCGCCCTCGGCGAGTCCCCCGACGACGTGCGCTCCCTGCTCGCCGCCACCCTCGGCCTCGCCGAGCCGGGCGAGCCGGTGACGATGGCCCAGCTCGTCGAACGGTTCGACCCCGAGGCACTCCCCCGCGAGCCCTGGACCTACGCTCCGGGCTGAGCGCCGCTCCTGGCCCGGAGGCGTGTCACGAGCATCAGCCGTGCCACGTCGACCTCCTCGACCCGCAGCACCATCAGCGCCGCGACGTACACGGCGATGCCGAGCGGGACGGCGACGGCGACCTGCCCGAGTGACCCGGCGCCCGCGACGGCCTCCGACACCGCCCAGGCCGCACCGGCGCAGACGACGGCGGCGACGAGCATCCGGACGAGCGGCCGGGCGACCGCCCGCAGCCCGAGGCCCGAGGTGTCGCGAGCGAGCGACCGGAGCGCGACGGCGGCGGCGACCAGGTACGACGCCGAGTAGGCGAGGCCGAGTCCCTGCACCCCGAGCGACATCACGAGCGGCACCGCGAGCGCCACGTTGAGGACGTTCTGGCCGAGGTTGAGCCAGAACGGGGTCCTCGTGTTCTTGCGGGCGTAGAAGCCGCGCAGGGCATAGAGGTACACCGAGAACCCGAACAACCCGATCGAGAACGCCCCGAGCACCTCGGAGGTGGTGCTCGTGGAGGCGTCGGACCCGATGGGGAGCAGGTCGACGACCGGGTGGGCGAGCGCGAGGTACCCGAGCGAGGCCGGCAGCACGACGAGGGCCATGAGTCGCAGCCCGAGGGCGAAGCGCTCGCGGTACGCGGCGTCGTTGCCCTCCTGTGCGGCGAGGGCCAGCTCGGGCATGAACGTCGTCATGATCGACACCGAGAACAGGCCGTGGGGCAGGAGGAAGAAGATGTAGGCCACCGAGTAGGCGGTGAGGTTCCCCTCGTCCTGGCTCTGGGCGAGCCAGTAGACGATGGCCACGGTGATCTGGTTGGCGACGACGTACCCGACGGTCCACCCCGACAGCGAGACGAGGGTGCGCACCGCGGGATGCCGGAAGTCGGGGTTGAACCGCAGGGACGGGCGCGCCCGCACCAACGAGGGGACCATGGCGAGCGCCATCGCCGCGACACCGAGGGTGGTGCCGATACCGAGGAACACGAGCAGCGTCGTGTCGCCCACCGCGTCGAGCAGCGCGCCGTCGCCCTTGAGGCCCCGCCCCACCACCGTGGGGAGGGCGAAGAGCATCGCGGAGACGACGATGTTGTTGAGCACCGGGGCGTAGGCCGGAGCGAGGAACCGTCGACGGGCGTGCAGCATCGCGGTGACGAGCGTGATGAGCCCGTAGAACAGCACCTGGGGCATGAGGAACCGCAGGAGCGTGGTGCCCACGTCGCGGTACGCCTCGACCTCGGCGGCCGACGCGCCGGACAGCGCGGAGCCGTAGAGGGCGAAGATCGCGGGCGCGGCGACGAAGCCCACCACGGTGACCACCACGAGCACGAGACCCGCCACCGTCACCACCGCCGAGGTGCCCCCGTCGTCGCGCCGGAGACGCTCGGTGAAGATCGGGACGAGGGTGGCCGAGAGCACACCGCCGAGCAGCAGCTCGTAGACGATGTTCGGCATCGTGTTGGCGACCGTGTACGAGTCGGCGAGCCAGGTCTGGCCGAGCGCGTACATCAACGCGGCCACCCGCATGACGCCGGTGACCCGCGAGAGACCGGTGCCGACGGCCACGAGCGCGCTCGACCGGACGAGCGCACCCCGGCTCGGGGTGTCGTCGACCGCGGCGCGGGCGTCGGCGGAATCGGCCATCGCGACAGTCAACCAGCCCGCTCAGCCCGCGTCGGGCAGCGAGGTGGCGAGGGCATACGCGCGTCGGCGCGGCACGTCGAAGCGCGCCGCCACCTCCGTCGACGCGTCGCGGGTGGACATGCCGGCACCGATGAGGCGGGCGAGCTCGTCGCGCAGCTCGTCGTCGGTGGCCGGTTCGGGTGCGGGGGCACCGTCGACGACCACCACGTACTCGCCGCGGGGGGCGACCTGCTCGACGTGAGCGATCGCGCCGGCGAGGCTCCCCCGCCACACCTCCTCGTGGAGCTTGGTGAGCTCTCGTGCGAGGGCGACCCGACGGGTCGGACCGAGGGCGTCGGCGAGGTCCGCGAGGGTGCGGGCGAGCCGGTGCGGCGCCTCGTAGAGCACGATCGTGCGGGGCTCGTCCGCGAGGGCGGCGAGCCGCTCGGTGCGGGCCGAGCCCTTGCGGGGCAGGAAGCCCTCGAAGCAGAAACGGCCCGTGGGCAGCCCGCTCGCCACGAGGCCGGCGACGAGCGCGGAGGGCCCCGGCACCACCTCCACGACGTGGCCCGCCGATGCCGCGGCGCGCACGAGGCGCTCGCCCGGGTCGGAGATGCCGGGCATCCCCGCGTCGGTGACGACCGCGACCGTCTCGCCCCGGTCGAGTCGGGCGATCACGTCGCGCACCCGCGCCGCCTCGGTGTGGTCGTTCACCGTGAGGAGGGCGCGTGCGGTCACCCCCGCGTGCTGGAGGAGCCGTCCGGTGCGGCGGGTGTCCTCGCACGCCACGGCGTCGGCGGTGCGCAAGGCCTCGACGGCGCGCGGCGAGAGGTCGGCGAGGTTGCCGATGGGGGTGCCGACGAGCACGAGCCGACCGCCGCTCACTCCCGCACCTCGAGCACGTCGCCGACGGTGAGGCTCCACGATGCGAACGAACCGGCCTCGGCCTCGATCACCCCGTTCGCGCTCCAGCAGGGTCGGGTGAGCCGCCAGGGCGGGAGCCGCAGCGCCCGGCGCACGACCATCTCGCCGTCCGCGTCGCCGTCGACGAACGCGACGTCGATCGGGAACCGCATGCCGAGGGTGTGCACCGAGCGGCAGGGGGCCAGGTAGATCGCCCCGTCGATGCCGTCACGGCCGAGCAGACCGCGGGCGCGGTGCCGCCAGGTGTCGGCGATCTCGAGCGACGCCAGCACCTCGCCGTCTCGCACCAACCACGCCACTGCGGCCTCCTACCGATGTCGTCGGGCTGTGCGGGTCGCTTCAGACGTTGAAGCGGATCTCCAGCACGTCGCCGTCCTGCACCTCGTAGTCCTTGCCTTCGACCCTCAGTTTGCCCACCTCGCGGGCCTTGGCCCACGACCCGAGCTCGAGCAGCTCGTCCCAGTGGATGACCTCGGCCCGGATGAACCCCCGCTCGAAGTCGGAGTGGATCCGCCCCGCGGCCTGCGGCGCCTTCGACCCCGCGCGGAAGGTCCACGCCCGGGTCTCCTTCTCGCCGGTGGTGAAGAACGTGCGCAGCCCGAGCGCGTGGTACGCGGCGCGCACGAAGCGCGGCAGCGCCCCTTCGCCGAGCCCGAGGCCGTCGAGCATCTCGCGCCGCTCGTCGGGGTCGAGCTGGGCGGCCTCGGCCTCGAGCTGGACGCACGCACCGATGACCTCGGCCCGCTCGCCGAGCTCGGCGACGACGGGGGCGATGACCTCGTCGACCCGCTCGATGTCGTCCTCGCCGATGTTCACCACGGCGAGCACCGGCTTGTTGGTGAGCAGGAAGTACGGGCGCAGCAGCTCGCGCTGGGCGTCGGTGAGGTCGGAGCGGTAGACCGGGGTCCCCTCGGCGAGCACCGCCTGGGCGGCCTCGAGCGCCGCCACCTCGTCGCGGATCGACGGGTCGCCCTTCGCGGCCTTGCGCCGCTTCTCGATCTGGTTCTCGACGGTCTCGAGGTCGGCGAGGGTGAGCTCGATCTCGACGATGCGGAGGTGCTCGAGCGGATCGGCCGGCCCCGGCACGTCGGCGTCCTCGAAGGCACGGAGGACATAGACGATGGCGTCCACCTCACGGATGCCGGCGAGGAACCGGTTGCCGAGCCCTTCGCCCTTGCTCGCCCCCTCGACGAGCCCACCGATGTCGGTGAACTGCACGCTCGCGGGCACCACGGTCTTGGTGTTGCTCATCGCGGCGAGGGCGTCGAGGCGCTCGTCGAACACCTTCGCCACGCCGACGTTGGGGTCGGTGGTGGCGAAGGCGTAGGGGGCGGCGAGCGCGCCGCCGCCGGCGAGCGCGTTGTAGAGCGAGGACTTGCCCGCGTTGGGGAGGCCGACGAAGCCGAAACGTTCCATCGGGGACGAGCGTACCGGTGCCGGCCGGAGTCGCTGACCGCCCGCCCGGACCGGTAGGATCGTCCCCCTATGTCGAAGCGAACCTCCAAGAAGCGCGCCAAGGCCCGTCGCAGCAAGGCCAACAAGGGCCGCAAGCCGAACGCCGGTCGGTAACCGCCCATGAACCCGCCGATGCTCGTGTTCGACGGCGACTGCGGGTTCTGCACCAGTTCCGCGCGCTGGATCGAGAAGCGTCTCCCCGACACCGTCGAGGTCGTCCCGTGGCAGTTCCTCGACGATCTCGGCGCGCTCGGCCTCACCCCTGCTGAAGCCGACGCGAAGGCGTGGTGGATCGACGCGGAGGGCCGTCGCCACGGCGGTCACGTCGCCATCGGCAAGGCGCTCGTCGCCGCCGGCGGCATCTGGGGGTTCCTCGGCCGGCTGAGCCTCGTCGTGCCGATCCGCTGGCTCGGCGCGCTCGTCTACCGCGTCGTCAGCGCGAACCGCCACCGCATGCCCGGCGGCACCCCCGCCTGTCGGCTCGATTCGCGCTGACACCCGCGCCCCGTCTCGGCGCTGACCGGCCCTCGCCGGGTGTGTACGGTGTACGGCCAGCGGTCGAGGCCGGGCACCCGCCCGCGCCTCCGGCCACCGAACGCTCACCCTGGGCGTGGTCTACATGGAGGAAGTGCATGCGCACGAACACGAAGGGGCTCCGGCTGCTGCTGGGCCTGTTGGCTGCATTCGCCCTGCTCGCCGGGGCGTGCGGCGACGACGACGGTGACTCGTCGAACGGGGACGACACCGGCGACGGCTCCGACGTCCGGGTCGGCATGGTCTACGACATCGGCGGCCGTGGCGACCAGTCGTTCAACGACGCCGCGTACGAGGGCCTGACCCGAGCGGCCGACGAGCTCGGCGTCGAGGTCAACGACCTCGAGCCCGCCGCGGGTGGCGAGAACCGTGCCGAGCTGCTCCGCACGCTCGCCGAGGAGGGCTACGACCTCATCATCGGTGTCGGCTTCGCCTTCGAGGACTCCATCGTCGAGGTGGCAGCCGACTTCCCCGACATCACCTTCGCGATCGTCGACTCGGCGCCCGAGGCCGACAACATCAAGGGCCTGGTCTTCGCCGAGCACGAGGGCTCGTTCCTCGTCGGTGCCGCCGCGGCCCTCAAGTCCGAGAGCGGCATCGTCGGCTACATCGGCGGCGTCGAGATCCCCCTCATCCAGAAGTTCGAGGCGGGCTTCGTCGCCGGCGCCAAGGCGGTGAACCCCGACATCGAGATCATCACCCAGTACATCAGCCAGCCGCCGGACTTCTCGGGCTTCAACGACCCGGCCCGCGGCAAGGAGATCGCCTCGTCGATGTACGAGCGCGGTGCCGACGTCGTCTACCACGCCGCGGGCGGTTCGGGCGGCGGTCTCTTCGAGGCCGCCTTCGAGGCCGGCGACGTGTGGGCCATCGGTGTCGACTCCGACCAGTACCTCACCGTCGGCGAGCCGCAGAACGCCCGCATCCTCACCTCCATGCTGAAGGAGGTCGACGTCGCCGTCTTCGGTGCGATCGAGGCCTTCGTCAACGGCGACACCGCCGGCGGTGTCCAGGTCTTCGATCTCTCGGTCGACGGCGTCGGCTACTCGACCTCGGGTGGCTTCGTCGACGACATCACCGATCAGCTCGACGACTTCAAGCGCCAGATCGTCGAGGGCGAGATCGAGGTGCCCGACACCCCGTAGCGCCTCTCCGGAGAGCCGTCGCTCTCCGTGCCGCGTCAGCAACGGGCTCGGGGCTACAGTCGCCCCGAGCCCGTTGCGGTTCCAGCACCAGCACCCACGCATCACCCTTGCGAGTCGAGGTCGAGTGGCCGAACAGCCGAATGCAGTCGAGCTGCGCGGGATCACCAAGCGCTTCCCGGGGGTCGTCGCCAACTCCGACGTCAACCTGGCCGTGCGCGCCGGCGAGATCCACGCCATCGTCGGCGAGAACGGAGCGGGCAAGTCCACGCTCATGAAGATCCTCTACGGGATGCAACGTCCCGACGAGGGCACGATCCACATCGGCGGCGAGGAGGTGAACCTCCGCTCGCCCACCGATGCCATCGCCGCGGGCATCGGCATGGTGCACCAGCACTTCATGCTCGCCGACAACTTCACCGTCACCGAGAACATCATCCTCGGCAGCGAGCCCACCCGCGGCCCGATGCTCGCCACCGACCAGGCGAGGGCCCGCATCCTCGAGCTCGCCGAGTCCTACGGCTTCCCCGTCGAGGTCGACGCCCTCGTCGAGAACCTCGGGGTCGGCGACCGCCAGCGGGTCGAGATCCTGAAGGTGCTCTACCGCGGGGCCACGATCCTGATCCTCGACGAGCCCACCGCCGTGCTCGTTCCCCAGGAGGTCGACGACCTCTTCCGCAACCTGCGCGAGCTGAAGCGGGAGGGGGTCACGATCATCTTCATCTCCCACAAGCTCGACGAGGTGCTGTCGATCGCCGACACGATCACCGTCATCCGGGCCGGCACCACGGTCGCCACCGTCGACCCCGCCTCGGTCACCGCCCGCGAGCTCGCCGAGCTGATGGTCGGCAGCGAGCTGCCCACCCCCGAGACCCGCGAGTCCACCGTCACCGACGTGCCCGAGTTCGAGGTCGAGGGCCTCACGGTCACCGACGCCGACGGCCGCGACCGGGTCCGCGACATCACCTTCACGATCCACCGCGGCGAGATCGTGGGCATCGCGGGTGTCGAGGGCAACGGCCAGCACCAGCTCATCGACGCCCTCCTCGGCACCGGGCCGGTCAGCGCCGGCACCATCAGGCTCGGCGGCACCGACATCACCGACCTCGCCACGCGCGACCGTCGCGACGCCGGCATCGGCTACATCCCCCAGGACCGCCATCGCGAGGGGCTCTTGCTCACCTCGCCCCTGTGGGAGAACGTCATGCTCGGCCACCAGGGTCGGCCGCCGTTCTCCAAGGGACCGTGGCTCGACCTCGCAGGCGCCCGCCAGCGGGCCGAGGACACCGTCGCCACCTTCGACGTGCGCACGCCGAACGTCGACGTCGCCGCCCACGCGCTGTCGGGCGGCAACCAGCAGAAGCTCATCATCGGCCGGGAGATGACCGCGAACCCGTCGATGCTCATCGCCGCCCATCCCACCCGGGGCATCGACGTCGGCGCCCAGGCCGCGGTGTGGGAACAGCTCCGCCAGGCCCGGGCGGCGGGCCTCGCCACGCTCTTGATCTCCGCCGACCTCGAAGAGCTCATCGGCCTCTCCGACACGCTCTATGTCATCTACCGGGGCCGCCTCGTCGCCCGGCTCGATCCGTCCACCGTCACCGCCGAGGAGCTGGGCTCGTACATGACCGGCGCCCGCGGCGAGGAGGTCGCCAGCTGATGGACCTCGTCAAGCGCATCGGGCTCGGCCTCGCCGCGCCTCTGCTCGCGCTCGTCATCGCCTTCATCGTCTCGTCGTTCTTCCTCGTGCTCGCCGACGTCAACCCCTTCGACGCGTTCTCGAGCATGTGGTCCTACGGCACCCGCAGCGACTCGCTGATCTCGATGGTGAACCGGGCCACCCCGCTCTACATCTCGGCGCTCGCCGTCGGCATCGGGTTCCAGATGGGCCTGTTCAACATCGGCGTCGAGGGCCAGTACCGGGTGGCTGCGGTGTTCGCCGCGGCCGTCGGCGCCGGCGTGAGCCTCCCGCCGCTGCTGCACGTGCCGCTCATCCTCCTCACCGCCGTGGTGGCCGGCATGGTCTGGGTGGCCATCCCCGCGATCCTCAAGGTCACCCGCGGGGTCCACGAGGTCATCGCCACCATCATGATGAACGCCATCTCGTTCGGCCTCACCGCGTGGCTCCTCGCGAACTTCCTCGCCCGCAAGACGAGCGAGACGAGCCTCGTGCTCTCCACCGGCACGATCCCCGAGTCCGGCCGCTTCCCGTCGCTGAACCCCGTGCTCGAGGCCCTCGGCCTCGAGCTGCGCCGCGGCTCGAACCTCCAAGGGTTCGTGATCGTCGCGGTGCTCCTCGGCGTCGGCTACTACGTGCTCGTCTGGCGCACCCGCTTCGGCTACGAGCTGCGGGCCTCGGGCATCAACCCCTCTGCCGCGCTCGTGGCCGGCGTGCACCCGAAGGCGATGGTGCTGAAGACCCTGTTCCTCTCGGGCGGCCTCGCCGGGCTCATCGGCATGTCGCACCTGTTGGGGGCGTCGCCCTACCGCTACGACACCGACTTCCCCGTCCAATGGGGCTTCAACGGCATCGCCGTCGCCCTCCTCGGGCGCAACCACCCGGCGGGCATCGCCATCGGTGCCCTGCTGTTCGGGTTCATGGACCGCTCGGCACAGATCCTC
This sequence comes from uncultured Iamiaceae bacterium, assembly GCA_964488835.1. Taxonomy (GTDB): domain Bacteria; phylum Actinomycetota; class Acidimicrobiia; order Acidimicrobiales; family SKKL01; genus SKKL01. The sequence continues at coordinate 56,088 of CAZAVX010000006.1, read as the reverse complement.
GACCTCGAGGGCATCCCGAAGGAGATCGTCGTCATCATGCAAGGCGTCATCGTCATCTCGGTGGTGATCGCCTACGAGCTCGTCCGTCGCTACCGGCTCGAGCAGGAGGAGCGGGCGGTCACCGCCCAGCTCGGCGACGATCGAGCCGAGGGGGTGGCGGCATGACGACCTCGCTCGGACCCACCGGGGGCAGCCTCGTCGAGCCCCCCGCCGTGCCCACCCCGCCGCGGCGCCTCGCGGGGCTCACCGCCGGTCAGCGCGTCCTGCTGCTCGGCCTCGGCGGAGTCCTCCTGCTGTCCATCGTGCGGGCCGTCACCGACGCCGGCGAGCTCACCAGCTCCGGCACCTCGGGCGCCGCCCTCCGACTCGCCGTGCCCATCGGCATGGCCGCGCTCGGCGGCATCTACGCCGAGCGCTGCGGCGTCATCAACATCGGCCTCGAGGGCATGATGATCCTCGGCACGTGGTTCGGGGCGTGGGGTGCCTGGCAGTTCGGCGCCTGGCAGGGCGTGCTCATCGGCATCATCGGCGGCGCCGTCGCCGGTCTCCTCCACGCGCTCGCCACGGTCACCTTCGGTGTCGACCACATCATCTCCGGGGTGGCCATCAACATCCTCGGCGCGGGCATCGCGCGCTACCTCTCGGTCATCACCTACGACGCGTCCACCGGCGGCGGTGCCACCCAGTCCCCCACCATCACCAACCGCATCTCCACGGTGAACCTCCCGTTCCTCTCGGGCGGCGAGATCGGAGGCTGGACCTCACCCGACGTGCTCGGCTGGTTCGTCCGCAAGGACTGGTTCTACATCTCCGACCTCACCGGCCTGCTCGGCGGGTTCACGTCGAACATCTCGCTCCTCACGCTGCTCGCCATCGCGCTGTTCCCCCTCACGTGGTGGGTGCTGTGGCGCACCCGCTTCGGACTGCGGCTCCGTTCGGTGGGCGAGAACCCCACCGCCGCCGAGTCGCTCGGCATCCGGGTCTACCGGATGAAGTACGCCGGGCTCGCCATCAGCGGCGGCATGGCCGGCCTCGGCGGGGCGTTCCTCTCCCTCGTCGCCGCGAACATCTACCGCGAGGGCCAGACCGGAGGGCGGGGCTTCATCGGCCTCGCGGCGATGATCTTCGGCAACTGGAACCCCTTCGGCGCGATGGCCGGTGCCGGCCTCTTCGGGTTCGCCGACGCGGTGCAGCTGCGCAGCAACCAGGCGATCCACGCGCTGTTGCTCTTCATCGCCCTGCTCGCGTTCGCGTTCACCGTCCGCTCGGCCATCCAGCGCCGGGTCACCGGCGTGGTGCTCACCGCGGTGGCCGGTGTCGGTTTCCTCGTGTGGCACATCGTGTCCGAGGAGGTCCCCCGCCAGTTCGTGAACTACGCACCGCACGTCGTCACCCTGCTGGTGCTCGGCTTCGCCACCCAGCGACTTCGGCCCCCTGGCGCGGTGGGTCAGCCGTACCGCAAGGGCGAAGCCCACTGATGAACGTCGTCGACATCATCCGCACCAAGCGCGACGGCGGTCGACTCTCCGACGAGCAGATCGACTGGTTCATCGACGCCTACACCCGCGGCGCCGTCGCCGACGAGCAGGCATCGGCCCTGCTGATGGCCATCGTCTGGCGCGGCCTCGACCCCGATGAGCTCGCCCGCTGGACCGCGGCGATGATCGAGTCGGGCACCCGCCTCGACCTCTCTCCGGTCGGGCGGCCCACCGTCGACAAGCACTCCACCGGGGGCGTCGGCGACAAGATCTCGCTCATCCTCTGCCCACTCGTCGCCGCCTGCGGCGCCGCGGTGCCCCAGCTGTCGGGCCGGGGGCTCGGCCACACCGGCGGCACGCTCGACAAGCTCGAGTCGATCCCGGGCTGGAGCTCGGAGGTGTCCACCGAGCGCATGATCGAGCTGCTGCGCACGGTGGGCGCGGTCATCTGCGGAGCCGGCGGCGACCTCGCCCCCGCCGACCGCAAGCTCTACGCCCTCCGCGACGTCACCGGCACCGTCGAGGCCATCCCGCTCATCGCCAGCTCGATCATGAGCAAGAAGATCGCCGAGGGCACCGACGCCCTCGTGCTCGACGTGAAGGTCGGCAACGGCGCGTTCCTGCCCGACCGCTCGATGGCCACCGAGCTCGCCCGCACGATGGTGGGTCTCGGCGAGGCCAGCGGCGTGCGCACCGCCGCGCTCCTCACGGCGATGGACACCCCGCTCGGGCTCACCGCGGGCAACGCCCTCGAGGTGCGGGAGTCGGTCGAGGTGCTCGCCGGGGGCGGCCCGCGCGACGTCATCGAGGTCACCCTCGCCCTCGCCCGCCAGATGCTCGAGCTCGCCGGCATCGACGTCGACCCCGCCGAGGCGCTCGCCGACGGCCGGGCCATGGACCGCTGGCGCCAGATGATCACCGCCCAGGGCGGCGATCCCGACGCAGAGCTGCCGGTCGCCCGCCACGTCGAAACCGTCACGGCTCCGGCCACCGGCGTGCTCCAGCGCCTCGACGCCCGACCCGTCGGCATCGCCGCGTGGCGCCTCGGGGCCGGCCGCACCCGCAAGGAGGACCCGGTCAGTGCCGCCGCAGGTGTCGTGCTGCACGCCAAGCCGGGCGACCGGGTCGTCGAGGGTCAGCCGCTGCTCGAGCTCCACACCGACGACGCCGACCGTCTCGGGGCGGCGATCGACGCCCTCGACGGCGCGATCGGCATCGGCGACGACCCGCCCTCGCCCGCACCGCTCGTCCTCGACCGGATCACCACATGACCAGCCTCTCCGACGAGGCCGTCGAGCAGCTGCTCGCCGTCGCCCGCACCCACGGCGAGCGGGCCCACGTGCCGTACTCGAACTTCCGGGTCGGTGCCGCGGTGCTCACCGCCGACGGCGCCACGGTCGGGGGCTGCAACGTCGAGAACGCCAGCTACGGCCTCTCGAACTGCGGCGAGCGCACGGCGCTGTTCGCCGCCGTCGCCGCCGGGCACACCGACCTGGTCGCGCTCGCGGTGAGCTGCCTCGACGGCGACTCCTCCCGCCCGGCCACGCTCATGCCGTGCGGCGCCTGCCGTCAGGTGATGGTCGAGCTGTTGCGCGCCGACGCGCTGGTGATCATCGACGGGGTCGGCCGGTTCGGCCTCGACGAGCTGTTGCCGAACGCCTTCCGGCTCTGAGCACGCGCTCGGGCCTCAGCCCGCGTCGCGGGCGACGACCCTGCCGAGCAGGTTCACGAAGGTGTCGGTGTCCTGCGCGCCGGGGATGACGAACTGGTCGTTCACGACGAACGCCGGCACGCCGGTGATGCCCCGTTCGACAGCGCCGGCGAGCTCGTCGCGCACCTCGGCGGCGTAGCCGTCGGCGGCGAGCACCTCGGCGGCGAGCGCCGGATCGAGCCCGGCCTCGCCCGCGAACCCGGCGAGGGCCGAGCGGTCGGCGACGTTGGCCCCCTCCTCGAAGTAGGCCCGGAACAGCCGCTCGACGAGCGTCGCCTGCGCGACCGCGCCTCCCTCGTCCCACGCCCAGGCCACCAGCCGGTGGGCGTCGAAGGTGTTGACCCGCTTCGCGATGTCGAACTGGTACTCGATGCCCTCCTGGTGCCCCAGCCCGACGAGGCGGGTGACCATCTTGTCGAACGCACCCGGTCCGTACTTCGCCTCGATCGAGCGGCGCAGGTCGCCCGGCTCGGCGGTGGCGCTCGGGTCGAGCTGGAAGGCGCGCCAGCGCACCTCCACGCCCTCGAGCCCGCCGAGCTCGGCGACCGCCGAGTCGAAGCGGCGCTTCCCGAGGTAGCACCAGGGACAGACGACGTCGGACCAGATGTCGATGCGCACGTCCCCGACCGTATCGTCACCGACCCCGCGACGGGTGACCGGTAGCCTCGGCCGTCGTGGGCGACCTCACCTTCGACACCAACGCCTTCGTCACCACCCTCGTCACGGTGTTGGTGATCATGGACCCGATCGGCAACGTCCCGATCTTCGTGTCGCTCACCCGCTTCCAGGACAACCAACGGCGCAACCGGTCGGCGCTCGTCGCCACCCTCGTCGCCGGCGCGGTCATCTTCTCGTTCGCGCTGGCGGGCGAGCAGCTCCTCAACGTGCTCGGCATCTCCCTCGAGGCCCTCCAGGTGGCGGGCGGCCTGCTCCTCCTCCTCATCGGCTACGAGCTGTTGAACCCCACGGGCGCGAGCGGGTTCACCACCGCCGACACCGACGCGAACGTGGCCCTCGTCCCCCTCGGCACGCCCCTCCTCGCCGGACCGGGTGCCATCGCGGCGACGATGCTCGCGGTGGCCGAAGCCGACGACCTGGGCGGGCGCATCTCGGTGTGGTCGGCGCTGCTCGTCGCCCTCCTCGTCGTGTTCCTCGGCATGCGGTTCGCCTCGGTCCTCGGCCGCCTGATGCGCCCCACGCTCATCGACCTCGTGTCGCGGGTACTCGGCATCATCGTCGCGGCCATCGGCGTCCAGCTGCTCGCCGCGGCCATCGAGGTGTGGATCACCGAGGGCGTCGCCTGACTCCGACTGCAGGACGCCTGACAGGAATCGGTCTCCGGCGGGGACGCCGGATAGCCTGGGGCCTGTGATTACCGACGAACAACGAGCGTCCTACGAACGTGACGGCTTTCTCGTCATCGAGGACTTCGTCGACGCCTCGACGCGCGCTCGCCTCATCGCCAGGGCTCGCGAGCTCGTCGACGCGTTCGACCCCGATGCCGAGGGCGTCGCGTCCATCTTCTCCACCACCGACCAGGTCGAGAAGTCCGACGAGTACTTCCTCGACTCCGGCGACAAGATCCGCTTCTTCTTCGAGGAGGAGGCGTTCGACGAGTCGGGGTCGTTGCGCCAGCCGAAGGAGCTGTCGATCAACAAGATCGGCCACGCGCTCCACGACCTCGACGAGGTCTTCGAGCCGTTCTCCCACTCCGCCGCCCTCGGCGAGGTGGCCGCGGGCATCGGCATGGTCGATCCCCTCGTCCTCCAGTCGATGTACATCTTCAAGCAGCCGAACATCGGCGGCGAGGTCGTGTGCCACACCGACCACACCTTCCTCTGGACCGAGCCGGTCTCCTGCACCGGGTTCTGGTTCGCACTCGAGGACGCCACCACCGAGAACGGCTGCATGTACGCCCTGCCGGGCGGCCATCGTCTCCCGCCGCGCAAGCGGTACGTGCGCACCCCCGACCAGCGCACCACCTTCGAGGTGTTCGACCCCGAGGACTACCCCCTCGACGGCATCGTGCCCCTCGAGGCGCCGGCCGGCACGCTCATCGTGCTCCACGGTCTGCTCCCCCACCTGAGCGGGCCGAACCGCTCGAGCCGCTCGCGCCACGCCTACACGCTCCACGCCGTCGAGCGGGGCGCCGCCTACCCGGCCGACAACTGGCTCCACCGCGGCGAGGACCTCCCCCTCCGCGGGTTCGCCGCGGCCTGACACCTGCCCGGCGCCTGTTCGGGCCCGCTCAGTTCCAGCTCGGGTCGACCGGGAAAAGGCTCCACCGCCGCAGCGGTTCGGGCTGGCGGGCGAGCACGGCCGACCACAGCTCGTCGGGGTCGTCGGTGAGCGGGTCGGAGGGGTCGGCGTCGACGATCCACCAGGCCCCGGCGCGGATCTCGTGCTCGAGCTGACCGGGACCCCACGACGCGTAGCCGGCGAAGAGGCGGATCCCCTCCACCGACCCGACGGCGTCGATCGGTTCGGCGCTGAGGTCGACGACCCCGATCGTGCCGACGGTGACCTGGAACGGTCCGCCGTCGTCGTGACGACTCCGCCGCCCGAGCCCGATGATGCCCTCGCGCTCGACCGGCCCGCCGGCGAACACGACCCCGGGCGCCACGGTGAGATCGGACCAGCCGGGCAGGACGTCGCGAGCCGAGAGGTCGGACGGGCGGTTGAGGACGAGGCCCAGGGCGCCGTCGGGATCGTGGTCGAGGAGCAGCACGACGGTGCGGTCGAAGTTCGGATCACCGATCGCCGCGGTGGCCACCAGCAGGCGACCCGCATGGGACACGAACGCCATGGGGCTCATCATCGCTCATCGAGGGCGCCCCCGTCCCATCGTTCGTCGGTACCATCGCCGCAACGTCAGCCAGGAGGAGCGCTGTGGCCACCACCCCCACTCTCGACGAGATCCGCACGGCCCCCAAGGTGCTGCTCCACGACCACCTCGACGGCGGTCTGCGTCCCCGAACGGTGATCGAGCTCGCCGAGGAGTACGGCTACGAAGGCCTGCCCACCACCGACGTCGAGGAGCTCGGAGCCTGGTTCCACGCCGGCGCCGACCGCAAGGACCTCGTGCTCTACCTCGACACGTTCCAGCACACCGTCGGGGTCATGCAGCACCGCGACGCCCTCGTCCGGGTGGCGCGGGAGTGCGCGGAGGACCTCGCCGCCGACGGCATCGTCTACGCCGAGGTGCGCTTCGCTCCCGAACTGCACGTCGAGGGCGGACTGAGCCTCGACGAGGTCGTCGAGGCGGTACTCGAGGGCTTTCGGCAGGGGTCGGAGGGGCGACGCATCACCATCGGCACCCTGCTCACCGCGATGCGCACGGCGGCGAACTCCCGGGAGATCGCCGAGCTCGCCGTGCGTCACCGCCACGACGGCGTGGTCGGTTTCGACATCGCCGGTCAGGAGGCCGGGTTCCCCCCATCTCGGCACCTCGACGCCTTCCAGTACGTGCAGCGCGAGAACTTCCACATCACGATCCACGCCGGCGAGGCGTTCGGACTGCCGTCGATCTGGGAGGCGCTCCAGTGGTGCAACGCCGAGCGCCTCGGCCACGGTGTACGCATCGTGGACGACATCACCGTCGACCCCGACGGCACCGCCCACCTCGGTCCGATGGCCGCGTTCGTGCGCGACCGTCGTGTCCCCCTCGAGATGTGCCCGACCTCCAACGTGCACACCGGCGTGTGCGACACCATCGCCGACCACCCGATCGGGCTCCTCGCCCGGCTGAAGTTCCGAGTGACGGTCAACACCGACAACCGGCTCATGAGCGACATCACCCTGTCCGAGGAGTTCGCCGGCCTCGTCGACGCCTTCGGCTACGGCTGGGCCGACCTCCAGTGGCTGACGATCAACGCGATGAAGAGCGCGTTCTGGCCGTTCGAGGAGCGCCTCGCCATCATCAACGACGTCATCAAGCCCGGCTTCGCCGAGCTCGCGGCCCGATAGCCCGATCGTGGCCCGGCTCCTCGTCGTCCACCACACGCCCTCGCCACCCACCCACACCCTGCTCGAGGCGGTCAGGGACGGGGCGACGAACGACGCGATCGAGGGCGTCGAGGTCGTGCTGCGCCCGGCACTCGCGCTCACGGTGCCCGACGTGCTCGAGGCCGACGGCTACCTGCTCGGCACCCCGGCCAACTTCGGCTACATGTCGGGGGCGCTCAAGCACGCGTTCGACACCGTGTACTACCCCGTCCTCGACGCGACCCGCGGCCGGCCCTACGGGCTCTGGGTCCACGGCAACGACGACACCGCCGGGGCGGTCCGAGCCGTCGAGGCGATCACGAAGGGCCTCGGCTGGGTCCGGGTGCAGCCGCCGCTCGAGGTCACCGGCCCGCCCGACCGGGCCGCGCTCGACGCCGCATGGGAGCTCGGGGCGGCCGTTGCCGCCGGGCTCACGATCACCTGAGCTCGACACGCTGCCTCGAAGCTCGAGATCGAATGCCGGCCCCAAGGCGACCCGCCTGCCCCAGACCCGGCTGGATCACCCGCGTAACAACCCCTCGGTGACGGCCATGGGCGGCGTTGTTCTCGTCTGGCGACAACTCAGCCACCCATAGGGTCGCCATGGGCGGCGTTGTTCTCGTCTGGCGACAACTCAGCCACCCATGCGCCCCACACCGCCGGATCGAGGACCGACTTCGATCACCGGCGTCGAGCCCTCCATCGCACGTGTCGCTGTGGCACCCGGTCACGAGCGCGTGCCGTCCCGCAGCGCAGAGATGAGAGCGGCCATAGGTTCGAGCGCAGGTTCGAAGCAGGCGAAGTACGAGACCCCGAGCCGGCTGCGAAGACGCTGCACCTTGGCCACCAGGTCGTCGACGCTGCCGACGAGGACGAACGGCGAGGCCACGATCTCGTCGACCGTCGCCCCCGGGATGCGTTCGAGCAACGGAGCGAGCAAGGCCTCGGGGTCGTCGCTGATCTCGACGCGCTGCACCAGCACGTTCAGCTCGAGTTCGGAGAAGCGATCGCCGGCAGCGTCACGGACGACCGAGATCCGCTCGGCAAGTGCCCGTTCGGTGAAGTGTGTGAGCCGCACCGACGTGTCGGCTTCGCGATGGCCGAACCCCACGAACCCGACGATGTCGGCATGGCGCGCGGCCAGACCGAGCACGCGGTCGCCGTTGCCGCCCACCAGCATGGGCACCCGCCGCTGAGCCGTCGCGTAGCCGAGCTCGTGACCGCTGATCCGGTAGTGGTCGCCGGTGTGGTGCACCGTCTGGCCGTCGAGGAGCTGTCGGACGATCGG
>CAZAVX010000006.1:0-47527 GCA_964488835.1 uncultured Iamiaceae bacterium | reverse complement strand
AGTGGTCGCCGGTGTGGTGCACCGTCTGGCCGTCGAGGAGCTGTCGGACGATCGGCACGGCCTCCTCCAAGCGTCGGACCCGCACGGCTGGGTGTTCGAAGTCGACACCCACCTCGTCGTATTCCTGACGCATGTGGCCGGCACCGAGACCCAGCTCGGCCCGACCACCGGAGAGGACGTCGAGACTGGCGGCCTCTCGGGCGGTGATCACGGGATGACGCAGGTCGTTGTCGAGCACGAGGGTGCCGACACGCAGTCGGTCGGTCACCGCCGCAATGTGAGCGAGCGAGCTGAACGGCGACAGCGTGGGCACCAAGTGGTCGCTCTGGAGGAACACGTCGAAGCCCGACGCCTCCACCCGCCGCGCCAGTTCGGTCCACTCGGCAGCCGAGCGGGCACTGCTGGCCGACAACCCGAACCGCAGAGGTCGGGGCTCAGCGGGTGGCATGGGCCTCGAGGATCCTCGCCATCGAAGCCGTGACCTTCTTGCCGGTGGGCACGTGGAGGAACTCGTTGGGGCCGTGGGCGTTCGAGCCGGGTCCCAACACGCCGGTGACGACGAACTGGGCGGCGGGGAACCGCTCGCCGAGCATCCCCATGAACGGGATCGAGCCACCCTCGCCGATGTAGCGCACGCCGTTGCCGAAGGTCGCCTGCGAGGCGGTCTCCAACGCCTCGGCCAACCACGGCGCGAGCTCGGGCGCCTGCCATCCCGGTCCGGTCTCCGACACCTCCGCACGCACCACCGCCCCATATGGCGGGTCGGCGGTCAGCCGCTCGACCACCGCCGACATGGCGCGCTCGGCGTCGACATCGGGCGGCAGCCGGAACGAGAGCGACACGGTCGTCGAGGGTCGCAGCACGTTGCCCCCGTTCACGACCGACGGAATGCCGTCGATGCCGATGATCGACAGCGTGGGTCGCCACGTCTTGGCGAGGAGCGCCTCGACGGGATCGGTGGTGGTCGGCCGGGTGTCGCCGGCGAAGGGCCACGCGGTGGCGATCGACTCCCCGAGCTCGGTGGCCGTGGTGCGCACCTGCTCGAGACGGGCGTCGGAGGGGGACCCGTGCAGCTCGGGCACGAGGATCTCACCGGTGGCGGAATCCTCGACCCGGTCGAGCAGCTGGCGGAGGATGCGGAAGCTCGACGGCACGACCCCGCTCGCCGCGCCCGAGTGCATGCCCTGGCGGAGCACCTCGACGGTGAGCACCACGTTGGCCACGCCCCGAAGGGTGGTGGTGACCCACAGGTGCTCGTAGGTGGCACAGCCCGAGTCGAGACAGATGACGAGATCGACGTCGCCGATCCGGTCGGCGAGGTGGTCGACATAGGCGGGCAGGTCGGGGCTGCCCGACTCCTCGCTCGCCTCGATCAGCACGACACACCGCGCGTGGGGCCGACCCGCGGCCTGGAGCGCCTCGATCGCGGTGAGCGCCCCGAATGCCGCGTAGCCGTCGTCGGCCCCGCCGCGTCCGTAGAGCCGGTCGCGGTCGAGCACCGGGGTCCACGGGCCGAGCCCCTCGCGCCAGCCGGTCATCTCGGGCTGCTTGTCGAGGTGTCCGTAGAGCAGCACCGTGCCGGCGGGCGCGGCCTCCCCACCGCTCGGGGAGGCGGGGACCTCGACGAGGACGACCGGGGTGCGCCCCTCGAGGCGCACGACCTCGACGTGGAGCCCGGCGATCGCCCGACCCGCACACCAGTCGCGCACGAGGGCGACCGCGGCGTCGAGGTGCCCGTTCGCTGCCCAGTCGGGGTCGAACGCGGGGGACTTGGCGGGGATGGCGATGTACTCGACGAGCGCGGGGACGATCTCGTCGTCCCAGGTGCGCTCGACGTGCTCGATGACGGTGTCGGCCATCCCCGCAGCGTAGGGCGGTGGCGGGTCGCCGAGGATCAGCCGCAGGCCGCCTTCACCGTGGGGTACGGGTTGATGACGTTGCCCCGGCCGCCGCGGTGGATCTCGAAGTGGAGGTGAGGGATGCCGGCCGCGTTGCCGCTGTCGCCCACGTAGCCGATGACCGTGCCGGCGCTGACCCGACCCGCCTGGCCGTACGCGCTGAGGTGCGTGCCGTAGTAGTAGTTCCCGTCGTCGCCTTCGAGGTGGTAGGAGTGGCCGCCCGTCGAGTTGAAGCGGTGGGTGACGACGCCGCTCACCGGCGCGACCGCCGGCGTCCCGGTCTTCGCGAGCATGTCGACGCCTGCGTGGGTGCGCCCACCCGAGCGCGGCGCCCCGAAGGTGTCGGTGAACACCGACACGCCCTGCACCGGACAGACGAACCCGCCCCCGCCGCCTCCCCCGCTTCCGCCCCCGCTGCCGCCGTCGTCGCCGATCTCGTCGGCGGGGCTCGTCGTCGTGGTGGTGGCGGGCGCCTCGGTGGTGGTGGTGGTGGTCGGCGGCGCGGTGGTGCTCGTCGAGGTGGTGGTGACCACCGCCGGCGCCGGTCGGCTGGTGGTGGTGCGCACGGTGGTGGTGGAGGTGGCGGCCATCGCCGCGGCCTGGAGGCGCTCGGCTTCGGCCCGCGCCGCCTCGGCCTCGGCCTGGCGCTGCAGCTCCTGGAGCCGGGTGAGCTCCTCGTCGAGGTCGGCGAGGCGCTCGGCGAGCCGCTCCCGCGCCGTCTCCTGGGCCTCGAGGCGGTCGGCGAGGGCACGGCTGGAGGCATCGAGGCGGGCGCTCGCGTCCTCGAAGCGGGCCATCGTCTCGCGGGAATCGCGCTGGACCGCGCTCATCAGCACGTCGACCCTCTGGTGCTCGAGCAGGTCGTCGCCGAGCACGAGCGGTCCGTTGCCGGCCGACACGTAGCGGAGCACCGCGATCTCCCGGACGTCGTCCTCGAGCTCGGCGAGCTCGGCCCGGATGCCGGCGATCTCCTCGTCGTGACGGGCGACCTCCTCCTCGAGCTGGGCGAGGGAGGTCTCGATCGCGGCGAGCTCCTCGGCGATGGCGGTGGCCTCCTCGTAGGCCTCGGCGAGCTCGTCGGCGACCGTGCGCTCAGCCCCCGTGGTGGTGGCCGGGGCGACGACGCCGATCAGGGCGACCGCGAGGGCGGCCACCGCGAAGCGGATGGCAGGTCGTCGTCGAGCGGGCTGTTGCAGCCGGTGCGGCACGCGCCGGGTCCTCCTGGCAGTCTCCACCCGCTGGCCCAGCGTACGGCTTCACATCGGCACGAACCAAGCACCACTGAAGCCGAGCGTGTGGACCTCAGCGCCCCTTCGGGTGCCAGACGGTCTTGATCTCGCAGGAGTCGAGCACCAGACCGGGTCGCTGCGACCGGTCGGTGAGCCAGTCGGTGTCACCGTCGCGACGGCGCACGACCCGCGTCACCGAGTCCGCGGCGGCCCGCTCGGCGTCGGCCCGCAGGTCGGCGTCGTCGACGCCGAGCAGGTCGAGCACGTCGATGTCGCGGTGCGCCGCCGCGTGGGGGACGAGCTCGGCTCGCGTGCCCGTGAGGAGGTTGACGACCCCACCCGGGAGGTCGCTGGTGGCGAGCACCTCGGCGAAGCTGAGGGGGGCGAGCGGGGCGGCCTGGCTGGCGAGCACCACCGCCGCGTTCCCCGAGACGATGGCCGGCGCGAGCCGCGACACCAGGCCGAGCAGCGGGGGCTCGTCGGGCGCGACGACCACCACCACACCCGCGGGCTCGGGCACCGAGATGTTGAAGTACGGGCCAGCGACGGGGTTGCCGCCCCCGGCGATCTGGGGGATCTTGTCGGCCCACCCCGCGTACCAGACCCACCGGTCGATGCTCGCCGACACCTCGGCGTCAGGATCGAGCGGGGTGCGCTGCGCCGACCGGGCGAGCTCGTCGACGAACTGGGCGCGTCGCCCCTCGAGCATCTCGGCGATGCGGTAGAGGATCTGGGCCCGGTTGTAGGCGGTGCGCGCGGCCCACGACTCCTGAGCGCCCCGCGCCGCGGCCACCGCGTCGCGCAGGTCCTTGCGCGACGCGAGCGGCACCTGGGCGAGCGTGCCGCCGTCGGCGTCGAGCGCCGGCATCGTGCGCCCCGACTCGGATCGGGGGAAGGCCCCACCGACGAAGAGCTTGTAGGTCTTGCGCACGTCGAGGCGATCGGTCACGGACCGTGAGCGTACCCCTCGGTCCGTGTGGCGTGCGCCGGATCGGCGGCGCACACGCCGGCTCACGGCTCGTCGGTGACCTCGTCGGAGGTGCGGCGTTCGAGGTGCGTACTGGGTGCGGCCTCGCGGTCGGCGCTTCGCTCGTCGGACTCGGCGAGGATCGCCGCGGCCTGGGCCTCCGGATCGTCGCTGCCGGCGGTCTTCTCCTCGGGCAGGAGGTCGGAGCGGGAGGCGATCCGCTCGTCGTCCGTGCGCTCGTCGTCCGTGCGCTCGTCGTCGGGCCCGGAGGTCTCGATGTCGGTCATGCCGACCCTCCTACCCCGGTCGGCTCAGCCGGCAACCAGGTCCTCGAGCTCGACGTAGGGCTCGAGGCCGTGGCGGCCGCCCTCGCGGCCGAAGCCGCTCTCGCGGTAGCCGCCGAAGGGGCTCGTCGGGTCGAAGCGGTTGAACGTGTTCGCCCACACGACCCCCGCCTTCATCCGGTCGGCCATCCAGAGGATGCGGGACCCCTTCTCGGTCCAGATCCCGGCCGAGAGACCGTAGGGCGTGTTGTTCGCCTTCACGACGGCCTCTTCGGCGGTGCGGAACGTGAGCACCGAGAGCACCGGGCCGAAGATCTCCTCGCGGGCGATGCGGTGCGAGAGCGAGACGCCGGTGAAGAGCGTCGGCCGGTGGAACCATCCCCGCTCGGGCAGCGGGCAGTCGGGCTGGTAGAGCTCGGCTCCCTCGGCGACCCCGGCGGCCACGAGCTCTTCGATCTTGTCGAGCTGGGCGAGGGAGTTGATCGCCCCGACGTCGGTGTTCTTGTCGAGGGGATCGCCCACCCGGAGGGTGTCGAGGCGACGGCGCAGCTTCTCGAGGAACGGTTCGGCGATGGTCTCCTGCACGAGGAGCCGGGAGCCGGCGCAACACACGTGGCCCTGGTTGAAGAAGATGCCGTTGACGACACCCTCGACCGCCTGGTCGAGCGCGGCGTCGTCGAAGACGATGTTCGCCGCCTTGCCGCCGAGCTCGAGGGTGAGGCGCACGTCGCGGCCGGCGAGCGCCCGCTGGATGTGCTTGCCGACCTCGGTGGAGCCGGTGAAGGCGATCTTGTCGACACCGGGATGCTCGACGAGGGCCGAGCCGGTGGCTCCGGCACCGGTGACGATGTTGACGACACCCGGCGGCAGGTCGGCCTCCTCGATGATCTCGGCGAGGAGGAGGGCGGTGAGCGGGGTGGTCTCGGCCGGCTTCAGCACGACGGTGTTGCCGGTGGCGAGCGCGGGGGCGAGCTTCCACGCGGCCATCAGCAGCGGGAAGTTCCAGGGGATGATCTGGCCGGCGACGCCGACCGGCGAGGGGCGTTGGCCCGGGAACGCGTAGCCGAGCTTGTCGGCCCACCCCGCGTAGTAGAAGAAGTGGGCCGCGACGAGGGGGATGTCGACGTCGCGGGACTCCTTGATGGGCTTGCCGCCGTCGATCGACTCGAGCACGGCCAGCTCCCGGCTGCGCTCCTGCACGAGCCGGGCGATGCGGTAGAGCGCCTTCGCCCGCTCGCGCCCGGGCCAGGACCCCCACGTGTCGGCGGCTGCCCTCGCGGCCTGCACCGCTCGGTCGACGTCGGCGGCATCGGCCTCGGCGACCTCCGAGAGCGCCTCTTCGGTGGCGGGGTTGACCGTGGTGAAGCTCCCGCCGTTCACCGGGTCGACCCACTCGCCGCCGATGAAGAGCCGGGTGCGCTCGGGAATGGTGACGATCGACGCGCTCTCGGGCGCCGGGGCGTACTCGAGGTCGAAGGTCCGGGGGGTGTCGGGGGTGCGTTCGGACATCACGGGCCTCAGTCGTTGGTGAAGTCGGTGGGCCGCTGGTAGGCGCCGGTGCGCAGCTTGGCGATCTGCATCAACACGTCGTTGAGGAGGCTCGACGCGCCGAGCCGGAACCGCTCGGGCGTCAGCCACTCGGCGCCGAGGGTCTCCTGGACGAGGACGAGGTACTGCCACGACTGCTTCGCCGTGCGGATGCCGCCCGCGAGCTTCAGGCCCACGGCCCGGCCGGTCTGGTCGGCGAAGTCGCGGATGGCCTCGGCCATGCAGAGGGCCGTGGGCGGGGTGGCGTTCGTGCCGATCTTGCCGGTGGAGGTCTTGATGAAGTCGGCGCCCGCCGCCATCGAGAGCATGCTGGCCCGCCGCACCTGGTCGTAGGAGCCGAGCTCGCCCGTCTCGAGGATCACCTTGAGGTGGGCGGGCCCGCACGCCTCCTTGGAGGCCGCGACCTCGTCGAAGGTCTGGCGGTAGCGGCCCGAGAGGAACGCCGAGCGGTTGAGGACGATGTCGATTTCGTCGGCCCCCGCCTCGACCGCCGCACGGATCTCCTCGAGCCGCACGTGGAGCGGGCCGAGCCCGGCGGGGAAGGTGCCCGCCACCGAGGCGACCTGCACGCCGCTGCCCGCCACCGCCTCGGCGGCGACGGGGACGAGCTCGGGGTAGACGCAGACGGCGGCGACCGACGGGATGCCCGCCATCGCAGGATCGGGCCGCACCGCCTTCGCGCAGAGCGCCCGCACCTTGCCGGGCGTGTCGATGCCCTCGAGGGTGGTGAGGTCCATGCAGCGGATGGCGAGGTCGAGCGCGGCGAGCTTCGAGCTCGTCTTGATCGACCGGGTGCCGAGCGCCGCGGCCCGCTCGACGAGGCCGACCTCGTCGACGGGGGTGACGGTGACCACCGACCCGTCGGCCAGCGGCGGGACGACCGTCGGAGCGGACCCCGAGGTGGGATGCGGAGAGCCGGGTTCGGCCACGAGTGCCACGGCGTCACGCTATCCCCCCGACCCCACGAGCGCGACCCCGCCCGTGTGCACCATGATGCGCACCGATGAACGCACACGTGGTCGACCATCCCCTCGCTGCCGAACGCCTCGCACTCCTCCGCGACGAACGGACTCCGTCCGCCACCTTCCGGCGGGCACTCCACGAGCTGTCGAGCTTCGTCGTCTACGAGGCCACCCGGTCGCTCGCCACCGAGGAGGTGTCGGTCACCACGCCGCTCGCCCCCACCACCGGCCGCCGGATCGCTCCCCAGCCGCTGCTCGTCCCCGTGCTGCGCGCCGGCCTCGGCATGCTCGTGTCGGCCCAGGAGCTGCTGCCCGACGCCCCCGTCGGGTTCATCGGGGTCCGCCGCAACGAAGAGACCTTGCTCCCGGACGCCTACATGTCGACGGTGCCGCCCGACCTCGGCGGGGCGCCGGTGCTCGTCCTCGACCCCATGCTCGCCACCGGGGGCTCGCTCGTCTACACGTGCGAGCAGATCGTCGAGCACAACGCCGGTCGCATCCTCGTGGCCTGTGTGCTCGCGGCACCGGAGGGCCTCGAGCGGTTCGCCGCCGCGGGGTTCGACGCCGAGGTCCACACCGCCGCGGTCGACGAGCGCCTCAACGACGTGGGCTTCATCGTCCCCGGCCTCGGCGACGCCGGCGACCGGCTCTTCGGCGTCCAGTAGACCCTCGGCGACCCCAATAGGGGTAAAAGTTGATCGGATTAGTCGGGTTATCGTATGTTGACCCGGTGACCCGGCCCGCGAGCACGTCGCTCACCGATCCCGCTGCCCTCTCCGACGAGGCGCTCGCCGAGCTGTCGGCGCGGTTCGAGACCGCCACCGCGGCCGACATCGTTCGCTGGGCGGCCGACACCTTCGGCCCGAGCCTGTGCCTCGCGGCGTCGATGGCCGACGCCGTGCTCATCGACGTGGCGAGCAAGGTGGCGCCGGGCATCGCCACGGTGTTCGTCGACACCGGGTACCACTTCGCCGAGACCCTCGCCACCGCCGAGCGGGTCGGCCGCCGCTACCCGATCGAGCTGCGGGTCGTGCGCGACGAGTCCCCCACCGACGACCTCTGGCGCTCCGACACCGACGCCTGCTGCGCGGCCCGCAAGGTCGCCCCGTTCGAGCAGGCGCTCGGCCAGTACACGGCTTGGATGAGCGGCCTGCGTCGGGCCGACTCGCCCGAGCGCGCCGACGCCCCCATCGTCACCCGCGACAGCCGCGGCCTCATCAGCATCCGTCCCCTCGCCACCTGGGACGACGCCACCACCGACGCCTACATCGCCGACAACGACGTCGTGCTGAACCCCCTGCTCTTCGACGGCTACCCCTCCATCGGGTGTGCGCCGTGCACCCAGCGCGTCGCCCCGGGCGACGACCCCCGCTCGGGGCGCTGGGCCGGCTCGTCGAAGACCGAGTGCGGGCTCAACCTGTGACGACCTCCCACCACGGTCACCCCGATCACGAGGAGAACCGATGACCTTGATCGACGATCGCATCGCCGCCGGGCGCCTCGCCCACCTCGATGCCCTGGAGTCCCACGCCATCTTCGTGATGCGCGAGGTGTTCGCCGAGCGCGAGCGGCCCGTCATCCTGTTCTCGGGCGGCAAGGACTCGGTGGTGCTCCTGCACCTCGCGTCGAAGGCGTTCGCACCCGGTCGCATCCCCTTCCAGGTCATGCACGTCGACACCGGCCACAACTTCCCCGAGGTCATCGACTTCCGCGATCGCCGGGTCGCCGAGCTCGGCGTCGAGCTCGTCGTCGCCTCGGTCCAGGCGAGCATCGACCAGGGCCGGGTGCCCGACCCGGGCCCCGGCGGCTCGCGCAACCGCCTCCAGTCGGTCACCCTGCTCGACGCCATCGCCGAGCACCGCTTCGACGCCTGCTTCGGCGGCGCCCGACGCGACGAGGACAAGGCCCGTGCGAAGGAGCGCATCTTCTCGGTGCGCGACGAGTTCGGCCAGTGGGAGCCCCGCAGCCAGCGCCCCGAGCTCTGGCGGCTCTACAACGGGCGGGTCCGGCCCGGCGAGCACCTCCGCGTGTTCCCCATCTCCGACTGGACCGAGCTCGACGTGTGGGAGTACATCGCCCGCGAGCAGCTCGAGCTGCCCGAGATCTACTACGCCCACGAGCGCGAGGTCGTCGAGCGCGACGGCATGCTCCTCGCCGTCAACGAGTGGGTGGTGCCCGGCCCCGACGAGCCCACCTTCGTCGAGAAGGTCCGCTACCGCACCGTCGGCGACGCGAGCTGCACCGGGGCGGTGCGCTCGGTGGCGAGCACGGTCCACGACGTCATCGAGGAGATCTGCGCATCGACGCTCACCGAGCGCGGCGCCACCCGCGCCGACGACCGCTTCTCGGAGGCGGCGATGGAAGACCGCAAGCGCGAGGGCTACTTCTAGCGATGACCGCCGAGCACGCCGACACCGGAGAGGCGTTGGAGCAGACCCTCGAGCTGGGCGACACCGACCTGTTGCGGTTCGCCACCATCGGCTCGGTCGACGACGGCAAGAGCACGCTCATCGGCCGTCTCCTGCACGACGCGAAGACCCTCCTCCAGGACCAGATCGACGCCGTCGCCGCCACCAGCGCGCGACGGGGGCACGAGGGGCTCGACCTGTCGCTCGTCACCGACGGCCTGCGGGCCGAGCGCGAGCAGGGCATCACCATCGACGTCGCCTACCGGTACTTCGCCACGCCCTCGCGCACGTTCATCGTGGGCGACAACCCGGGCCACGCCCAGTACACCCGCAACATGGCCACCGGCGCCTCCACCGCCGAGGTCGCGGTGGTGCTCGTCGACGTCCGCTCCGGGCTCACCACCCAGACCCGCCGCCACGTCACCGTCGCCGCCCTTCTCGGTATCCGCCAGTTCGCGCTGTGCGTCAACAAGATGGACCTCGTCGACTGGTCCGAGGAGCGCTTCGACGCGGTCGTCGCCGAGTTCCTCGCCGTGGCCGAGCGCCTCGGCATCGAGTCGGTCACACCGATCCCGCTCTCCGCCCTGCACGGCGACAACGTCGTCGAGCGGTCCGAGCACACGCCGTGGTACGCCGGGCCCACCCTCCTCGAGCACCTCGAGACCGTCGACCCCGAACCGGTCGGCGAGGGCACCCACGCCCGCATCCCCGTGCAGCTCGTGCTGCGCGAGCCCGGCGAGGGGCGACCCACCCGCTTCTACGCCGGCACCGTGCACGGTGGGCCGATCTGTGTGGGCGACCCCGTCCAGGTGCTCCCCTCGGGGCAGACCACCACCGTGGCCCGCCTCGTGGTGGGCGACGACGAGCTCGCGGTCGCGCTGCCCGGCCGGTCGCTCGCCGTCACCCTCGCCGACGACGTCGACGTGGCACGCGGCGACGTGCTCGCCATCGCGGCCCGACCGCCCGCCGTCGCCCGCGAGCTCGAGGCCACGGTGTGCTGGTTCGGGGAGGACGCCCTCGCACCCGGCACCCGCCTGCTCGTCAAGCAGGGCACCCGCACCGAACGCGCCGTCGTGCGCGATGTCGTCAGCCAGCTCGACGTCGAACAGCTCGACCACAGCGATGCCGCCGACCAGCTCGGGTTCAACGACATCGGGGTGGTGCGCCTCGGCACCGCCGGCCCGCTCGTCGTCGACCGCTACGACGACGACCGCACGCTCGGCGCGTTCATCGTCATCGACGAGCGCACCGATCGCACGGTGGGCGCCGGCATGATCCGCGCGTGGAGCTGACCACCGGACCGTCCTCGGGCCCGCCCGCGGGAGACCGGGCTCAGGGCACCTCGACGATGGCGGTGACGGTACCGCCGCTGCTCGAGGCCTCGAGCATCCACACGCCGCTGCTGCGCGGGGGCAGGCAGCCCTCGGCCTCGCCCGACACCGGGTGGGGTCCGGGCGGCGCGGCGAGGGTGCCGCCGAGGTGGACCGTCTCGGCGTCGCGGGTCAGCCAGATCAGCCGGTAGCGGCGCGAGAGCGGTTGGAGTCGTGAGCAGGGCTGGCCGGTGTCGACGGCGGTGAAGCGGACGATGACCGGCGGCGGGGCCGTGGGCGGCGGCTCGGTGGTGGTGGAGCTGGTGGAGCTGGTGGTGGTCTCGGGGTCGGGCTCGCTCGGCGGGGTGGGCACGGGGTCGGGAACCGTGACGGTGGTGTCGGGCGGCGCCACGACGACCGGCGGGTCGGAGGGCGCCGGCTCGCCGGCGGGATCGACCGGCTCGGCGAGGTCGTCGAGCGAGGTGTCGGTCGCGGTGGTGTCGGGCGCGGACGGCGAGGCGCTGGTGGCGGTGGTGCCCGACGTCGAGGGCGGCGCGGTGGTGGCGTTGGTGGTGCCGGGCGCGGCGACGAGGTCGACGTCGGTGGGCCCGTCTCCCTCGAGCAGCCCCATGCCGACGACGGCCGCGACGAGGAGGAACAGGGCGGCGATGCTGCCCATCGCGACCCGCCGTCGGGTCGAGCCGAGGTTGATCTGCCAGAGACCCCGCGACTCCTCGCCCGTTCCGGACGGCGACGGCGTGGGCGGATCGCCGGCGGCGCCACCGCCGACCAGGTCGGGGTCGATCGGCACGCCGTGGGAGGCCAGCTCGGCGGCGGCGGCACGCCGCACGTCGAGACCGACGACGACGAGAGGGACCGCCGCGAACATCGAGGCGGGTGCGAGCACCGAGGACTGCCGCTCGTCGCAGACGGCGCACTCGGTGACGTGGCGACTGATGACCTTCACCGCCGTGGGGCCGAACCCACCGACGCCCTCCTGCTCGAGCACCTCGGCCAGTTCGCCGCACTCCGGCGCTCCGTCGTGCCACAGCACATAGGAGCGGATGGCGCCCTCGAGCCGCTTGCGCAGGCGGAACAGGGTCTGGTGGGCGGCGTTCGGTGTGATGTCGAGCGCCTCGGCGATCTGCGCGGGATCGAGGTCGTGACGGAGGTGCAGGTCGAGGATGCTGGCGTCGCGCTCGCCGAGCGCGGCCGCCGCCGCCCACACGAGGTCGTGCTGCTCCTGGCGGACGATCTGGTCGGCGACGTCGACCGCGCTGCGGTCGCGGTCGACCATCGTGACGGTGTCGTCGGTGTCGAAGGCGAGGCTGCGGCCCTCACGCTCGAGACGGTTCAACGCCCGGTTCCTGGCCGTACGGAGGATCCACCCCCCGAACGCGTCGGCGTCGCGCAGCGTGTCGAGCTTCTGCCAGGCGACGAGGAACGTGTCCTGGGCCACCTCGGCCGCGGTGTCTCGATTCCTGACGATTCTCCATGCCACGTCGTAGCTCCGATCGAACCAACGCTCGAACAAGGTCGAGAACGCCCGTCGATCGCCCGCTCGCGCGGCGTGGACCAGGTCGGCATCGGTGACGGAGCCGGTCACGGCACTCAGTCTTCCACCGACGGTCGGGCCACGCTGGAGGTTCGTCCTCGGGTCGTTCATCACTCGTCCTGACCGGCGACGGCCCGATCCCTTACAGTCCTGGTGCAGTCGTACGAATCGGGGGGAGCAGCATGGAGCTCGAGGGCAAGGTCGCGGTCGTCACCGGAGGCGGCAGCGGCATCGGAGAGGCCCTCTGTCGGGCGTTCGCCGCCGAGGGCGCACGGGCGGTCGTGGTCGCCGATATCGCCGGCGAGGAGGCCGAGCGTGTCGCCGGCGAGCTCGCCGCGACGGGGACCGAGGCGCTCGGCCTGCGCATCGACGCCGGCGACGAGGCCGACGTCCGGCGCCTCGTCGCTACGACCGAAGAGCGCTACGGGCCCGTCGACGTGTTCTGCGCGAACGCCGGGATCATGGTCATCGGCGGCGTCGAGGTGCCCGACGAGCACTGGGAGCGCATCTGGCGGGTCAACGTCACGAGCCACATCTACGCGGCTCGGGCGGTCCTGCCCGGCATGCTCGAACGGGGCGAGGGCTACCTCGTGCACACCGCCTCGGCGGCCGGTCTGCTCACCCAGCTCGGCTCGGCGCCGTACTCGGTCACCAAGCACGCCGTGGTGGCCCTCGCCGAGTGGCTCTCGATCACCCACGGCGACGCGGGCCTCAAGGTGTCGTGCCTCTGCCCCCAGGCGGTGGCCACCAACATGACCGGTGGGCGCCGCCGACCGGCCGGGGTCGAGCCCGGCAAGGGCACCGCGGGCGCCGACGGGGTGCTCGAGGCCGAGGACGTGGCGGCGGCGGTCGTCGCCGGGATCCGCGCCGAGCAGTTCCTCATCCTCCCCCACCCCGAGGTGGCCACCTACGAGCAGCGGCGGGCGGGCGACCGCGAGCGCTGGCTGCGCGGGATGCGCAAGGCCAACGCCGCGATGATGGCGGCGTGGCGGGCGATGTCCCGGGGGGACTAGGGCGAGGGCTGGCTACTCGCAGCGTGCGCTGGCTACTCGCAGCGTGCGCTGGGGTCGGGCGCGACGCCGACGAGGCCGGGGTCGTCGGCGACCTCGGGCTCGGTGGTGCCGGTGCTGGCGGTGCTGTCGGTGCCCGAGGGCGAGGATGTCGTCGTGTCGGGCGGCGGGAGCGTGGAAGGGCGGGCGTTGCGGCCGATGGTGGTGAGGTCGGTGCCGATCTCGAGCACGACCTCGCCCGGCTCGAGGGAGCGGTCGACGACGAGGTCGGCCCCCGCGGTGAGGTGCCGCTCGAGCAGGTCGGCCTCGTGGAGGGCGTCGGGATGGTGGCGGATCGTGGTGCGGGCGAGCGGTGCGTCCTCGCCGGTGCCCTCGACGTTGCCGGTGCCCACCACGCCGAACCCCACCTGCTCGAGCGCGTCGGCGACGAGCGCTGCGTGGCCCTCGGCACCGGTGCCGTTCAGGACCGTGACGGCGTCGACGTGCACCGGGGCGAGGGTGCCGGGCGGCAGACCGCGGAACACGTTGAGCGACGGTTGCGCCTCGGCCTCCTCGAGCCGCAGCACCGCCGCGCCACCGGAGGTGCGGAACGGCAGGGTGGGCAGGGCGTGGGTGCGGAGGTGGTCGCTGTCGAAGTCGGCGAAGCGGTTGGCGAGGTCGCGCAGCTGGGACACGCCGAGCCCACGGTCGAGCGTGACGCTCGAGGTGCCCACGTCGAGCAGGCGGTTGAACGTGAGGGCATCGGTGACACCGAGGTCGGAGAGGCGGTCGATCACCCGCCGGAGGAACACGTGCTGGCGGGTGATGCGCCCGAGGTCGCCGGTGCCGTCGGTGGACCACCGACCGTCCTCGAGCTGGACCTGGAAGTGCCGCGACCGGGCGAAGGCGAGCGCCGACTGGGCGTCGAGGGTGTGACAGCCCGCCGACCCGATGAACAGCCCAGAATGGGTGTCGCGCACGGGGGCGTCGAACCACATCGGCACGCCCCCCACGGCGTCGACCATGCGGGCGAAGCCGAGGAAGTCGACCTCGACGTAATGGTGGATCGGTAGGTCGAGGTTCTCCTCGATGGTGTCGATGAGCTCCTGGGGACCGCCGCCGTAGGCGACGTTGATGCGCTGCTCGCGACCGCTCGGGAGCGTGACCCACAGGTCGCGGGGGATCGACAGCACGTCGACCGCCTCGGCCGCCGGATCGACGCGCAGCACGATGATGGTGTCGGAGCGCTGCCCCGATCCGACGGCGCCGTCGCCGGTGAACGCCCCGGTGTCGATCGAGGTGGTGGGCTCGTCGCCGACGAGGCTGTCGCGGCTGTCGGAGCCGACGATCAGGTAGTTGCGCGGCTCGCCCGGCGGGGGCGCCGGCGTGAGGTCGACCCCGACATAGGTGATCTGGTCGAGCTTCTGGCCGAGGTAGGCGGCCACCGCGGCCATCGAGCCGGCGATCAGCGAGACGAGGACGATGACCGACAGGAGGATCCGCTGACCCCAGCTGCGGCGCCCTCGCCGGCCGCCCCGACCCCTCCGCCGGCGGCGACGCCGCTCACGCCCGGTGCTCGGCGCTCCCCCGTCGGGACCGTCGCTCCGGCTGCTGCGCAACAGGGCCGGGTCGGGCTCGGGGAGCTGCTCGATGAGGTCGCGGGCGTGCACGCCCGATGGCGGGGGATCCATCGACATGGCGTGGCGAGCCTACCCGTTCGCAACACAACCGTAATGTCAGGGCACCCGGGCCCGAACGCTCCTCGCCGGCGCGTCAGGCCTTCGTGCCGAGGCCGACCTTCACCTCGGCGGCCGCCCACTCGGGCCAGCGCTCGCGGCTCTTCACCGCGAGCTTGTTCATGAGGGCGATGGCGCCCGGATCGCTGTCGCCGGGGCGGGCCTCGATGACCCCGGCGTCGATCATCCGGCTGATGACCTCGCGGCCGAGGTCGGTGCGGACGATGGTGAGGGTCCAGTCGTTGTTCTCGCCGATGCCGCCGGTGGAGATGTCGGCGTGCTCGGCCGCGAAGTCGGGGCAGTGGTTGCACCCCTCGCGGGTCCAGGCGTGGCACTCCTTGAGCGGCACCTCGTGGTAGCTGCCGTCCTTCATCCAGATCTGGAAGACGCCCTTGATGTTCATCTTCACCATCTCGGACTTGGCGAGGCCGTACTTGGCCCAGAACAGCTCCTCGAAGATCGAGTCGTCGAAGGTCTTCGAGCAGAGCAGGCCGATCGAGAGGATGAAGGGCTTACCCGCCTTGCCGACCTTGCGGCTCCACATGATGGGAGGCACCGACGCCTGGCAGCTCATGCCGACGAGGGCGAGCTTGTCGATGCCGCGCTCCTTCGCCTCCTTCATCGCCAGGGTGTTCGCCGAGTAGGTGTAGCGGCTGCCGGCGCCCCGGAGGATCTCCTCTTTGGTGGTGGCCAGGCCCGGCACGGCCTTCCACGAGCTGCCCTCGCTGCCGTCCTGTTCGACATAGGAGGTGAGCGCCCCGTCGATGTAGCCCTCCTCGAGCGCCCAGATGAGGATGGCGGAGACCAGCCCGCCGTCCTGGCCCATCTGGTGCACGGTCTCGTCGGTGGCCCGGGTGAGGAGGATGTCCTGGTAGATGCCCGCGGGCTCGTCGGCCTCGCGCACCCTCGCGAAGAGGTGCTCGTCGGCCTGGGGCTCCCACGCACGGAACCGCGGGCAGGCCCTCGTGCAGGAGGTGCATCCCTTCTCGCCGTGGATGCAGTTGTCGGGACCGAGCTCGTCCTCGAGGTGGTACGGCTTGTAGAACCCCGCTTCGTGGGTGTAGCCGATGACCTCGTGCGGACAGGCGATGACACACCCTGCGCAACCGGTGCAGAGCCCCGAGGTGACCACCTCGGCGTAGAGCTCCTTCCACTGGTGGGTCCAGCGTGGGGGCTTGGCGGTGGCCGTCGCCCCCTGGGGTGCGGTTGCCGTGTCGGTCATGGGCCGAACCCTACCCCGCCGGGTGGTCGCGTCCCGAACCCGAACGGGCTCAGGAACGCTCGGCGCTCACCTCGCGAATGCAGTCGAGGATGATGTCGGAGATGACGTCGGGGACGTCGGTCTCACCCCGGGCGAGGCGCTGCTCGATCGACTCGAACTCCTCGAACGGCAGCTCCTCGACCGCCCGCTCGTAGGTGCACTCACAGACGTCGCGCAGGTCGGGATCGGCGTCGTCCTCGACGCAGGCGGCCATGAAGGCCTCGCGGGTGGCGTCGGTGTACTCACCAGGGCTGTCGTCGCCGCACGCCGCGGCGACCAGCACGGTGAGGATCAGCAGCAGTCCGAGTCGTCGCAGTGCGGCCACGGCGTGCACGGTAGCGTCGGCGCGGCCCGGCCGACGGTCATCGAGGCATCGCCCCTCGACCCGTGTGGGGGCCGTCGCCGCCCTCGACGAGCGCTCGCGCGCGGGCGAACACGGCGTCGAGCATCGCCTCGGTGAGCGTGCCGGTGAAGGTGTTCTGCTGGCTCACGTGGTACGAGCAGAGGATGGTGCGGCCGTCGCCGACGGGCACCTCGACCCCGTGCCCGAACTTCGGACGCGGGCGAACCCCGAGCAGACCGGCGGTGACCTGGTAGCCGAAGGCCCCGAGCACGACGAACACCCGGGCCCTGGTGAGCAGCGCCAGCTCGCGCTCGATGAAGGGGCGGCAGGTGTCGCGCTCGGCCGGCGTCGGCTTGTTGGCCGGCGGGGCGCAGCGGACCGGTGCGGTGATCCACGCGTCGGTGAGCACCATGCCGTCGCCGCGGTGGAGGCTCTCGGGCTGGTTCGCGAACCCGGCCCGGTACAGCGCGCGGTACAGCCACACGCCGCTCTCGTCGCCGGTGAACATGCGCCCGGTGCGGTTCGCGCCGTGCGCAGCGGGGGCGAGGCCGACGATCACCACTCGGGCGTCGAGGTCGCCGAAGCCGGGCACCGGGCGACCCCAGTACTCCTCGTCGCGGTAGGCCGCCCGCTTCTCCCGGGCCACCTGCTCGCGCCATTCGACGAGCCGCGGACAGGCCCGACACGTGACGATCTCCTCGGTGAGCACCTCGAGGCGCCGGACCCGTTCGGCCCGGTCTGCAGCCGCGTCGGCGGCGTGGTCGGGGTGACTCGCTTCCACGGCCTGCAGGGTAGGTTGGGCGGGATCGTCCGCCCCACTCGGAGCCGCATGCCGCCCCGTCGTCCCCGTCCGACCCCGCCCACACTGGTGCTCCTCGTGCGCCACGGACAGACCCCGACCACCGGATCGGTGCTGCCGGGTCGGGCGCCCGGGCTCCACCTCTCCGACGCGGGTCGCGCCCAGGCCGAGGCGGCCGCCGCCCGGATCGCGCCGCTGAAGAAGGTGCGCGCCGTGTACGCCTCGCCGCTCGAGCGCACGCGGGAGACCGCGGCGCCCATCGCCCGGGCCCACGGCCTGCGGGTGCGACGCGACAAGGGCCTCCTCGAGTGCGACTTCGGCGACTGGACCGGCAAGGACCTGAAGGCGCTCGCCAAGCTCCCCGAGTGGAAGGTCGTGCAGCGCCACCCGAGCCGCTTCCGCTTCCCGAACGGCGAGTCGTTCGCCGAGATGCAACTGCGCATCGTCGCCACCATCGGGCGCCTCGCCGCCGCGCACCCCGGCGAGACCGTCGTCGCGGTGTCCCACGCCGACCCGATCAAGGCTGCGGTGAACGAGGCGGTCGGTGCCCACCTCGACGCGTTCCAGCGGCTCGTCGTCAGCCCCTGTTCGATCACCGCCCTGCTCGTCGCCCCCGACCGCACCACCGTCCTCGCGGTGAACAGCACCGGCGACGACCTCACCACCCTCGTCCCCTCCTGATCCCCGTGTCCTCCTCCTACCACCTGCCCGATCCCGAGCACTTCACCACCGGTGCGGTCGGCCCGCCCGGGCAGCGCACGTTCTACCTCCAGGTCGCCGAGGCCGGCGAGGTGGTGTCGTTCAAGCTCGAGAAGCAGCAGGTGGCCGCGCTCGCGGAGTACCTCGGCAACCTGCTCGCCGACCTTCCCGAGCCCCCCACCGCGCCGCTCCCCGCTCCGCCCCTCGTCGAGCCGGTCGAGGCGGCCTGGACGGTGGGCGGCATCGGCCTGGCGGTCGACGAGGTCGACGAGCGCATCATCCTCGTGGTGCACGAGTTCGTCCCCGGAGGCGCCGACGAGGACGAGGACGATGCGGCCGACGAGGTCGCCGATCTGCTCGCCGAGCTCACGGGCCTCGATGTCGAGCGCGTCGAGCACCCGACCCGAGGAGCGCCCGAGTCCGACGAGGACGAGCTCGATGAGGACGAGCTCGACGAGGACCGGCTCGACGACGGCGGGGCGCTCGCCCGGATGCGCATCACCCTCGAGCAGGCCCGCTCGTTCATCGTGCGAGCGGGCGAGCTCATGGCCGCGAGTCGACCGCTGTGCCCCTTCTGTGGACTGCCGACCGACCCCGACGGCCACTACTGCCCCCGCGAGAACTGACGGGCCGATGGCCGTCACACCCGAGCACCCGGACCACCTGCTCGTCGAGGGAGCGATCGAGGTGATGGGCCGCATGCCGTGGTCGTCGAACGCGACGATGCTCGTGACCGTGCGCGACGGCGAGGCGGAGGCCCGGGCCGTCTACAAGCCGGGTCGGGGCGAGCGCCCGCTCCACGACTTCCCGCCCGGCCTCTACCTCCGCGAACTCGCGGCCTACGAGCTGTCGGCGTGGCTCGGCTGGCACCTCGTGCCGGCCACGGTGCTGCGGCGTGACGCGCCACTCGGACCGGGGTCGCTCCAACGCTTCGTCGAGGCCGACTTCGAGGCGCACTACTTCACCCTCTACGAGGACCCCGACTTCCACGACCAGCTGCGCACCGTGTGCCTGTTCGACCTGCTCGCGAACAACACCGACCGCAAGGGCGGTCACTGCCTCCTCGACGCCGACGGGCGCATCTGGGCCATCGACAACGGCCTGTCGTTCCACCACCAGTTCAAGCTCCGGACCGTCATCTGGGAGTTCGCGGGCGAGGCGATCCCCGAGCACCTGCTCGCCGACGTGGCTCGCCTCGCCGACGACGGTCCCCCACCGGCGCTCGTCCCCCTGCTCGACACCTTCGAGCTCGACGCCCTCCTCGCACGCGCCCGGGCGATCCTCGCCGACCCCTCCTTCCCCGTCGACACCACCGGCCACCGCTACCCCTGGCCCCTGGTCTGAGCCTCGGCACCCGCCTGCGGCCCTGCTACCCGCGGGCGGCCCTGGTACCCGCGGGCCCACACCCACCCGGGAACTGCGTGAGAAGTGGGGCGTTTCGGCCCGGATTTCACGCAGATGTCGGGCGAACCGGGGGATCGCCAGCCCTATCGTGGGGACATGCCACTCACCGGAGAGTACGAACCGAGCCCCGCCGAATGGGTCCGCAACCAGGTCGAGGAGTACGAGTCCTCGGGCGGCACCCGCGGCAACACCCTGCGCGACACCGGGCTCCCGGTCGTCATCGTCACGACCCGGGGGAACCGGTCCGGCAAGCTGCGCAAGACCCCGCTGATGCGGGTCGAACACGACGGCGAGTGGGCGCTCGTGGGTTCGATGGGCGGCGCCCCGAAGGACCCCGTGTGGGTCCACAACCTGCGAGCCGACCCCACCGCCGTCATGGTCCAGGACGGCCCCGAACCCGTCGACGTCACCGTCCGCGAGGTCACCGGCGACGAGCGGGCCGCGTGGTGGGAGCGGGCGGTCGCCGCGTTCCCTCCCTACGCCGAGTACCAGGAGAAGACCGAGCGGGTCATCCCGGTGTTCGTCGCCACGCCCGTCAGCTGACCGCGGCGATCGCCGCCTCCGCGCGCCGTCGTAGCTCGTCGACGAGCGACGGAGGCACTCGGTCGGCCCGGTCGTCGGTCCGGTCGTCGGCCGGGTCGTCCCGGTCGAGCAGGCCGGCATGGAGGGCGGCAGCTTGGGCCCATCCGTGCAGGAGCTGCACCGGGAGCCAGAGTCGGATGCGCGCGGGATCGATCGGGAGCCGCCGCTCGTACCCCCGTCGGTAGAGCCGCCCGAGGACGGGGCCCGCGACCGACAGCACCGCCCGCTCGGCGCGGCTGGCACCGGCGATCCTCGCGAGGTCGAAGAGCGCGAGCGTGCGGGCGACATCGGCGTGCCGATCGCCCACCCCGGCGTCGGTCCAGTCGACCACCGTCGTCCGGTCGCCGGTCGACAGCACGTTCAGCGGGTGGAAGTCGCCGTGGCAGATCGAGGCGGGCGCGGCCCGCAGCCGGGTCTCGAGCGCCTCCACCTGTTCGAGCGGTCGGGCGAGCTCGGGCACCCGACCGGAGGCCACGACCCGGCGCGTGAGGCGCAGGCGGGCGTCGAGCACGTCGACGTCGACCGGGAACCCGTCGATCGGCAGCTCGTGGAGCGCGGTGTGGACGCGGGCCAGCTCGGCCACCAGTGCCGGCGCTCGCCAGGGACGGGCGCGCACCGCATCGAGGATCACGTCACCAGCCGCCCGCTCCATCGCCTGCACCGGCAGCCCGACGAGCTCGCCGGGGCCCCACACGCACAGCACCCGCGGGGCGGGGTACCCGCGGTCGGCGAGCCACCCCTGCACCGCCGCCTCGCGCCGCGCCTCGTCCTCGCGGCTCGCGTCGGCCTTCACCCGCAGGACGAGCGGCTCGGTCCAGGCCGGGGGCAGCGCGGCGCCCCGTAGGCGCACGAACAGCACCGTGCTGTCGAAGCCCTCGCCGCGGATGTCGACCGGCTCGGCGAGCTCGACATCGCTGCCGTGCTGCTCGACGAGCCAGGCCCGCAGGGCGGCGACCACCTGCGGTTCGACCGGACCGACCCCCTCGTTCATCCCGGCAGTCTGCACCATGCCCTCGCTCGGACGCTCGAGACGCGAACGGGCCCCGGCCGGAGCCGGGGCCCGTTCACAGAACGTCGCCGCGAGGCGAGGTGGTGCGTGTCAGCCGCTCAGCGGGACTGGAGCGCCTCGATGAGCTTGGGCAGCACCTTGTGGACGTCGCCGACGATGCCGAGGTCGGCGATGCCGAAGATCGGCGCCTCGGCGTCCTTGTTGATGGCGATGATGTTCTTCGAGCCCTTCATGCCCACCATGTGCTGGGTGGCGCCCGAGATGCCGGCGGCGATGTACACCGTGGGCTTCACGACCTTGCCGGTCTGGCCGACCTGGTAGCTGTAGGGCACCCAGCCGGCGTCGACGATGGCGCGAGAGGCGCCCGGCGCACCCTTGAGGAGCTTGGCGAGCTGCTCGATCATCTCGAACTTGTCGGACTCGCCGAGACCACGACCGCCGGCCACCACGATGGCGGCCTCGTCGAGCTTGGGCCCGCTGGCCTCCTCGACGTGGCGGTTGGTGATGCGGGCGGTGCCGGTGGCACCCGTGTCGGGGACGGGGAGGTCGGCGACCGTGGCGGCGCCGCCACCCGACGGCTCGGCGGCGAAGGACTTCGGCCGCACGAGGAAGATCTTCAACCCCGAGGCGGTGGCCTTGGTCTTCACGTCGGTGGTGCCGCCGAACACCGGCTCGGTGCCGACGAGGGTGTCGCCGTCGAGGGCGAGGTCGACCACGTTGGTGATGACCGGGACGTCGAGCTTGGCCGAGAGGCGGCCGGCCACGTCGCGGCCGTCGTAGCTCGTGCCGAGCAGGATGGCGTCGGGACCGTTGCCGGCCTCGACGGCGGCGGCGATGGCCGAGGCGACGGGCACACCCTGGAGTGCGCCGCCGAGGTCGCCGGTGGCGTGCACGGTGGTCGCGCCGTACTCGCCGAGCTGCGCGGCGATGGCGTCGGCATCCGCGCCGCCGTAGACGGCCTCGACCGTGCCGGCGAGCTCGCGGGCCTTGGTGAGCAGCTCGAGGGTGAGCGGGGCGACGGTTCCGTCGGTGGCCTGTGCGTAGACCCAGATCTTGGACAGTGTCATTGGTCGGGCTCCTCCTACAGGACCTTCAGGCCGTCGAGGAACTCGACGATCTTGACGTGGGCCTCGCCGTCGTCCTCGATGATCTCGCCGGCCTCACGCTCGGCGGCGGCGGCGATGTCGACGATCTCCTGGCCGGCGCCGGCCCACCCGACGGTGGAGGCGTCGATGCCGAGGTCGGCGAGGGTCTTCTCCTCGACCGGCTTGGACTTGGCGGCCATGATGCCCTTGAACGACGGGTACCGGGGCTCGACCACACCGGCGGTGACCGACACCACGGCGGGGAGCGGGCACTCGACCTCGTCGTAGCCGAGCTCGGTCTGGCGCTGCACCTTCACGGTGCCGTCGGCGATCTCGATCGACTTGGCGAAGGTGATCGACGGACGGCCGAGGAGCTCGGCGAGCTGCTCGGGCACGGTGCCGGTGTAGCCGTCGCTCGACTCGGTGGCGGTGAGCACCAGGTCGGCGTCGGAGTCCTTGATGACCGCGGCGAGGACCTTCGCGGTGCCGAGGGCGTCGGTGCCGACCAGCGCGGGATCGCTGACGAGCGTGGCCGACGCGGCACCCATGGCGAGCGCGGTGCGCAGGCCGGAGGTCTCGCTGTTGGGGGCCATCGAGACGAGGGTGACCTCTCCACCGCCGGCGGCGGTGACGAGCTGGAGGGCCATCTCGACGCCGTAGCTGTCGGATTCGTCGAGGATGAGCTTCCCGTCTCGCTTGAGGGTCTTGGTTGTGGGATCCAGCGCACCCGGCTCGGCCGGGTCCGGGATCTGCTTCACGCAGACGACGACGTTCATGGTGGAGATTCTGCGCCGATGAGGGGTCCCCGACCAAATCCTCCCTGCTCGCGACTACCGTCGCGCCCGCACCGCCGGACCCCGGGAGCCCCCCTGAGACTGCTGCTCGTCGTCAACTCGTCCGCCTCCTCGGTCACCGCTCGCAGCCGGGTCGTGATCCAGAAGGCGCTCTCGGCGGACCACGAGGTCGAGGTCGCCGAGACGAGCCGTCGCGACCACGCCACCCGGCTCGCCCAGGGTGCGGCCGCCGAGGGGTTCGACGTCGTCGTCGCCCTCGGCGGCGACGGGACGCTCAACGAGGCGGCGAACGGCCTGATGGGCACCGACACCGCCCTCGCCACCCTGCCCGGCGGGTCGACGAACGTCTTCGCCCGCACCCTCGGGCTCCCGAACGACCCCATCGAGGCCACCGGCCTGCTGCTCGACTCGCTCGCGGCGGGCAGCATCCGCCCGGTGGGGGTCGGCACCGCGAACGGCCGGTGCTTCCTCTTCCACGTCGGCATCGGCTACGACGCCGAGGTGGTGCACCAAGTCGAGCGGCGGGGCTCGATCAAGCGCTGGGCGGGGCACCCCCTGTTCGCGTGGGCCGCGATCGACACCTGGTTCCGTCACTACGACCGCTCACGCCCGCGCTTCGCCGTGCGCTTCCTCAACGACGCCGGCGCGGCCGGCTCGGTCATCGACGACGGCTACTTCGGGATCTGTCTCAACACCGACCCCTACACGTTCCTCGGGAACCGCCCGTTCCACCTCGCACCCGCGGCCTCGCTCGACACCGGGCTGTCGATGGTCACCCTCCGCACGCTCTCGGTCGGGCCGCTCCTCGGCCTGGCCGCCCGGTCGCTCACCAGCGGGTCGGGCCTGCGCACCGGTCGCCACGTCGATGTCCGCCACGATCGCTCCGAGATCGTCGTCGAGGGTCACGGCCCGGTCCCCCACCAGGTGGACGGCGACTACCTCGGCGAGGTCGACCGCCTCGTGCTGCGCCACGAGCCCGGCGCACTGCGCCTCGTCCTGCCCGTCACCTGATCCCCCGCCCGGGTCAGCGGTCGAGGGCCGCGCGAGCCACGTCGGGCACGTTGGTGACGATGCCGTCGACGCCGAGGTCGGCGAGGCGGCGGATCTCGGCGGGGTCGTCGACGGTCCACACGTTGACGAAGAGGCCGCGTTCGCGTGCGGCGTCCATGAATCGCTCGTCGACCATCGCGACGTGAGGGTGGACTCCCGGGTGGCCCCCTCCTGCAGCCCGGTCGAGCAGCGGGACCGGGTCGCGATCGCCGCCGATGAGGAACGCCGTGCGGAGGGTCGGTTCGAGCTCGCGCACCCGCTCGATGCAGGCGAAGCCGAACGAGGAGACGAGGATGCGGTCGATGACCCCCATCTGCCGCACCGTCTCGACGACGAGCGCGGCCATCGTCTGGTCCGGGTCGAAGTCGCCGTCGATCGGCACGTTCTTGATCTCGACGTTGACCTCGAGGGGCTCGCAGGCCTCGAGCGCGGCGCGCAGGAGCGGGACGTGGTCGGGCAGGTCGGCGGCGTCGAGGTCGCGGAGTGCCCGACCGTCGGCGAGGGTCTCGTCGTGGTGGATCGCCGCCTGCCCGTCGCGGGTGCGCC
Source organism: uncultured Iamiaceae bacterium (assembly GCA_964488835.1). Classification (GTDB taxonomy): domain Bacteria; phylum Actinomycetota; class Acidimicrobiia; order Acidimicrobiales; family SKKL01; genus SKKL01. The sequence continues at coordinate 23,069 of CAZAVX010000006.1, read as the reverse complement.
GCACGTCGAGCTCCACCCCGTCGGCCCCGAGCTCGACGGCGTGGCGGAAGGCCTCGACGGTGTTCTCGGGACGGGCCGCCGAGGCCCCACGGTGCGCGATCACCGCCACCCTCCGCGAGCTTGTGAAATGTGTCACTTCACCCCTCCTCTGGGTGTTTTTCCTGCCGTGACCCCTTGTGGAGGGGTGGGTCAGCCGGTACGGTTCCTAGGTCCCCAACGAGTGTGTGTGCAGGTCCAGACACGCTCATGTGAACCCAGTCACGAACGCGTGGAGGTGTCGTGGCCCTGATCACCCCCCTGTCGGTGCTGTCGCTCAATCCCGACCCCGAGGACGGCAACTGGCGCAAGGACGCGGCCTGCCGCGACACCGACCCCGACCTCTTCTTCCCGGTCGGCACCACCGGGCCCGCCATCGAGCAGATCGAGAGCGCGAAGGCCGTCTGCCGCACCTGCGACGCCCAGGTCGCGTGCCTCGAGTTCGCCCTCAGCACGAACCAGGACTCCGGCGTCTGGGGCGGCACCTCCGAAGAGGAGCGCCGCAAGCTACGCCGGCAGTGGATGGCCCGTCGCCGGGCACAAGCCGCCTCGTAGGCCCCGAACCGGGTACAATCGTTCCCAGACCGACGGCCCGGAGCGCTCCCCCCGCACTCCGCCGTCGTACCGGCCCCCCTTTCGAGGGGGGCCGGTTCGCGTCCGGGCACCGGTCAGGTCCTCGCCGTGCGCACCGAGCCACCGCCGGTGGGCACCACCACGGCGGGCATCTCCCCCGTGGGCCGACGCAGGGTCTCGTCGTCGCCGGAGAGCCACGGCGCGTCGAGCTGGATCGTCAGTTCGACGGTGGTGCCCGGGCGCGGTCCGTCGGGCCGGTTCGTGCGGAGCGAGATCGTTCCGCCGAGCTCGTTCTCGACGAGCTTCTGGACGATGGTGAGCCCGAGGCCGGCCTCGTCGGAGAGGTCGAAGCCCGGTGGGAGGCCGACGCCGTCGTCGGACACCTCGACGGTGAGACGGGAATCGACGTTCTCGAGCGCCACCTTCACGTGGCCCCCGTGCAGCCCCGATTCGGGCGGGAAGGCGTGGTCGACCGCGTTCTGGAGGAGCTCGTTGAGCACGACGGCGAGCGGGGTGGCCACCTGCGCGGGCAGCCGGCCGGCGTCGCCCACCGCCCGGAAGTAGATCGGCTCCTCGGGCGAGACCATCGTCTCCTCGGCCATGCGGAGGATCGGCCGGAGGATGTCGAGGAACGGCACGTCGTCCTCGGCGTTGCGCGACAGCGTCTCGTGGACGAGGGCGATCGAGCGGATGCGGCGAGCCGACTCCTCGAGGGCCTGGCGGGCCTCCTCGCTCGAGAGACGGCGCCCGTGGAGGCTGAGCAACGACCCGATCGTCTGGAGGTTGTTCTTCACCCGGTGGTGGATCTCGCGGATGGTGGCGTCCTTGGAGAGGAGCAGACGGTCGCGACGACGCAGGTCGGAGATGTCGCGGCAGATCAGCACGGCGCCGGACACCTCGTCGCCCTCGATGAGCGGCAGACACCGGAAGACCACGGTGGTCTCGATGCCGCGCTCGATCTCCCGGGTGACGGGCACCTTGTTGGAGTAGGCCGTGCGCACGATGCGCTCGTCGAACCCGTAGTCGGTGAGCCGCATGCCCTCGGTGTTGCCGTGGATGCCGATGCGGTGCAGCGCCGAGATGGCGTTCGGCGACGTGAACTCCACCCGCCCGCTGGGGTCGAGCAGGATGACGCCGTCGCCCACCCGGGGCGGCTCCTCGCTGTCGGACTCCTCGGCGGCATAGGGGTACTGGCCGTGGGCGATCATCGCCGCGAGGCGGTGGAAGATCTGGATGTACGTGCGCTCGAGCTCGCCCGGTTGACGGCCGACGAGGGGCGCCGAGTCGCGGGTCATGATGCCGATGATCCGGTCGTTCCAGCGCACGGGGATGCACTGCACGCGCACCCGCTCGCGGATCGACGACACGGTGATCTCGCCCTCGATGATCTCGCCGTGGTCCATCGCCCGGGCGACGAGGGGTCGGTCGCTCCCCACCATCAGGTCGCCGATGAGGTCGCTGCGGTAGAGCGTCTGGCTGGTGGTCGGACGGATGTGGCCGAGTACGACGAACAGCTCGTCGTCGGGGGCGGCACCATCGGGCAGCGCCTCGGCGGGGATCTCGGACGGCCGGTCGACCCGGGTGAAGAGGAGGAGGTCGGCGAAGCAGAAGTCGGCGAGCAGGCCCCAGCCCGCGACCAGCCGCTGGAGATGGGCGAGCGCGTCCTTGTCGAGCGTGGTGTGCTGACGGGCGAGTTCGGCGAGGCTGGCCATGCCCCGAATGCTAGAGGCAGGCCGAAACGAGCAGGTGCGGCCTCAGGCGCCGATGGTGGCGGACTTCGGGGTCTCCCACTTCGCCCAGCAGGTGGGGCAGTGCTGGTACATGACCTCGGCGACCACGTCGATGCGATCGAGGTAGCCGAAGTCGCCGCACTCGGGGCAGCGGGTGGGGAAGCCCCATTCGGGCTTCTTCTCCGCGTCACCGCTGCCGGTGGCACCGTCGGTGAGGTCGATCACCGGCTCGTCGCGCACGTCGAGGGTGGGAGCCTCGGTCGCCTTCTTCTTCCTCGTGAAGAGTCCCATCGCCCGCTCCTGGTCGGTTTCGTCCGGTTCCGCTGGGCGTCATGATACTCGTGCGCCCGGGGCCGAGGGTAGGTCAAACGACCCAGTTTCGGGGGGAGCCCTCGCCCCAGAGCGCGCGTCCCACCTCGAGCAGTCCGCCGAGGTCGGACACGTCGTGGTCGAGGTGGGGCACCGCGGCCACGGGGCCCGCCCCCGCGGCGAGGTCGGACCGCAGCTCGGCCTCGCGGCGAGCGACCACGGCGAAGTTCGCGAAGCTGTCGCCCACCTCGGCGAGCACCCGAGCCGTGGTGGGGTCCGACCCCTCGGCGAGCGCGGCGGCGAGCGCGGCGGCGCGCTCGTGCAGGCACCGCGCGACATCGGCGGCGCGCGGGTCGAGCAGGAGGTCGGGGAGCACCTTGTTGACCACCACCCCCCCGAGCGCGAGGTCGCGGCGCCGCAGCTCGTCGAGGAAGAAGCGGGCCTCGCGTGCGGGCGAGGGCTCGGGCGTGCTGACGACGACGAACGCGGTGCGGGGGTCGCGGAGCAGCCGGGACACGGCGTCGGCCCGTTCGACGAACCCGGCGTGCATCGACTGGAAGAGGATGAAGAACTCGGCGATGTCCTCGAGGAACTGCGAACCGAGGATGCGGTCGGCGATGGTGTAGAAGGGCCGCGACGCCGCGGTGAGCATCCGCGAGCGGGCGGGGGCGATGAGCCACCGCAGGAGACGGCTCGAGAAGAAGTCGGCCATGCGCTCGGGCGCGTCGAGGAAGTCGATCGCGTTGCGGGTGGGTGGCGTGTCGACGACGACGAGGTCGTAGCGGCCGGACCGGTGGATCTCCCAGAGTCGCTCCATCGCGATGTAGTCGTGGCTCTGGACGAACTTGCCGGTGATGTTCTGGTAGAGCGGATTGGCGAGGATCGCGTCGTGGGTGGCGCGGTCGGGCGCGTGGGTGGCGACGAGGTCGTCCCACGAGGCCTTGGTGTCGAGCATCGCCGCCCACAGCTCGCCGCGGGGGGTCACCCCGGTGCGCCCCCACACCTCGGCGCCGATCTGCACCTCGGTGTTGCCGAGGGCGCCGATGCCGAGCGCCGACGCGAGCCGCCGGGCGGGGTCGATGGTGAGCACGAGGACCCGTCCGCCGAGCTCGGCGGCGGTCATCGCCGCGGCGGCTGCGGCGGTGGAGGTCTTGCCGACCCCGCCCGACCCGCAGGTGATGACGATCTCCTTCGACGCGAAGAGGCCCGCGAGCCCGGGATCGGCGGCGCGACGGTCGGCGACCCGGCGCTCGGGGACGCGACGCGACGCCATCAGTACCCGAGCTCCGCCTCGAGCGCCTCGGCGACGCGGGCGGTGGCCCGGGCCCCGTGGTCCCTCGTGAACAACTCGGGCACGAACAACACCGGCACCTTGTCGGGCAGGCCGGCCCGGAGGGTGGTGAGGTGCTCCGCCCGGCTGCGGCGGAGCCGCACGGCGAGCTCGGCGGCGTCGAACACGCGGCCGACGATGTCGGGTGTGGGGGCCGGATCGGTGAGGCCGCCGGCGGTGGCGAGGGCACCGGCGAGCACCTCGAGGCGGGCGGGGTCGCGCAGCTCGTCGAACCGTTGTTCCTCCCGTGTGCCGAACAGCTCGGGCAGCACCCGGTTCGCGACGACCCCGGCGAGGGCGACCTTGGTCTCGTGGCGGAGCCGCTCGGCGAGCTCGAGGGTCTCGACGACCGGCATCTCCTCGGGGGTGGTGACGATGACGACCCCTGTGCGCGCGGGATCGTGGAGGATGTCCTGCATCCAGCCGGTCTGGTCGCGCACGACCCCGACCTTCACGAGCTCGTTGATCGCCTCCGGGGCAGCGAGCTGGCCGACGACGTGGCCGCTCGCGCTGGCGTCGACGACGACGAGGTCGTAGTGGTCCTCGCGGACCTCCCACGTGACCTTGCCGACGGTGAGGATCTCGCGCACCCCCGGCGCGGCGTTGGCGACGAAATCGAAGCTCCGGGCGAGCGGACCGATGCGAGCGATGAGCGGCAGTCGGACGTGCAGGCGCAGGTACTCCCGCAGCGACTCCTCGGTGGTGAGGGTCATCACGTGGAGGTGGGGCTGCACCTCGCGGGGCTCGAAGCCGGTGGGCCCGGCCTCGAAGAAGCGGGCCAGGTCACCCTTCGCGTCGACCTCGACGACGAGCGTGCGACGACCCCGCGCCGCGGCGAGCGACGCGAGCGCGGCGGCGATGGCGGTCTTGCCGACCCCGCCCTTCCCGGTGACGAACAGGAGGCGCCGCTCCAGCAGGTCGAGCGGCACGGCGACCTGCCTCGCTACCCGCCGAAGCCGATGCGACGGGAGTCCGAGGGGCTGCCGATCTCGACGTAGGCGATCTTGGCGACGGGCACCGCGACCTGACGGCCACGGCGGTCGGTCAGCCAGAGCACCCCGTTCTCGTTGGCGAGCGTCTGCTCGATGTGACCCCGGAGTTGGCCGGGATCGGTGTCATCAGCGAGCTCGACTTCGACTTCACGGGCCTGACTGACCCCGATGCGGACGTCCACGCTTCCTCCTGTCGACAGAACGTGGGTCATGCTAACGCCCGTCGTCTCCGACCAGGCTCCGCGGCCGGCCACCGTCGGCGGCGGACTCGTAGGCGGCGGTGACGATGCGCTGGGCGCGCAGGGCGACGCGGAAGTCGGGGTAGGCCGGTGCGCCGCTGCGCACCGCGTGGACGAACGCCCGCGCCGGGTTGGTGCGCATCGGTGAGACGGCGCGGAGCGCGGCGAGCAGCTCGTCGCCCTCGAGGGCTCCACCGACCCCGTCGCCGTCCTCCCAGCGGACCGGGCCGAGCCAGTCGCCCTCGAGCACGACGACCCGGTTGCGGCAGATCACCTCGACGCGACGCTGGCTCGGGCGGTGGAGCATGTCGTGCCAGGTGGTGGCGAGCACCGCCTGGGCGCCGTTGGACCCCACCGCGAGGCAGCTCGCGGCGTCGTCGATGCCGTCGATCCCGTGGTGCGAGGCGACCTCGGCGCTGATGCGCTCGAGGGGCCCGACGAGCCAGTCGATGAGGTCGAGGTCGTGGACCGAGTGCTCGAGGAGCACCCCCGCCCCCGCCTTCGCGACGTCGGACCGCCAGGTGGACGCGTACTGACCCTGGACCGGCAGGTACTGGTCGTCGCGGAACACGAGGTTCTGGACCGAACCCGCCTCGGGCTGGGCGAGGAGGTGGTGCACCCAGCGGAACGCCGGCGAGCGGCGCAACACGAGCCCGCACTGGTTGACGACACCCGCCTCCTCGACGGTGGCGACCATCGCCTCCGCGGCGGCGAGGTCGGTGGCGAGCGGCTTCTCGCAGAACACCGGCAGGCCGGCCGCGGCGACCCGTTCGACCACCGCAGGGTGCTCGGCGGTCCAGGTGCACACGTAGACGGCGTCGCTGCCCTCGACGACCGCCTCGAGCGAGTCGACGACCGTGCCGCCGTGGTCGCGCACGAACGATTCGGCCCGGGACGGGTCGAGGTCGGTGACCGGCCCGATCTCGGCCTCGGCCACCTGTGCGAGCCACGCCGCGTGGTTGCGGGCGATGAACCCCGCACCGACGAAGCCGACGCGGGTCGGGCCCTCCTCTGACACCGCCCCCGGTACCACCGCTCAGACGATCTTCAGCTCGGGGTGGTGGCGACGGGTGGGTGCGAGGGCGACCTCGATGGTCTCGGCCATGGTGGCGAACACCTGCGCCGCCTCGCTGTCGGGGTCGGTGGCGACGATGGGCCGGCCCGAGTCGCTGCCCTCGCGGAGGTCGGGCACGAGGGGCACCTGGCCGATGAGCGGCACGCCGAGCCGGTTCGCGAGCTCGGCCCCGCCGCCCGCGCCGAACAGCTCGTAGCGGGTGCCGTCGTCGCCGGTGAACCACGACATGTTCTCGATGACGCCCTTCACGTCGAGCTGGACGCGCTGGGCCATGAACGCCGCCCGCTGCGCCACCCGCTGGGCCGCGGGCTGTGGCGTGGTGACGACGTAGACCTCGCCTCGGGGCAGGAACTGGGCGAGCGACAGCGAGATGTCGCCGGTGCCCGGCGGGAGGTCGATGACGAGGTAGTCGGGGTCGTCCCAGTAGACGTCGGTGAGGAACTGCTCGAGCGCCTTGTGGAGCATGGGGCCCCGCCAGATGACCGGCTGGTCCTCCTCGGCGAAGAAGCCCATCGAGATGCACCGCACGCCGTGCACCTCGGGCGGCACGAGCATGGAGTCGATGACGGTGGGCGGGCGATCGACCCCGAGCATGCGCGGGATCGAGAAGCCCCACACGTCGGCGTCGACGATGGCGACGGACTTGCCCCGGTCGGCGAGGGCGATGGCGAGGTTGGTCGTGACCGACGACTTGCCGACCCCACCCTTGCCCGAGGCGATGAGGAGGCAGCGGGTGCGCGACGACGGGTCGGCGAAGGGGATGGCCCGACCCTCGGCGTGGCCGTGGCCCTGGTGCGAACCGGCGGTGGCGCCGGGATCGCCGTGGAGCATCTGGCGCAGCGCCGCGCGCTCCTCGTCGGTCATCACCGTGAAGTCGACGGCGCACCGTTCCACCCCTGGCAGGGCCTCGACGGCCGCGGTGACCCGGTTCGTGATCTCGTTGCGGAGGGGGCAGCCGGCGACGGTGAGCGCCACCTGCACGACGACCGTCGAGCCCTCGATGCCGACGGAGCGCACCATGTCGAGGTCGACGATGCTGCGCCGCAGCTCCGGGTCCTCGACCGGGCGCAGTGCCTCGACGATGTCGGCTTCGGTGACGGCCATGGCGGCGACAGCTCCCTCGGATTTCTCCTATGCGGATAGGTAGAATACCGAGGTGGACCGGGAACCCCTCAATCCGACGGGCCTCAACCCCACCGACTTCGCCTCGGCGGTCACGGCCATCACCTCCGCCTTCGGCGACCCCACCCGCCGGGCGATCTACCTCTTCGTCCACGAGGTGCCCGCGGGTGTCACCGCGGCCGCGGTGGCCGAGCGGTTCGACCTGCACCCCAACGTCGCCCGCCACCACCTCGACAAGCTCGCGGCCGGTGGCTACGTCGAGGTCGCGGTCGAGCGGCCCGCGGGCCGGGGCGCCGGACGCCCCTCGAAGCACTACCGGGCCGCGGCGCCCACCATCAACCTCGACATCGCGGTCCGCCACGACGACATCCTCATCACCCTGCTCGGCAAGGCGCTCTCGCGGCTCGGTCCCGAGGTCGCCACCGAGCTCGCCGAGGAGGTCGGCGTCGAGTACGGCCGTCACCTCGCCGAGTCGATGGGCGACCGGGCGGAGGGGCAGCGCTCGTTCCGCGCCGCGCTCCACGCCGTCGCCGACGCACTCTCGGCCCACGGGTTCGCGGCCCACGCCGAGCAGCGGGGCGACCAACTCCGCATCGTCGCCGAGCACTGCCCGTTCGGCGGGGCGGCCATCGAGCACCCGGTCATCTGTGCGGTCGACCGTGGAATGGTCACCGGCATGCTCGACGCGCTCTACGGCGCCACCACCACCGAGCTCGAGTCCTCGGTGGCCCTCGGCGGCGACCAGTGCGTCACCGCCGTCGAGGCCTAGCTCCGGCATCGGGCAGGCTGGGCACGTGACCCGCCACTACCTCGACCACGCCTCTACCAGCCCTCTGCGCCCCGAGGCACGCACCGCGCTCGTCGAGGTCCTCGACCTCGACCTCGGCGACCCCGGTCGGATCCACACCGAGGGCATGGCCGCCCGGGCCCTCGTCGAGCAGGCGCGCGAGCAGGTGGCCGCGCTCGTCGGCGCACGCAGCCGCGAGGTGGTGTTCACCAGTGGGGCCACCGAGGCCATCGCGGCAGCCGTCCACGGCGGGGCCGCCCGCGGCCCCCACCAGGTCCTGTCCGCGGTCGAACACTCGGCGGTGCGCGAACAGGCGGCCCGCGCCGGCCGGGTCACCGTCGTCGGCGTCGATCGCACCGGCCGGGTCGACCCCGACGAGGTGCTCGCCGCCATCGAACCCGACACCGCGATGGTCCACCTCCAGTGGGGCAACCACGAGGTCGGCACGCTCCAGCCGGTGGCCGAGGTCGTGGCCGGCTGTCGCGAGCGGGGTGTGCTCGTGCACGTCGACGCCGCGCAGGCGGTGGGCCGGGTGCCGGTCGACGTCCGCGAGCTCGGCGCCGACCTGCTGTCGGTGAGCGCCCACAAGTTCGGTGGGCCGGCGGGGGTCGGGGCGCTCGTCGTGCGGCGGGGCGTGCGGATCGAGCCGCTGCTGCTCGGCGGCGACCAGGAGCGGGCCCGCCGGGCGGGCCACGAGAACACGCCGGCGCTGGTCGCCTTCGGCGCAGCGGCTGCGGCCCTCCTCCCCGACCCCGACACCGGGCACGATCCCCTCGCGGCAGAGGCCGCCGCCGCCCGCCGCCGCGTGGCGCGCCTCGTCGAGGAGGCCACGGCCATCGAGGGCGTGGAGGCGTTCGGCCACCCCACCGAGCGGCTCCCCCACATCGCCTGCCTCGGCATCGCCGGGGTCGAGCCCCAGCCGGTCCTCATCGGCCTCGACCGGGCGGGCATCGCCGTGCACTCGGGGAGCTCGTGTGCCTCGGAGTCCCTCGAGCCGTCCCCCGTGCTCGAGGCGATGGGGGTCGACGCCCATCGTTCGCTGCGCATCTCCCTCGGCTGGAGCACCACCGACGACGACGTCGACGCCCTGCTCGTCGCCCTGCCCCGGGTGATCGCCGAGCTCCGGTCGCTCGCCACCGGCTGAGACCGACCTCCGCCTCCCCGAGGTTGTGACCGACGGCCTGTCGCGGGTTCCGCACGCCCCTCTACGCTCTTCGTCCATGCGCCTCTTCCTCGTGCGTCACGCGCATGCCGGGTCCCGGCACGAGTGGACCGGTGCGCCCGACCACGAGCGCCCCCTCTCACCTCGCGGGCAGGATCGGGCGAACCAGCTCGCCGACGTGCTCGGCGACCAGGGGGTCGAGCGGCTCCTCTCGAGCCACTACCTGCGCTGCACCCAGACCTTCGGACCGCTCGCCGCCCGCCTCGGCGTCGAGGTGGAGGACCACCCCGCGCTCGCCGAGGGCGCGAGCCTCGCCTCGGGCATCGAGCTGGTCGAATCGCTCGTCGAGGCGGGCACCACCGCAGCGCTCTGCTCGCACGGCGACATCATCCCCGAGCTGCTCGCCGGACTCGCCCGCCGCGGGGTCGAACTCGACCCCAACGGCCGGTGCCCGAAGGGCTCGGTGTGGATCCTCACCGTCGCCGAGGGCCGGGTCGACCGGGCGATCTACGGCGGCACCGAGGGCCTCCCGATCGCCTGACGCTCACTCCTCGCCGGCGGGCTCAGTGGTGGGTGGAGCGGTGTCGTCGGGGACGATCCGCTCGAGGACGCCGGCGTCGGCGAGCACCGGGCACTGGTCCCACGCCGACTCCTCGCTCTCGCCGATGGGGGTCGGGGGGCCTGCGACCGCGGGCTCGGCGTCGCGCACCTCGCGCAGCTCCTCGGCCCGCTGGCCGACGAGGTACTGGTCGTGGACGAGCGCCCGCATCTCGGCGAGGGGACGAGCCTCGTCGAAGGCGTCGAGCTCCGCGAGGGCCTCGTCGGGACGACACCACGACAGCAGCACGATGGCGCGGAACGCGCGGGCGTCGGGATAGGCCGGATCGAGGGCGACCGCGCGGTCGAGGTGGGGCCAGGCGAGGTCGGGCAACCCGGCGAAGACGACGAGGGTCCAGGCCCGGTAGGTGACGGCTTCGACGTTGGCGGGGTGCTCCTCGATGATCGCGTCGTAGCAGACGAGCGAGTCGCGGATCTCGCCCTCGACGGCGAGCTGCTGACAGGCGAAGAGCTGCTGGCCGACGGTCTCGCGGACCCCGCCGGTGATGGTTCCGCTGTCGGAGCGGTCGCCCGCGGCGCGGGCGACACCGAGGCCGGCGAGCAGGGCAAGGACCACCACCCCTGCGAGGCCCGCCGCGGCCCTGCCGGGCGAGCGCCGGGCGGCCCTCGCCTCTGCCCGCGCGGCCGTGCGGGCGTCGATGGCCCGCAGGACGACCGCGGCGCGGTGGGTGTAGTCGTCGCGGAGGGTCGCGTAGTCGTCGGGGTCGAGGTCGCCGGCCTCGCGCTCGCGTTCGAGGTCGTCGAGCGACCGCAGCAGGAAGTCGCGCTCCTCTTCGAGCGCGGCGAGCGCGTCGGGGTCGAGCTCGTCGCGGCGCTGCCGGGCCGGTGCGGTGCGGTCGGTCATCGGGCTCGGTCGCGGCGGGCCCGCTCGACGAGGTCGCGCTCCTCGTCGCTCACCTCGACCGGCGACGGCCGCCACCGGCGGAAGACGACGACGAGGGCGGCTGCGGCGCCGATCGCCCCGGCGACGGGGATCGCCCAGACCAGGCTCGCCGCGCCGGACGACGGCGGTGTGAGCAGGTTCTCCCGACCATAGGCCTGCACGAGGAAGCTGAGGATCTGGTCGTCGGACTGGCCCTGGTCGACCCGGCGGGCGATCTCGGCGCGGATCTCGACCGAGATGCCGACGTCGGAGTCGCGCACCGACTGCCCGACGCACTGCGGACAGGCGATCTGGGCCGAGAGGTTGCGCACCCGCTGTTCGGGGGTGGGCGGGTCGTCGGCGAGGACGCCGACGGCGAGCCCCACGAGGACGACCACCGCGAGCAGACCCCACGAGAGGGCGAGGCGCGTGCGGGTGCTCATCCGGACTCCCCGGAGCGGTCTGGCGGCGGCAGGCCACGGGCCTGGGCGAGCACCGACTCGAGCCCCTCGACGGTGACCCCGCCGGTGAACTTGTGGACGACGATGCCCTGGGGCGAGACGAGGAACGACTCGGGGAGGGCGTGGACGCCCCACGACACCGCGGCACCGCTGAGGCCCTCGGGCAGGACCGGCCACTCGCCGCCCTGCTCCTCGAAGAACGCCTGGATCTCGGTGGCGGAGTCCTGGAAGGCGACGCTCACGACCTCGACCTCGCCCGACTCGGCGTGGGCCTCGTGGAACGCGACGAGCTCGGGGTGCTCGACGATGCAGGGCGGGCACCAGGTGGCGAAGAAGTTGACGAGCACCCAGCGGCCACGCAGTTCCTCGAGGTCGAACGTGTCGCCGTCCATCGTCTCGCCGACGACGGCGGGCGCGGGGTTGCCGATGAGCGGGCTGCGCGCCTCGCGCGGCCCGGTGTCGCGGGTGGCGAGCAGGCCGACGAACGCGAGCATCACCACGCCGACGACGGCGGAGGCGACGAGCGCCGTGCGCCGCCGGGGGACGGCGTCGAGGTCGGCGTCGGGCATCGAGGCGTCGCTCACGAGGAGACCTCCACGGGCTCCGGTGGGGGCGCGGGGGCGGCCTCGGGCACCGGGGCCGACACGGGGTCGGTGGGGCGGCGCCGACGCCCCGGGAAGGCGGCGAGCACGGTGCCGACGACCATCAACCCACCCCCGACCCACAGCCACATGATGAGGGGCTGGTGGACGACCCGGAGCTGGAGCGGGTCGTCGAGGGAGTCCATCGGGAAGATCGAGAGGGCGAGGTCGTCGCGCCAGGTGGTGCGCACCGACGGCGACCCGATCGTCCGGCCCGACGCCCGGAAGCGGCTGATCGCCGGCTCGTGGATGTCACCGCCGTCGACCTCGATGCGGGCGGTGGTGCGGATCTTGCGCGGCAGGGCCTCCTCCTCGACGCCGAGGTAGGTGAGGGTGTGGCCCTGCACGACGACCGACTGGCCGATCTCGAGGCGGAACTCGCGGCTGACGACGTTGGCGTTCGAGGCGATGATGCCGACGGCGACGAGGATGACGCCGAGATGGACGATCATGCCGCCGTTCGCCCGGCCGACGAGGCCTCGCCAGCCCTGGCGGCGGGTGGCGAGCACGAGCTGGCGGATGGCGGCGCCGGCCGCGAACCCGGCGAGCCCGTAGCCGGCGACGGTACCGAGGCCCCGTTCGCCGAGCAGCACCGCGACGAGCAGGCACGCCGCCCCGAACCACGCCGGCCACTGGAGGCGCGCGCCGAGGGTCTCGAGGTTGGTGGTGCGCCACGGCAGCACCGGCGCGACCGCCATGAGGAAGAGGATGGCGAGGCCGATTGGCACGCTCATGCGCTCGAAGTACGGCTCTCCCACGGCGACGAGGTCGTCGTTCCACGCCTCGATGACGAGCGGGAACACCGTGCCGAGGAGGACGACGAACGCGAAGCCGCCGAAGAGCACGTTGTTGGCGAGGAACGCGCCCTCTCGCGACATCGGCGAGTCGATCGAGCCCGGCGAACGGAGGCGGTCGCCGCGCCAACCGATGAGCCCGACCGTCACGGCGACGACGACGCCGAAGAACCCGAGGAGCGCGGGGCCGATGGCCGAGGTGGTGAAGGCGTGCACCGACTCGATGACACCCGAGCGGGTGAGGAAGGTGCCGAAGATCGTGAGGGCGAAGGTGGCGCAGAGGAGCGACAGGTTCCAGACCCGCAACATCCCTCGCCGCTCCTGCACCATCACCGAGTGGAGGTAGGCGGTGCCCGTGAGCCACGGGAGGAACGAGGCGTTCTCGACCGGGTCCCATCCCCAGTAGCCGCCCCAGCCGAGCACCTCGTAGGCCCACCAGGCGCCGAGCACGATGCCGGCGGTGAGGAAGCCCCACGCGAAGAGCGTCCACCGGCGGGTCTCGAGCAGCCAGCCCTCGCCCACCCGGCCGGTGACGAGCGCGGCGACCGCGAAGGCGAACGGCACCGTGAAGCCCACGTAGCCGAGGTAGAGCATCGGCGGGTGGGCGACCATCAGCGGGTGGTTCTGGAGGAGCGGGTCGGGCCCGGGCCCGTCGAAGCCGATCGGCGGGGTCCAGGTGGAGAACGGATTGGCCGGGCCGATCATCAGGCCGAAGAAGAACGCGGCGACGACGAACATCGTCAGCAGCGCCCAGCCGACGAGGGGGTCGGTGAGCCGGTGCCGGAACTTCACGACGACGAGGGTGAGGTAGCCGGCGAGGACCAGCGACCAGAGGAGGATCGAGCCCTCGAGCGCGCTCCACAGGGCGGCGACGTTGTAGAGCCGGGGCGTGACGCTGCTGCCCACCTGGGCGACGTACTCGAGGGTGAAGTCGCGGGTGATGAGCGCTCGCTCCATCGCCCCGAAGGCGACGACGGCGCCGAGCGCGATGAGCGCCGTGTAGGTGAGGCCCTGGCGGAGGAGTACCGGCCGGCGGTTCACCAGGCCGACGAGCAGGGTGAGCGCGCCGAGGGCCGAGGCCACGAAGCCGAGGATGACCCCGGCGGAGCCGAGCGCGGCGTTCATCGGTCCGCGCCGGCCTCCGTCCCCCCGTCGACCCCCTCGTAGTCATCGGTGCGCTCCGGGTGCTCCTCGGCGTACACCTCGGTGTGCTTGACGAGGAACCGGTCGCTCGCGAAGAACCACCCGTCGTCGGTGGGCAGGTCGGCGACCGGTTCGGGCTCGTCGGTAGCTCCCACGCGCTCCCAGCTCCCCTCGAGCACCACGGGGATGCCCGGCTGGAAGAGGTCGGGCGGGTCGCCGACGTGGGCGATGGTGACCCGGGCCCCGTTGTAGGTGATGACGAAGTCGACGCCCCGATCGGTGCGCGTGATGGTGTCGCCGTCGACGAGGCCCTGCACCCTGAACCGGCGGTTGCCGAGCTCGGCGCGCTCGGCGACGGCCTCGTCGGCGTTGCGGAAGAAGAGCGTGGCGTCGCCGAGGCCGTTGAAGACGACGAACCCGAGGGCGACCACCACGAGCAGGAGCGCGAGCGGTGCGAAGGGGTTGCGGCGTCGACGGCGCGCCGCGGGCGGCACCCGTGGGGCGAGGCGCGAGGCGTCGTCGGTGGGGGCGCTCGACTCCGCGGGGTCGGTCAGCTCGTCCATCGACGACGCTCCGGCGGGACCTGGCGGCTGAGTCGTCGGCCGCGCAGGACGAGGATGGTCGTGTAGCCGGCGAGGGCGACGAGGGTGATGCCCCACCCGGCGAGGATGTAGGTCATGTCGCCGCTCATGTGACGGCCCCCTCGGCGCGACGGGCGTCGATCGCCTCGTCGAGCCACACCTCGTCGGCCTGCAGCTCGAGCCACCCGACCCGGAAGCGGTGCATCAGCAGCCAGACGAAGACGAGCGTCATGACGACGACGCTGAAGACCAGGGTGAACATGAAGAGGTCGCTCGTGGCGAAGTCGAAGTCGCGGCGGGCGAGCGTGGCGTCCTGGTGGAGCGTGCGCCACCACTCGACCGACTGGTGGACGAGGATGACGTTCGGGACGAGCAGGACGCCGACGATGGCGGCCCGGCGACTCCGGACCTGGGGCGGGGCGTCGATGCGTTGGATGGCGAGGTAGCCGAGCAGCAGGAGGAACAGCATGGCGGTGGAGGTGAGCCGGGCGTCCCACACCCAGTAGACCCCCCACGTGGGCCGACCCCAGATCGAACCGGTGGCGAGGGTGAGCGCGGTGAGCACCGTGCCGACCTCGACCGCGGCGTGGGCGAGCACGTCGGAGCCCTGGGTGCGGCGGCGGAGGTGCTGGATGCTGGCCCCGAAGGCGACGAAACAGGCGAGGTAGGCGGTCCAGGCGAGCGCCGGGTGGATGTAGAGGAGCCGGACGAGGTCGCCCTGGACGGCGTCCTTCGGGCTCGCGACGAAGGCCAGGAACACGAGCACCGCCATGCCGGCGAGGCAGACGACGCCGAGGACCCTGGTGGCCGGCGACGCGGTGGAGGCGGGATGGGGGCTGGTCACGAGTCCTCCAGGAGGGGCCCGAAGGCGAGGGTCCCGAACCCGGTGTAGGTGAGGGCGAACACGGCGAGCAAGTTGAACCACGGCCACCCGTCGGCGGGCGCTCCGTCGAGCGCGTGCTCCATCGCCCGGGTGGCGGCGATGAGCACCGGTGCGAGCACTGGGAGCAGCAGGAGCGGGAGGAGGGTCTCACGCACCCGCAGTCCGGCGGCGAGCACGCCGTACAGGGTACCGGCCGCGGCGATCCCGGCGTTCGCGGCCAGGCCGGTCGCGACGAGCAACGGGAGGCCTGCGAGGTCGCGACCGAAGAGGAGGACGACGCCGACGATCAGCACGACCTGGACCGCGGCGAGCTGGGCGGCGAGCGCGAGGAACTTGCCGAGGAACACCCCGGCGGGGTCGAGCCCGCTGAGGCGCAGGGCGTCGCGCACGCCATCGCCGGCCTCGAGGCTGAAGCTGCGCTCGACGGCGAGGACCGCGACGACGAGCACCGCGACCCAGAAGAGACCTGGGGTGGCGCGGTCGAGCACCGGCGAGTCGGGGTCGAGCGCGAAGCCGAAGAGGAGGAGGATCATCAGCGCGACAGGGAGGATCTGGTTGGTGGCGACCCGGGAGCGCCACTCGATGCGCAGGTCCTTGCCCGCCACGAGCAGGGCGTCACGGAGCATCGACGGCCTCCTCCCGCGCCTCGGCGGCGCGCGAGTCGCCGGTGATGACACCCCCGGCGATGGTGACGACCCGGCCGGCGAGCCCATGGGCCCGTTCGAGCTCGTGGGAGGCCATCACGACGGTGGCGCCCGCCGACGCCGCCTCGACGACGAGGGCGTCGAGGAGGTCGCGGCCGTCGGCGTCGAGCCCGGCGTGGGGTTCGTCGAGCAGCCACAGCTCGGGGCGGCGGGCGAGCAGCACGGCGATGGCCACCCGGCGGCGCTGGCCAGCCGAGAGCTTCGCGACACCGACGTCGCGGAGGCGGCCGGCGAGCCCCAGCCGCTCCATCGCGTGGTGGGCGTCGTCGAGGCTCGCCCGGGCGGCCCTCGCCCAGAACTCGACGTTGTCGGCGACGGTGAGCTCGTCGTAGAGGAACGTGGCGTGGCCGAGCAGGCCGACACGGGGGCGCACCGCGAGACGGTCCTCGCGCAGGTCGACCCCGAGGACCGACGCCTCGCCCGCGGTGACCGGGAGCAGGCCGGCGCACACCCGGAGCAGCGTCGACTTGCCGGCCCCGTTCGGGCCCCGGAGCAGGACGATCTCGCCGTGGTCGACACGGAGGTCGACGCCGGCCAGCGCGGGAAATCGGCCGAGGAGCGACACCGCCGAGCGGAAGTGGATGACCGGCTCCATGAAGGCCCCAAGGCTACCGGTGGCCCCTCGGCCTGACCCAATGCACCCGGACGGCCGCTTGTACCCTCGCGGGTCGTGACCCTGCGCATCAGCCACCGGACCGCCCGCGCCCTCGGGACGCTCGGACGCGTGCTGATCACCCTCGGCGTCGTGACCCTCCTCTTCGTCGGCTACCAGCTCTGGGGCACCGGCGTGCAGCACGCGAGGTCCCAGGAGGCCCTGAGCGACCAGTTCTCCGCCCGCCTCGCCGAGACCGCCGACCTGCGCACCACCACCACCGTGTCGGGCCCACGCCGGGGCTTCGGCACCAATCGCCCGTCCGGTTCGGCGGCCACCACCACGACGACCGAGCCGATCGACCCCGAGGTGCTCGCGGCGCTCGCTCCCGTGCTCGGCGAGCCCGTCGCCCACATCCGCATCCCCTCCATCGGTGTCGACGAGACCGTCGTCTACGGGGTGCGGGTGCCCGACCTGCGGAAGGGGCCGGGGGTCTTCCCGGGCAATCCCATGCCCGGCACGCCGGGCAACGCCGCCATCGCCGGGCACCGCACCACCTACGGGCAGCCGTTCCACGACCTCGACCTCATCCAGCCCGGCGACGAGATCGTCGTGACGACCCTGCGGGGCGAGTTCACCTACCTCGTCGACGCCCATGACGACACCGGCGAGGAGCTCGGGCACTTCATCGTCCCCGAGACCGGGGTGTGGGTGCTCGACGACTTCGGCGACAACCGCATCACGCTGATCGCCTGCCACCCGAAGATGAGCTCGCGCCAGCGCATCGTCGTCACCGGCCAGCTCGTCGAGGAGCCGGTCGAACCGCCGCCCACCACCCGGCCGCCGGTCGACGACGAGGACGACGAGGCGCCGGTGCTGCCCGCCGAGGACGAGCCCACAGGTGTCGAGGACTGGGGCGAGGGGCTCGAGGGCGACCGCGCGGCGCTCGTGCCCACCGTGGTGTGGGGCACCCTGTTCACCGTCGCGCTGCTGGCCGTCGCTGCGCTCGGCCGGCTGTGGCGGCGCCTGCCGGTGTACGCCCTCGGCGCCCCGGTGCTCGCGCTCCTGCTCTGGTCGTGCTTCGTCAACCTCGATCGGCTGCTCCCGTCCTACTGAGATGCGCCCGTCGTCCACCTCCGCCGCGCTGGCGGCCCTCGCCTGTGCCGTCGTCGTGCTCGCCAGCGCGTGCACCGAGGACCCCGACGCGGTGACCGCACCGCCGTCGACCACTGCGGTCACCGCCTCGACGACGGCCCCCACCTCCGCCTCCACCTCCACGTCCCCGAGCACGAGCACGAGCACGACGACGACCGAGCCGCCCACACCTCGTGCGCTCGTCGCCGCGACCTGGCCCGCCGAATCCGACGACACCGGTCCGGACCTCGATGCCGACCCCTCGGTCCGCATCGCCGAGCTGGCACCGGGTGACTGCGTGCTGCTCGACGAGCTCGTCGAGGCCGGCGACGGACAGGTCGAGTCGGTCGAGGTCGTCGAGTGCGCGGTCCCCCACGACGCGGAGATCTACGCCGTCGTCTCCCTCGACGACGATCCGGACTCCGACCACCCGGGCGACGAGGTCGTCGTCGGCGCGGCCGACCAGGTCTGCCTCGACGCGTTCGACCCCTACGTCGGCGCGCCCTACGTCGAGACCCGACTCGAGATCGTCCACCTGCGGCCCACCTCGGCCTCCTGGGCGCGAGGCGACCGGCGGGTGATCTGTGGGGTCGTCAACGTGAGCTCGGCGCCGCTCGAGGGGTCGGTCGCCGGCCGCGGGAGCGGGGCGCCGTGAGGCGGCGGATCACGCTGCTCGGGCTGCTCGCCGGCCTGGCCCTCGCCGGTGTGGGCTGCGCCGACTACGTGGGCGACGACCTCCGGGCGGGCGACTACCCCCGCCACGACCTCCTCACCTTCGAGGAGGTGGCCGCCGAGGCGGACGCGCTCGACCAGCCGCGGGAACCGGTGCCCACCGACCCCCGCGAGCTCGACGTCGGGGACTGCTTCGACGACCTCGCCGCCCCGCCCGTCCGGGGCTTCGAGTGGGCGCGCCAGGTCGACCTCGTCCCGTGCCGGCTGCCCCACCGCTACGAGCTGTTCGCCCGTGTCCCGCTCACCGACGGCGAGGGGGAGCCGTGGCCGGGCGCCTCGGTCGCCGAGGAGGTCGCCGATCGCCGCTGCCTCGACGCGTTCGAGGAGTTCGTCGACACCGAATGGTCGAGCTCCGAGCTCGACTACGCCGCCCTGGCGCCCGACCGGGCCCGCTGGGAGGCGGGCGACACGGGGGCGTCCTGTGCGCTGTTCGACCTCGGCCTCGCACCGCTCGAGGGCTCCGCGGAAGGGTCCGGGCGATAGTCCCGGAACCGCTCGGTCGACGGGCATCCACGGCCGCGCGCGTTCTGGCCCATATCGTGATGCCTCGATGAGCAGTGGTGTCGTTGGTGTGACGATCGGTGTCCTGCTCGCCGTGTGGCGGGGCGGTCGCCCCTCCCATCCCCGCGAGTGGGACCTCGACTGGACCCTCCCCATCCTCCTCGCCCTCGCCGCGCTGGTGGCCACCCGCCTCGGCCTCACCTCGAGTGGTCTCGTCGCCGCGTCGGCCCTCGGCCTGCTCTTCAGCGGCTGCATGGCGAACCTGCACCTCCCCGGCACCGGCGTCCTCGCCGTCGGCCTCCTCGCGAACCTCGTCCCGCTCGCCCTCGTCGGCGCCACGCCGGTCGACAACGAGGCGCTCGCCGCGGTCGGCGCCGACCCCGCGTCCCTACTCCCCACCCAGACACTGCTCGTCGACGGCACTGCCGTCCCCCTCCTCGCCAGCCGTATCCCGGTTCCCCTCGTCGGCCAGGTCCTGTCGTTCGGCGACCTCATCGCCGCCGCAGGGCTCGGGGCGCTCGTCCACTCCGTGCTGATGCTCGGCCTCCGCCCCCGGGGCATCCCGGTCCGCCAGATCCTCGAGGCCGGCCCGCTCACGATCCCGGCCGACCCCGCACCCGCCGCTTCACCCGCCCCGGCGGCCGAGTGGCCCGTCGAGGTCGGTCCCGGTCGCCCGGTGCCGATCCCGCTCGGATGGGCGGGCGACGACGAGTGGCAGCCCGAGCCCGCGGTCGTCGTCTCCCACCGCTCGCGGGCCCATCCCACGATGCGTCTCGGTCATCGCTGACCCGCGGGGAGCCCCGGTACGGTGAGCGCCGCCATGGCCCGCTGCGCGCTCCTCTCGTTCCGACTCGGACTTCGCGACGGCGTCTCGGTGGTCGCCGCCACCTGGCAACGGGCGCTCGAGTCGATCGGCTACGACACCCTCACCGTCGCCGGGGACGGCCCGGTCGACCGTACGATCGCCGGACTCGCGCTCGACGCCGCCGAGCCGCCCTCGACCGGTGAGGTCGAAGCCGCGCTCGCCGACGTCGACCTCGTCGTCGTCGAGAACCTCCTGACGATCCCGATGAACCTCCCGGCGTCGAGGGTCGTCGCCGAGGTGCTGCGCGACCGGCCGGCGGTGCTCCACCACCACGATCCGCCGTGGCAGCGCGAGCGCTACGCCCACATCACCGAACTCCCCGCCGACGACCCGGCGTGGCACCACGTCACGATCAACGAGCTGACCAGGGCACAGATGGCCGAGCGGGGCATCCGGGCCACCACCATCTACAACGGCTTCGACCCCGACCCGCCCACCGGCGACCGCGCCACGACGCGGGCGGCCCTCGGTGTGGACGACGACGAGTGGCTCCTCGTGCACCCGGTGCGTGCCATCGCCCGCAAGCAGGTGCCGGTTGCCGTCGACCTGGCAACCACTCTCGGGGCCACCTACTGGCTGGTCGGTGGGCCCGAGGAGGACTACGCCGCGGAGCTCGATGCGGTGCTCGACGCCGCGTCCTGCCGGGTGATCCGCGACCGACCGGCCGATCCCGCCGACTTCTACGCCGCCGCCGATGCCGTCGTCTTCCCGTCGAGCTGGGAGGGGTTCGGCAACCCGCCGGTGGAGGCCGCCGCCCACCGGGTGCCCGCCGCGGTGGGCGACTACCCGGTGGCCGCCGAGCTGCGCGCCCTCGGGTTCCGATGGTTCGGCTGCGACGACCCCGAGCCGCTGCGGCGGTTCCTCGTCTCGCCCGACGAGGGGCTGCTCGACCACAATCGGGAGGTGGTCCGCGCCCACCTGTCGATCGAGCTGATGACCGAGCGGCTCGCGCGGCTGCTCGAGGTCGCGGGGCTCCTGCCGTGAGCGGCCGCGACGATCCCGTCCTCGCCCGCCGGGCCCGCATCGCCCGGTTCGTCGAGGTCGGCCAGCGCCTCGGCTACGGCCTCTTCGGCGTCGCCATCGTCGCCTTCCTCTACGGGTTCGTACGGGGCTACACGACCCTGCTCACCAACCTCATCGTCGGCGCGCTCGTCGTCGGATCGCTGGTGCTCGCACCCGCCATCGTCCTCGGCTATGCGGTGAAGGCCGCCGAGCGCGACGATCGGGAGCAGGGCCGCCTCTGAGCGGCTCTCGGGCCTGGCTCTACGCTGTACAGTTCCTGCCGCACGAGTCCGTGCCCGCACTCGACCACGACCACGGGGGACCTCACACCGATGACTGACACCGCTTCGACCGGCACCGCCAAGGCCGCCGTCCTCAACGCGCAGAACGAACCGATGGTGGTGCGCGACGACATCACCGTCGCCGCCCCCCAGGAGGGCGAGGTCCGGGTGCAGATGGTCGCCTCGGGCGTGTGCCACTCCGACCTCTCCGTGCAGAACGGCACGATCCCCCTCGCCGCCCCACTCGTGCTCGGCCACGAGGGCGCCGGCATCATCACCGAGGTCGGCCCCGGCGTCACCGACCGCGCCGTCGGCGACCATGTCGTGCTCTCCTTCGTCCCCCAGTGCGGCGAGTGCTACTTCTGCACCCGCGGCCAGGGCTTCCTCTGCGAGAAGAACGCCATGGTGTCGATGGCCGGCATGCTCGACGGCACCAAGCGCTTCAGCACCCCCGACGGCGAGCTCGGCCAGATGGCCTACTGCGGCACGTTCTCCAACGAGTCGATCGTGCCCGCCATCAGCACGGTGAAGATCCCCGACGACGTGCCGCTCAAGTCGGCGGCGCTCATCGGCTGCGGCGTGCTCACCGGCGTCGGCGCGGCGCTCAACACCGCCGACCTCCACGAGGGCGACACCGTCGTCGTCGTGGGTTGCGGCGGCGTGGGCCTCAACGTCATCCAGGGCGCCCGCATCGCGAAGGCCGGCCGCATCATCGCGGTCGACATGTTCGACTCCAAGCTCGAGATGGCGAAGGGGTTCGGTGCGACCGACACCGTCAACGCCGGCGAGGGCGACCCGGTGGCCAAGGTGCTCGAACTCACCGGCGGCCGCGGCGCCGACGCGGCCTTCGAGGTGATCGGCCTCGGCCCGACCATCGAGCAGGCGATCAACATGACCCGCAGCGGCGGCGAGGTGATCCTCGTCGGCGTGCCGCGCCTCGACGTCATGTTGAACCTCAACGCCGCGTTCACGTTCCTCTACACGGCGAAGACCATCAAGGGCTGCTGGTACGGCTCGTCGAACGTCGACCGTGACGTGCCGAAGCTCATCGAGCTCTACCAGAAGGGCGAGCTGAAGCTCGACGAGCTCATCTCCCGGGAGATCAGCGTCGACGAGGTCAACGAGGCGTTCGAGGCGATGGGCTCGGGCGAGGTGGCCCGCTCGGTCATCATCCACTGATCGAGCCTCACGTTCCGCGAGGGGGTCGGGTGTGCGACACAGGTCACGCGCGCCCGACCCCCGCTAAGTTGACGGACTGGTAAGGTTGTGCAGGTGACACAGGGCGAGGTGAGGGGCGAGGCGAGCCCACGAGGCCAGCGAATGCGTGCCGCCGATCGGCGGAGCCAGCTCCTCGCGGTCGCGACGAGGATCCTCAGCGATCCCGCCACCACCAACGCGTCGATGGACGAGATCGCTGCCGCGGCGGGGGTCACCAAGCCGGTCCTCTACCGCCATTTCCCCTCCAAACGCGATCTCGTCCGCACCGTGCTCTCCGAGGGCATCGAACGCCTCAACGCCACGCTCAACGAGGCGGCCGCGAGCGCGAGCACCCCGAAGGAGTACGTCGACCGGGGGTTCCTCGCGTTCTTCAAGTTCATCGAGGCCGAGCCGGGCGCCTACCGCCTGCTGTTCGGCAACGGCACCTGGACCCAGTCGGGGTTCTTCGAGGAGCTCGACGCCTTCCAGACCGCGGCCGCCGACCGGGTGAGCCTGCTCATCGACGTGCCGGGCATGGACCCGGGCATCCGTCGCATCCTCGGCGGGGCCATCGTCGGCATGTGCGACCACGCCGCCCGGCAGTGGCTGCGCGCCGGGTTCGAGCCGAGCGCCGAGGAGGCGGCCGCCGAGCTGGTCGCCCTCGCGTGGGCGGGGCTGCGGGGCCTGCAACCCCGGTCCTGACGCCCACCGGCGCCCCTAGGC
>CAZAVX010000005.1:13745-69264 GCA_964488835.1 uncultured Iamiaceae bacterium | reverse complement strand
GGCGGGGCTGCGGGGCCTGCAACCCCGGTCCTGACGCCCACCGGCGCCCCTAGGCTGGCCGCGTGAACACGCGCCCGGGCACCCCGGTGATCCGCCGGCCCCTCGAGTGCCGGTGGTCCCCGGCCGAGGTGGCCCTCGCGCTGCGCGACGAGCCGGGGCTGGTCGCCCTCAGCGGGGCGTGGTTCGGCGGCGGTGCGGTGGTCGCCCACTCGCCGGGGTGGACAGCCGGGCCCGGGTCGGGCGTCGACCCCTTCGACCTGCTCGACGAGGCCGGACTCGACGGCACGCCTCGCGGGGACGAGATGGGTGCCGGGCCGGTGGGCGGTGGCATCGTCGGGTTCCTCGGCTACCAGGCGGGCGCGCTCGTCGAGCGGCTCCCCGCGCCACCGCCCCGGCCACACCCGATGCCTGCCTGGCACCTCGCCCACTACGACCACGTCCTGCACCTCGACCGCGAGGGACAGTGGTGGTTCGAGGCGCTGGCGGGGCACCGGAGCGACGCGTGGGTCGAGCGACGGGCTGCCGAGCTCGACCGCCGCCTGGCGGGTGCGCCGCCCCGCCCGACCGAGGTGGGGACCACCCCGTTCGCGGCCACGCCGACGGGGAGCGACCATCGCAAGGCGGTGGCCCGCACGATCGAGCACATCCGGGCCGGGGACATCTACCAGGCGAACGTGTGCCTCCGCCTCGACGCCCAGATCCTCCGAGGGTCGGCGCTCGACCTGTGGGCGACCGCTGCGCTCCGCACCGGCCCCGACTACGCGGCGTACCTCGCGCTCGGCGACCGGGCGGTGGCCAGCCTGTCGCCCGAGCGGTTCCTCCGGAGGGTCGGCCGAGATGTCGCCACCTCGCCCATCAAGGGCACCCGTCCCCGGGTCGGACCGGAGGCCGAGCGCATGCGGAGCCAGCTCGCCGGCTCGGAGAAGGACCGGGCCGAGAACGTGATGATCGTCGACCTGATGCGCAACGACCTCGGCCGGGTCTGCGAGCCGGGAAGCATCGCGGTGCCCCGCCTGTTCGAACTCGAGGCCCATCCCGGGGTGTGGCACCTCGTGTCGGAGGTCACCGGCACCCTGCGGGCGGAGGTCGGCGACGGCGGGCTGCTCCGTGCGAGCTTCCCGCCCGGCTCGGTCACCGGGGCGCCGAAGGTGCGCGCGATGGAGATCATCGCCGAGGTGGAGGCCACCGCCCGCGAGGTCTACACGGGGGCGATCGGCATGGTGAGCCCCGCGGCCGGGGCCGAGTGGAACGTCGCCATCCGCACCTTCGAGGTCGCGGGCGACGCGGTGTGGCTCGGGGTGGGCGGGGGAATCGTCGCCGAGTCCGACCCTGACGCGGAGCTCGCCGAGTGCCTGACGAAGGCATCTCCCCTCGTCGAGGCGCTCGGCGGCTCGGTGCGGCCCGTGGTCTAGCTCCGACCTAGTCGGTGAGGTCCTTCACCTTGTCCTTCACGCTGTCGACGGCGTCGCCGACCTTGTCCTTCACCGACGCGGAGGCCTGGTCCATCTTTCCCTCGCGGCGCATCTCGTCGTCGTCGGTGGCGGCGCCGACCGCTTCCTTGGCGCGGCCCTTGAGGTCTTCTCCCTGGTTGCCCATGGCAACTCCTCCTCGGTCTGGGGGTGGTCCCAGGCGACTACCCGCGCCGAGGCGTGGCCAACCCTTCGGTCACCGACGGTCGCGGTCGGCGACCGGATCGTCGCGCCGGATGCGGAGGCGCTCGATGCGGGCGAGCAACACCCCCGAACACACCCCCGCCGCCATGATGAGTCCCAACAACCACCACGTCACCGTGGTACTCCAACTTCTCGCCCGCTCGGACGCAGTCGACCCGTGCGTGCGCCAGCGTAACGTGACCGACGCCACCTGAGGTGTCAGGGGTCACGTCGACACGGGGTGGTCGCCGTTCGGGCCAGACTGCGGGAATGCACTTCCGAGAGATGATGGAGCTCGAGTCACACGGCCCCGACACGTTCGTCGGCGTCGGCCCCGAGTACCCGTGGGGTGGCCTCTACGGCGGGCAGATCGTCGCCCAGGCGTTGATGGCCGCGGGCCGCACCGTCGACGAGGTGTACCTCCCCCACTCGCTCCATGCGTACTTCATCCGCCCCGGCGACGCGAGCCAGCCGATCCGCTTCGAGGTCGACCGCCTGCGCAACGGGCGTTCGTTCGTCACCCGCCAGGTCGTCGCGCGCCAGGCCGGCGGCGCGATCCTCACGATGATCGGGTCGTTCCAGGTCGAGGAGGACGCGGCCGACGTGCAGGCCGCGACGATGCCCGAGGTGCCACCCCCGGGAGACGCCGGGTCCGACGCGTGGACCGAGATGTTCGACCGGCGATCCCTCACCCGTCAGGAGGAGCCCGAGCGCGAGCGGGCCTGGATGTCGCTCTCCGAACCGCTCGACACCGACGACCCGCTGCTGCACGCCTGTGGGCTCGCGTACATGTCCGACGACCTGCCCACCGAGCCGGTGCGGGTCCTGCACCCGGCGTGGACCCCCGAGCGCCACGACGAGCCCCGCTTCATGTCGGTGAGCCTCGACCATGCGATGTGGTTCCACCGCCGGGCGCGGGCCGACGAGTGGCACCTCGAGGACTTCCTCGTCGGCGGCCTGGCCGGCGCCCGCGGGCTCACCACCGGCAACCTCTTCAGCGAGGACGGCACCCACATCGCCACCGTCGCCCAGGAGTCGCTCCTGCGGCTGCGCCGCCAGCAGGGGTCGGCAGGGTGACCTCGGCGGGCTTCGTCGTCCTCGCCAACGCGGCGGCGGGATCGGTCGACGACCGGTCGCTCGCGGCGGCGGTCGCCGAGCTCGCGCACCACGGGCCCACCGTCGTCCGCCGCACCGAGGGGCCCGATGATGTCGACGAGGCCCTCGGCGCGCTCGACGGGCGGCGTCCGGTCGTCGTCGGTGGCGACGGCTCGCTCCACCTCGCGGTGAACCGCCTGCTCGCCCTCGGGCTGGGCGACGAGGTGGCCCTCGGCCTGGTCCCACTCGGCACCGGGAACGACCTCGCCCGTGGGGTGGGGCTGCCGCTCGAGCCCGTCGAGGCGGCGCGCCTCGTCGCCACCGGTGAACCCCGGGCCCTCGCGGTGGCCGAGGTGGGAGGCTGGGACGAGGTCGTGGTCAACAACGCCCACCTCGGGGTCGGCGCGGAGGCCGCCGCGCGGGCGACGGGACTCAAGCCGCGGCTCGGTCCGCTCGCCTACCCGGCCGGTGCGCTCGTGGCGGGCATCCGACCGGAGCCGGTCGAGGTCGCCGTCGACGTCGACGGCTCGCGGTGGTTCGGCGGCGAGGCCCTCGCCCTGGTGCTCGCCCTCGGGCCGAGCGCGGGAGGGGGCCACGAGCTCGCGCCCCGCGCCGAGCCCACCGAGGATGCGATGGAGGTGGTGGTCATCACCCCGGGGGGCGCGGCGAAACGACTCGGCCTCGCGCTCGACGTGCTGCGAGGGCGCGACCCGGCTCGGCGCGACGAGGTCGAGAGGGCGAGCGGCACCCGCGTGCGGGTCGCCGTCGCCGACGGCGAGGCCCGGTGGGACGTCGACGGCGAGCTCGTCGAGTGGGAGTCGGAGGTCGAGGTCGCGGTGCGGCCCGCCGCGTGGCGGCTCGTGACGCCGTCGCGCTGAGGTCGGACAGGAGCTGAGATCGGTCAGGAGCTGAGGTCGGTCAGGACACCGGGCGCACGATCGTCGTCACCCGTTCGAGGAGCCGCTGGGCGGGCGACCGTCGCTCCCACTGCCACTCGGTGACACGTTCGGACCGGCCGAGGTCGTCGTCGAAGTGCCCGTCGAGGGTCGCGACGAACTCGGGGTCGAGCACCACGAGGTTCACCTCGTCGTCGTGACGGGTGGAGCGCCGGTTGAGGTTCGCCGACCCGACCGTGGCCAGCTCGCCGTCGACCGTGATGATCTTCGCGTGGAGCATCGAGGGCTGGTACGCCCAGATCTCGACCCCGCACTCGAGCAGATCGGCGTACTGGGTCTCGCCGGCGAGCTGGACGAAGCGCTTGTCGGCGTGGGGGCCCGGGAGGAGGATCTGCACCTCGACACCCCGTTCGCGGGCGTCGCAGAGGAGCTCGACCGTGTCGTCGTCGGGCACGAAGTACGCGGTGGTGATGCGGATGCATCGCTCGGCGAGCTGGATGAGCGTGCTGACGAGGGTGGCGATGTCGGAGGTGCCGGTCTCGGCGGTGCCCCGCACCACCTGCACGACCGAGGGACCGTCGGTGGGCTGGTCGGGGAACCGGTCGATCTCGGGGTCGAAGAGGACGAGCTCGGTCTCGTGCCAGTTGTCGAGGAACGCGGCGCGGAGGCCGTCGACGGCGGGGCCGCGCAGCTCGAAGTGGGTGTCGCGCCACTCGTCGGGGTTCCGGGCGTCGCCCTGCCACTGGTCGGCGATGCCGACCCCGCCGGTGAAGCCGATCTCCTCGTCGACGATCATCACCTTGCGATGGGTGCGGTGGTGCACCTCCCACGGGCGCAGGCGGCTCACCGGCCGGAAGCGGCGCAGGATGCACTCGCTCGCCTCGAGCTGGCCGACGAGGTCCTGGTCCATGAGGCGAGCACCGACCGCGTCGACGAGGATGCGGACGCGCACACCACGGTCGGCCGCCTTGCAGAAGGCGTCGGCGAACGCCTGGCCGATCTCACCCGACCAGTAGATGAAGGTGAGGAAGTCGATGGTGCGCTCGGCCGCGGCGATGGCGTCGAGCATCGCCGGGAAGATCTCGTCGCCGTTGCGGAGGATGCGGATGGTGTTGCCCTCGGTGGCGGGCACGCCGAGGGTGCCTTCGACGAGACGGCGGGCGGGACGGTCGAACACGGCCGCACGCTACCCCGGTCCGCGGTCGGGCAATCCGGGGCCCGGTGGACGACGTGCCAGGATCGTGCGGTGAACGAGCCCGGCGATCGTCCGCGACCTGCCCAGCCCGACCCGTGGCCGCGATGGGCGTGGCCGGTCATCGGCGCGGCACTCGTGGCGCTCGGCCTGTTCGCGTGGTCGCTGCGCCTCCGCGAGGACCGGGCGCTCGAGGTCGTCGACCCCGACTCCCTCATCGGTCCGGCCGAGCTCGTCGAGGCCGGCGAGCTCGGGTTCGACGAGCCGGTCGTGGTCGGCGAGGGGCCGTTCGTCCACGAGGGTCGCCTGGCGGTCCCGTTCGTGGGTGACGGCTGCCCGAAGGTGCGGGCTGAGGCCGGGTTGCTCGCGGCGGAGGCAGCAGATGGCGACACCGGCGTGCGGCTCACCATGGGGGTGAGGCCCGGTGGGTGTGGGGAGGCAGGCGTGGTGTGGCTCCTGCTCGCCGACCCCGAGGATCCGTCGTTGCTCACCCGGACCGTCGACGTCGTACGCGAACCCCTTGACTGATCGAACACGTGTTCGATACGATGGAGGGACTTCCCCATCGGAGCCCGCGGGCTCCCTCTGAGTCGGATCCGGCCGTCGGTCGGGCGCACACGAGAGGCGATCGATGGGAGACGCGCAGGTCGCCGAGGGCCCGTCGCCCGAGTGGCCGCTCTCGGCGAACGCCGCGGCCTACGCGGCGATGTCGCCCGAGCAGCGCCTCGAGGCGATCGAACAGCTCGGCGCGCTGTTGTCGGCCACCCACGCCGAGCTGCTCGATGTCGTGGCGGCGTCGGTCGCCTGCGGCGACCCGTCCCTCGACGGTGCCGTGGTGCCGTCGGCCTGGCTCGTCGGTCGCCTGGGTCTCGCCCGGAAGAACGCCGACGAGTGGTTCCGGGTCGCCATGTCCTTGCAGTCGCTCCCCGCACTCCGGGCCGCGTACGCCGCCGGCGAGCTGTCGTGGGACCAGGTACGCCCGGCCACGAAGTTCGTCACGCCCGACGACGACGCCGACCAGGCGGCACGCCTGCCGGGCTGCTCGGCAGCACAGATCGCCCTGCTCGCGCGTCAGGCCCGACCGATCGACGACGCCGACGCGAACGACGCCCACGCCCGACGCGAGCTCCGCTGGACCCGCGATCACAAGCTCGGCGGGTTCGTCTACCGGGGGTTCCTCCCGTTCGACCAGGGCGAGGCGGTGAACGTCGCGCTCGACTCCATCGCCGAGACTTGGGGAGCCGACCCCGACACCGACCGGTGGGCACCCATCGCGCAGCGCCGCGCCGACGCGCTCCACGAGCTCGCCACCCGCAAGCTCGGCTCGGCGTCCGCACCCGACCGCGCGACGGTCGTCATCCACGCCGACGCCGACGTCGTCGACGGCGACATGCCGGGCAACGGGCTCATCGGCGACGTGGCGGTCGGCCGCTCGGGCGTCATCCGCGCCCTGTGCGACGCCCGGGTCGAGACCGCCCTCCACGGGCCCGACGGCACGACGGTGGGCATCGCCCGGGCGAGCCAGCAGATCCCCTATTGGCTGCGCCGCCAGGTCGTCGCGCGCGACACCACGTGTCGCGGGTTCGGGTGCGAGCGCACGATTCGCCAGCTCCACCACATCGAGCACTGGGCCGAGGGCGGCGAGACCAACGCCGACAACCTCGTCGGGCTGTGTTGGCCCCACCATCGCCTGGTGCACGAGGGCGGCTGGCACATCGAGGGCAACCCCGAGGGAGAGATCACCTTCGTCAGCCCCGACGGCTCCCGCCGTCTGCGGAGCCGCCCCGCACCGCGCCGGCCCGACCTCCGGGGTCCGCCCGACACGACGGCGGCCTGACGGCCGTTCGCGATCGACCCAGCGGAGACGCATGTCACTCGCTAACCTTTCGCGATCGAGCGTCGGCGCGGTCTGACGGCCGGCGATGGTGGGACCCGAGGAGGGGATCGTCGTGACGAAGGATCCGCGCTTCGCGGCGCCGAAGTCCTATACCCGAGCCGAGCTGGCGAAGCTCGGCGACAACGTCGCGGAGATCGTCGCCGAACAGACCGGCACCGCCGACGGCGACGTCGATGCCACCACCGTCGAGCGCGCCCTGCGCAACGAGAGCGTGGAGGCCCACGGTCTCGGCGATCTCCTCGCGTCCCGGGTGATCGGGTCCGACCCACTCGAGATCACCGACGACGAGCTCTCCGACCGCGGCCAGGAGTACGGGGCGAAGATGGAGGTCGGTGCGGTCCTCGACAAGGCCGCCGACGAGGTCACGCCCGACGACTTCCGTCGGGCCGAGGAGCTCCAGCTCGAGGTGCTCGCCGACGGCATGTACGGCAAGCCACTCGACGAGCTCGACTCCATCGAGCGCGCCCGGGTGGCTTCGGCGCTGCGCAATGCCAAGTTCGAGGCCCAGGTGGAAGCGGCGCGGTTGGCCGAGGCTGTCGGGAATGTCGGCGCCGGCAGTGGCGCCGGCACCGGCAGTGGCGACGGGTCAGGGGGCGGTTCGGGCTCGTCGGGCACGGGATCCGGGGCCGACACCGGCACAGGCGGCGCGGCCGGCGCGGGTGGCGCGGACGGAGCGGCCGGGGCGGGTGGCGGCATGGCGGAGGCCATCGCCGGCCGGGTCGCGGGCGGGGTCACCGGAGGTCTCGCGGGCGCGGGCAGTGGCGCTGGGGGCGGAAGTGGTGGCACCGGGACGGGCGGCGGTGAGGGCAGCGGTACGGGCAGCGGCAGCGGCGCCACGGCGGGGGCGGGGGCCGCAGCGGGCGCTGCCGCCGGCCAGGCCGACACCGGTTCGAGCGGATCGTCACTCGCCGGTGCGGGCGCGGTGGCCGGGGCCGGTCTCGGTGGCGCCGTCGGCACGGGCAACGGCTCGGGGTCAGGCGACTCGGGGTCGGGCGACACCGCGTCGGGCGACACGGGCACAAGTGGCACCCCCTCGCAGGACGCCCCCTCACAGGACGCCCCGTCGCAGGACGCCCCCTCGCAGGGAACGACGACACAGACCTCGCCCACCACCAACACCGCACCGCCGGCCGACGCGGACACCAGTTCCCAGGACTACGGGCAGGGCCAGTCGATGGCGGCCTACGACGAGCACGGCTTCGTCGGGAGTGAAGCGGCGCCCGAGGACCTCGACCACGGACAGCCGAGCCATTGGTTGATGGACTGGGGCGGCAGCGAGGTGACGTGGGTCAACATGTCGACCGGCGCGACGGCGGTCTACGACGCCGAGTCGGGGCTGTGGGTCGACTCCTCCACCGGTGCCCCGGTCGATGCCATCAACAACGCCCAGGGCAGCGGGTCGGGGGCGGGAACAGGTGCGGGGGCCGACAGCTCGTCGTCGGAGTCGGCCGCCACCACCACCGAGTCGAGCAGCAGCGAGACGACCGCGAGCGACGACTCCGGGTCCGACGACGACGGCGACGGCGACGACAACGATGACGACGACGACGGCGGGGACACCGAGACGACCACCACCGAGTCGGCCACCTCGGGCGACGACGGCACGACCGAGGAGGGCGACGGCGAACCCGGCGGCACCGAGGGGACGCCCACACCCGACGGCGACTACCGGTACACCGGGCCCGGCTGGCTCGCCCACGACGACACCCGGGTCGGTCGCAACGAGGTGCAGAACCAGAAGCGGGGCATCGACGCCAACCGGCCCGGGGCGGGGGTGACCGACCCGGTCGACGAGGGATCGGGATCGAGCGGCGGCGGACCGGTGCGATTCATCGGCGGCGCCGCCGACCCCCATCGGTTCGAGGAGCGGGCGAGCGGGCTGTCCGACATCGACGAGCTCCGGCTCCCCGGCGCCGGCGTGACCGACCCGCCGGAGTCCGGTTCCCCCTCGGGCGGCTCGAGCGGGAGCGGTGGGGTCGGCCCGATCGTCGGCGGTGGGCTCCGGGGCAGCTCGAACCTGGCGTTCGGCACGGGGGCGACCGGCTCGCGAGCGGACTCCCCACTCGCCGGGACGACCGACGGCGACGAACTCGGCGGCGAGGACGTCGACGCGGCCACGGCCGACCCGACGACCGCCGATCCGGGAGCCCACCTCTCGTCGCTCGTCGTCGACGACGGCCTCGACCAGCTCGGTGTCGAACTCGGCGGTCCGCTCATCGACCTCGGGAGGAACCTGTCGGTCGACCTCGATGCCGACGCCCTGGGCGACATCGTCGACGACTGACCGCGAGCCCGCGGCGTGGCCCTCGATGCCGCTTCCGCGATGCCGGCTACTCGATCCGGAGCCCGGAGATGGCCCGTGAGATCACGAGCTGTTGGATCTGCTCGGTGCCCTCGAAGATGTCGTAGATCTTCGCGTCGCGGTGCCAGCGCTCGACGGGGTACTCGCTGACATAGCCGTAGCCGCCGAGGATCTGGATCGCCCGCTCGGTGACCCAGACCGCGACCCGGCCGGCCTTCAGCTTCGCCATCGAGCCCTCGGCGTTCTCGAACTCGCGGCGCTGGCCGAGCCACGCCGCCCGCCAGACGAGCATGCGGGCCGCGTCGATCTCGGTGGCCATGTCGGCGAGCATGAACGCGATCGCCTGGTTCTGGATGATGGGCCGGCCGAACTGCACCCGCTCCTTCGCGTACTCGAGCGCGTACTCGTAGGCGGCCCGGGCGATGCCGACCGCCTGCGCGCCGACGGAGGGACGGGTGGCCTCGAAGGTCTGCATGGCCGCCTGGGCGTTGCCCGGCTTGCCTTCGCGCACCCGAGCGAGGCGCTCGTCGAGCTTCTCCTTGCCGCCGAGCAGGCACCGCCCCGGCACGCGCACGTCGTCGAGGATCACCTCGGCGGTGTGGCTGGCCCGGATGCCGTGCTTCTGGAACTTCTGGCCCTGCGACAGCCCCTTGGTGCCCGGTGGCACGACGAAGCTCGCATGGCCCCGGCCGCCGAGCTCGGGGTCGACGACGGCGACCACGACGTGGACGTCGGCGATGCCGCCGTTGGTGATCCAGGTCTTCGTGCCGTTGAGCACCCACTCGTCGGTGGCCTCGTCGTAGACCGCCCGGGTGCGGATTGCCGACACGTCAGAGCCGGCGTCGGGCTCCGAGGAACAGAACGCCCCGAGCTTCACGTCGTCGGCGTCGCCGTAGCAGGCGGGCACCCACTCCATGACCTGCTCGCTCGTGCCGGCCGCGGCGATGCCCGCGGCGGCGAGCGCGCTGCCCATGATCGACAGGCCGATGCCGGCATCGCCCCAGAACAGCTCCTCGAGGGCGACGGGCAGGGTGAGCCCGGTGGGGTCGCCCATCATCCCCTGGGCCATGAAGTCCCACCCGTAGAGCCCGACCTTCGCCGCCTCCTGCACGACGGGCCAGGGGAACTCCTCGCGCTGGTCCCACTCGTGGGCCACCGGTCGGATCACGTCCCGGGCGAACTCGTGCACCCACTGCTGGATCTGGACCTGGTCGTCGGTCAGCGCGAAGGACGGCTCGGCCATGGCGGGCTCGCTTTCTCGGAGGGGGCGAGGGCGGAAGTTACCTGCCCGTAGGATACCGGCGACCGAGCGCGGCGGCTCCTCCCACCCTCACCAGGCCCGGCGGATCGTGGTGCCCTGCGGACCGTCGTCGAGCACCCAGCCCGCGGCGGTGATCTCGTCGCGGAGGGCGTCGGCGGTGGCGAAGTCGCGGGCCGCCCGCGCCGCTTCTCGCGCCTCGGCCTTGGCGACGATGTCGGCGGGTACCTCCTCGGGCTCGTCGTTCAGCTCGAGGCCCACGGCCGACACCATCGACCGGACCGCGGCCGCGAGGGGCTCCGCGGTGCCGACGTCGTCGATGTCGAGCGCCTGGTGCACGGCCCGGACGGTGCGGAACACCACGTCGAGCGCGCCGGGCGTGTTGAGATCGTCGTCCATCAGCGTGCGGAACTGCTCGATGGTGGCCGGGTCCGGCTCGACCTCGGCGAGGTCGGCGGTGCGTCGGGCGAACGCGTCGAGACGGGCGACCGCCTGACGGGCGTCGGCGATCGACTCCTTCGTGACCTCCATCGGCGACCGGTAGTGCGATCGCAGGATGAGCAGCCGATAGGCGCGGGGGTCGGTGCTCGAGACGAGATCGGGGAGATTGACGAAGTTGCCGAGCGACTTCGACATCTTCTCGCCCTCGACCTCGACGAAGCCGTTGTGCATCCACCGGCGGGCGAACGTGCGCCCGGCGGCGACGGCCTGGGCCCGCTCGTTCTCGTGGTGGGGGAACCGCAGGTCGATGCCCCCGCCGTGCAGGTCGAACCCGTCGCCGAGCAGGCCGAGGGACATCACGACGCACTCGGTGTGCCAGCCCGGTCGCCCCTCGCCCCACGGCGACGGCCAGCTCGGCTCGCCCGGTTTGGCCTTCTTCCAGAGCACGAAGTCGAGCGGCGACCGCTTCGCCTCGCTGGCCTCGACGCGCGCCCCGGCCTGGAGCGAGTCGAGGTCCTGGCGGGCGAGCGTGCCGTAGCCCTCGACCTTGCCGACCTCGAGGTACACCCCGTCGTCGAGCTCGTAGGCCACCCCACGCTCGACGAGGTCGGCGATGAGGGCCACCATCTCCTCGACCCACTCGGTGGCCCGGGGACTGTGGGTGGGACGGGCGACCCCGACCGCGTCGAGCGCCTCGAACCACTCGGCCTCGTACTGGCGGGCCACGTCGGTGATGGTGCGCCCCTCGTCGTTGGCGCGGGCGATGATCTTGTCGTCGATGTCGGTGATGTTCGAGACGAACTCCACCTCGAGGCCGCTCCACTCGAGGTAGCGGCGCAGCACGTCGAACACCAGGGCCATGCGTCCGTGGCCGATGTGCGCCGGGCCGTAGACGGTGGGCCCGCACACGTACATCGAGACCTTCCCGGGCTCCCGGGGCTCGAGCGGTTCGACCGACGCGGTGGCGGTGTCGTAGAGGCGGATCACGGCGCCCACGGTAATCGGGCCGCCCCGAGCACCCGAACCGAGATCGCACCGCACGCCGACTCCTCCACGGCGGGCCGCTGGTGCCGACAGGAACCTCCGATGCGGCGCACGAGATCACGACCCCCCTCCGGCGAGCCCGGCCGCCACCTCGACGCGGGGCAGAAACCGCTCGACGAGCTCGGGCGACTGCGAGCCCGCGTCGACCTCGAGGATCGCTTCCGGCGGGCCCTGCGCGCCGCGGAGAGCGAGGCAGAGGTCCTCACGCTGCTCGAGCAGGCCCTCGTCGAGCACCTCGGGCCGACCACCCGCGTCGTGGTCCCCGACCCCGCCCGCCTCCGCCTCGGCGCCGACAACCTGCTCGTCCCCGACGAGGCCACCGTCGAGATCGACGCCTGCGCGGCGTTCCGGCGGGGGACGCCCGTCGTCACCGAGTCGAGCCGCCAGTTCGACGCCTGCGCCCACCTCCGCCCGACCGAGCCGCCCGTCAGCGGGGTGTGCGTGCCGGTCACCGCGGCGGGGTCGGCCGTCGGCGTCGTGCAGTGGACGGGCCCCGACCGGGCGCCGCTCGGAGCCGACGACGTGTCGACCATCGACGCGCTCGCCCACCTCGCCGCCTGCCACGTCCTGCTCCAGCGCCAGGCCGAGGCCGACGCCCCGCGCACCGATCCCCTCACCGGGCTCCTCACGCCACATTCGGTGAACCGAGCCATCCTCGACCTCGTCACCCAGCTCGTACCCTTCAGCCTCGCCGTGGGCACCATCGACGACTTCGAGGCCTACAACACCGCCCACGGCCACCACCAGGGTGACGAGGCCCTCCGCCTGTTCACCTCGTGTCTCCAGGCCACCGTCCGGCCCGGCGACGTCGTCGGCCGCACCGACCTCGACCAGTTCACCGTCGTCTTCCCCTCCACCTCCGCACTCGACGCCGCGCAGGCGCTCGACCGGGTGCGCGAGCGCCTCGTGCTCGCCCTCGCCGACTCGGAGGTCGAGTCGTTCAGCGTCAGCTTCGGCGTCGCCGACTCGAACCAGGGCGGCTCGATCGAGGAGATCGTCGAGACCGCCGAGCTCGCCTGCCTGCTCGCCCGGTCGGCCGGCTCCAATCGGGTGGTGATCGCCGGGGAGGAGACCCCCGACACGCTCGAGTCGCCCGACTGAGGCACGCCGCTTCGAAGCCGGAGCGGGGCGGCTTGTAGCCTGTGCGTCCGTGACGACCCCAGCAGCTCGCCGCATCCCCGACAAGCCGACCCTCGACGGGCTCGAGGCGAAGTGGGCCGCGGTGTGGGAGGAGCAGGGCACCTACCGCTTCGACCGCACGAAGACCCGCGACGAAGTGTTCTCGATCGACACCCCACCGCCGACGGTGTCGGGCTCGCTGCACCCCGGTCACCTCTTCAGCTACACCCACACCGACCTCGTCGCCCGCTACCAGCGCATGCGGGGCAAGGAGGTCTTCTACCCGATGGGGTGGGACGACAACGGGCTCAACGTCGAACGCCGCGTCCAGCTGATGACCGGCACCATCGTCGACCCCACCCTCCACTACGACCCCGACTTCACCCCGCCGGCGAACCCCAAGCCGAAGGACCGGCCCATCCCCGTCAGCCGACCGAACTTCATCGAGCTCTGCGAGAAAGTGGTGCCCGAGCTCGAGGCGAGCTACCACCACCTCTGGTCGACGGTCGGCCTCTCGGTCGACTGGACCCACACCTACACCACCATCGGCCCGCACGCGACCCGGGTGTCCCAGCGGGCATTCCTCCGGCTCGTCGCCGACGGCCTCGCGTACCGCCACGAGTCGCCCACCCTGTGGGACGTCGACATGCGCACCGCGGTCGCCCAGGCCGAGCTCGCCGACCGGGAGCTGCCCGGCGCCTACCACAAGCTCGTCTTCCGCCGCCCCGACGGCAGCCCGCTCCACATCGACACCACCCGTCCCGAGCTGCTGCCCGCCTGCGTCGCCGTCGTCGCCCACCCCGACGACGAGCGCTACCAGCCGCTGTTCGGCACCACGGTCACCACGCCGCTGTTCGGGGTCGAGGTTCCCGTCGTCGCCCACGAGCTGGCCGAGCCCGACAAGGGCACCGGCATCGCGATGATCTGCACCTTCGGCGACACCACCGACGTCACCTGGTGGCGCGAGCTCGGCCTTCCCATCCGCGCGGTCGTCCAGCGCGACGGCCGCCTGCGACCCGTCGAGTGGGGGTCCGAGGGCTGGGAGTCCACCGATCCGACCACCGCCCAGGCCCACTACGACGAGCTGGCCGGCCGCACGGTGAAGCAAGCCCAGGCCCGCATCGTCGAGCTGCTCACCGAGGCGGGCGCCATCGAGGGCGAGCCCCGGCCGATCACCCACGCCGTGAAGTTCTGGGAGAACGGCACCCGGCCCCTCGAGATCGTCACGAGCCAGCAGTGGTTCATCCGCTACCCCGCGAAGGACGTCCTCCTCGCCCGGGGCGCCGAGCTGAAGTGGTGGCCCGAGTTCATGCGGGTCCGCTACGAGAACTGGGTGAACGGTCTCGCCGGCGACTGGAACATCACCCGCCAGCGCTTCTTCGGGGTGCCGTTCCCGGTGTGGTACCCGATCGACGCCGACGGCAACGTCGACCACCTCAGCCCGATCCTCGCCACCGAGGACATGCTCCCCGTCGACCCCACCGACGCGGTGCCGCCCGGCTACTCCGAGGACCAGCGGAACCAGCCCGGCGGGTTCGCCGCCGATCCCGACGTCATGGACACCTGGGCCACCTCCTCGCTCACCCCGCAGATCGCCTGCGGCTGGGAGGAGGATCCCGACCTGTTCGCCCGCACGTTCCCGATGGACCTGCGGCCCCAGGCCCACGAGATCATCCGCACCTGGCTGTTCTCCACCATCGTGCGCAGCCACTACATGTTCGACACCCTCCCGTGGAAGAACGCGGCGATCTCGGGCTTCATCGTCGACCCCGATCGCAAGAAGCTCTCGAAGTCGGCGGGCAACATGCCCGACGACCCGCTCACCCTCATCGGCCGACACGGCGCCGACGCGGTGCGGTACTGGGCCGCCAACGGCCGGCCGGGCATGGACATGACCTTCGACGAGGGTCAGATGAAGATCGGCCGGCGCCTCGCCATCAAGCTGCTCAACGCGAGCCGCTTCGCCCTCGGCCTGGGCGCCGACCGCGAGGACGGATCGGCCGGCCCGGCAGGGCCCGTCGACCCCGCGGCGGTCACCGACCCGCTCGACGGGGCGATGCTCGCCCGCCTCGCGGCGCTCGTCGACGAGTGCACCCGCGCCTTCGACGACTTCGACTACGCCCGCGCGATGGAGCGCACCGAGGCGTTCTTCTGGAGCTTCTGCGACGACTACCTCGAGCTCGTGAAGGGCCGCGCCTACGGCACGTTCGGCCCCGAGGCCGCCCGGTCGGTCCACACCGCCCTCGAGCTCGCCCTGTCGGTCATCCTCCGCCTCTTCGCCCCGTTCCTGCCCTACGCCACCGAGGAGGTCTGGTCGTGGTGGCAGGAGGGGTCGGTGCACCGCTCGAGCTGGCCCACCCGCGACGAGCTCGGCGACCTCGACGGCGCCGACCCCTCGGTGCTCCCCGTCGCGGCCGCGGCGCTCGGCGAGATCCGCAAGGCGAAGACCGAGGCGAAGCGCTCGCTACGCACGCCGGTCGAGCGGGCCGAGATCACCGCGTCGCCGGCCACGCTCGAGACCTTCGAGCTCGCCCGTCGCGATGTCGTCGAGGCCGGCGTGGTCACCGAGCTGCTCACCGTCGCCGACGAGTCGGCCACCGAGCTGCGGGCCGCCGTCACCCTCGCTCCCCCCGAGGACTGAGCCCGGGGGCCTTGGTTCAGCCGGGCGGTGGGTCAGCCGGGCGGTGGCTCGGCCGGATCGCCTCCGGCCTTCAGGGGATCGTCCCGCTCGGTCGCCTCGTCGGCGCCGGGCGGCGGAGGCGGCGGGGTCGAACGCGGTGCGGAGCCTGGTGACGCCTGTCGCGGCCCGGCGGAGGCACGCGAGGCGCCATCCCCGTCGGCCTCCCCCACCGGCTCCCCGTCGGCACCGCGGAACCACACCGCACGCCGGGAGATCGGCAGCTCGATGCCCTCGGCGTCGAAGCGCTCCTTCAGGCGACCCCGCAGCTCGCGCTGGAGGGCCCACTGCTCGCCCGGCTTGGTCTTCAGCACGAGGCGGATGGCCACGCCGTCGACCCCGATGCGCTCGACACCCCAGATCTCCGGCGGCTCGAGGATCACACGCCGCCAGTCGTCGGACTCGTAGAGCTCGTTCGCCACCTCGGCGATGACCCGACGCGCGTGGGTGAGGTCGGTGGAGTAGCCGACCTCGATGTCGAGCAGTGCCCGTGACCACTGCTGGGACATGTTGCCGACCCGGCGGATCTCACCGTTCGGGACGTGCCACACCGCGCCGTCGACCGCCCGCAGCCGGGTGGTGCGGAGCGTGACCCCCTCGACGACGCCGACCGCCTCGCCGAGGTCGACGACGTCGCCGACGCCGTACTGGTCCTCGATCAGCATGAAGATGCCCGAGAGGAAGTCCCGCACGAGGCTCTGGGCGCCGAAGCCGAGCGCCACACCGGCGACACCGGCACCGGCGATGAGCGGCCCGAGGTTGATGTTGAGCTCGCCGAGGATCATCAACAGGGCGAGGGTCCAGATGACGAACGAGCTGATCGACCGGAGGACCGTCTTCAGGGTCTCGGCCCGGGCCGCGGCCCGGAGGTTCATCTCCGCGGTGGTGGCGAGGATCGACGGGGTGTAGCGGCCGATCGGGCGCAGCGGGCCCGTCGACGGCTTCGCGAGCCGATCGGTGAACCGGCGGATCGCCCGGCGCAGGAGACGGTTGAGGACGAACGCCCCGAGGAGGATCAGCGCGATCTTGAGCGGGCGGGCGAGCAGGATGTCGGCGGTGGTGGCGAGCAGCTCGTTCTCGGTGTTCTCCAACACCCACCGACAGATCCAGGTCGGATTCTCGCCACATCGATCGAGGATCTGCTCGGGGGTCACGGCGGTGGGAACCACAGGCTCCCACCCTAGGGGCTGGTGCCGGAGCGGTTGAGGAGGACCGCGTCAGGCGCCGGCGATCCCCGCGACCGGCCGCACCGCACGCGGTGCGATCACCTCGTCGACGATCCCGTAGGCGACCGCCGCCTCGCCCCGCAAGATGAAGTCGCGCTCGATGTCGACGGCGATGCGCTCACGCGGCTGGCCGGTGTGGTGGGCGAGCAGCTCCTCGGTGCGGTCGCGGGCGTACTGCATCTCCCGCGCCTGGATCTGGATGTCGGTGCTCTGCCCCTCGGCCCCTCCGTGGGGCTGGTGGATGAGTACCCGGGCGTTGGGCAGCACCGATCGCTTGCCCGGAGCGCCTGCCGCGAGGAGCACCGCTGCCGCCGAGGCGGCCTGGCCCACACAGATCGTCGCCACGTCGGGGGCGATGTACTGCATCGTGTCGTAGATGCCGAACCCGGCGGTGACGACGCCCCCGGGGCTGTTGATGTAGAGCTGGATGTCGCGCTCGGGATCCTGGGCCTCGAGGTGGAGCAGCTGGGCCACGACGAGGTTGGCGCTCTGGTCGTCGATCGGAGAGCCGAGGAACACGACCCGCTGGTCGAGCAGGCGCGAGTACAGGTCGAAGGCCCGCTCCCCACGGCTCGTCTGTTCGATGACGGTCGGGACCAGGTAGCCGGACATGGTTCATCTCCCTCTCGGTCGGCGGTCGGTCGACACGGTGGATCACGCGCAACCAGTTGGTTGCGAGTGTGCCAGGCGCGCCGGCGACGCGCAACCTGTCGATTGCGATACGATCACGGCCATGGACCAGGCCACCCCCGTCACCGAGACCACGACGTTCGACGCCTCACCCGAGGAGGTGTGGGAGGCGCTCACCGACCCCGAGGGCGTGGCGGCCTGGCTCGGCGACGACGCCGTCCTCGAACCGCGCGAGGGCGGACGCATCGAAGGCCCCGATCCCGAGTCGGGCGTGCCCCGCACCGGCACCGTCGAGGAGGTCGAGCCCGCGAGGCGTCTCGGCTACACGTGGGCACCGGCGGACCCCGACTCCGACCTGCCCACCTCCGCCGTCACCATCGAGCTGCTCCCCACCGGAGCGGGCACCCGCCTCGTCGTCACCGAACGGCCGCTCACCGCCATGGCGTCGGCGACGATCGGCACCTGGGCAGTCGGGACCCAGACCACGTGGAGCTGGCGCGTCGCGTCCGTGCACGTCGGGATCTGGTGCCGTCGCCACGCCCTCGTGTGACCAGCACCCGGCGTCCCGGAGGGGACGACTCCCCCGTCCACGAGCGGGTGCTCGACGCGCTCGGCGACCCCACCCGCCGCCGGATCCTCGGCCTCGTGGGCGAGCGGGGCGACGCCACCGCCACCGAGCTCGCCGACGACCTCGCGATCAGCCGCCAGGCGGTCGCCAAGCACCTCGACCTGTTGCGAGCCGCCGGGCTCACCGAGGTGGAGCGGGTGGGTCGTGAGGCGCGCCACCGCGTGAGGCCGGCCACCCTCGAGGCGACGGCGCGCTGGATCGCCGACCAGGGCCGCGCCTGGGAGGGTCGCCTCGGCCGGATCGG
This sequence comes from uncultured Iamiaceae bacterium, assembly GCA_964488835.1. Taxonomy (GTDB): domain Bacteria; phylum Actinomycetota; class Acidimicrobiia; order Acidimicrobiales; family SKKL01; genus SKKL01. The sequence continues at coordinate 50,963 of CAZAVX010000005.1, read as the reverse complement.
CGGCGAGCTCGCCCGCCGACGGGACTCGTCGTCGGCGACGCACTAGAGAACCGTCCCGGGCCGTGCCAGGATGCAGGCACACGCCAGCCGAACGAGCCCCGGAGGGAGCGACACCGTGACGAGCGAGGGCTACCACGAGCCGGTCGACCGGCTGCGACCCGAGACGATGGACCACCATCGGGCGATCATCTCGCTGATGGAGGAGCTCGAGGCGGTCGACTGGTACGACCAGCGGGTCGACGCCACCGACGACGACGAGCTCAAGGCGATCCTTGTCCACAACCGCGACGAGGAGAAGGAGCACGCGGCGATGACCCTCGAATGGTTGCGTCGCCGCGACCCGGTGCTCGACCACGAGCTGCGCACCTACCTGTTCACCGAGGGACCGATCACCGAGGTCGAGGCCGAGGCCATGGGACGCAACGGCGGCGGCGAGCCGACCGGGACGTCCCCCGCCGGCGACGGGTCGCTCGGCATCGGCAGCCTGCGAGGAGAAGAGCTTCGATGAACCACCTGATGCGACGCCTGGCGCCGGTCCCCGACCGGGCCTGGGACGAGATCAACGACGAGGCCACCTCGGTGCTGCGCCAGTTCCTCGCCGCCCGCAAGCTCGTCGAGTTCGAGGGCCCGAAGGGCTGGGACCACGCGGCGGAGCCCACCGGTCGCACCACCGTGCTCCCCGACGCACCCGGCGACGGGGTGCAGGGAGCGGTGCGCGAGGTGCTGCCGCTCGTCGAGCTGCGCGCCGAGTTCGAACTCGACCGTGCGGAGCTCGACGCCATCGAGCGCGGCGCGCCCGACCCCGACCTCGACGCCGTGGCCGACGCCGCCCGCCGCCTCGCCCTCGCCGAGGACCGGGCCGTCTTCGACGGCTACCCCGCCGCCGGCATCCGCGGCATCGCGGAGGCCAGCCCCTACGAACCGATCCCGCTCTCCGACGACTACGAGGAATACCCGAGCTCGGTCGCCAAGGCGGTGTCGCGCCTGCGTCTCGAGGGCGTCGAGGGCCCCTACGGCATCGCCCTCGGCCCCCGCTGCTACCAGGGCGTCATGGAGACCACCCAGCGGGGCGGCTACCCGGTGCTCGAGCACCTCCGCACCATCCTCGGTGGGCCGATCGTCTGGGCGCCGGCGGTGAGCGGTGCCATCGTCGTCAGCCTCCGGGGCGACGACTTCGAGCTGATCGTCGGCCAGGACGTGTCGATCGGCTACCGCTCCCACACCGACACCACCGTGCGGCTCTACCTCGAGGAGAGCATCACGTTCCGCGCCATCGGCCCCGAGGCCGGCATCGCGCTGCGGTACCCCTAGACCTCGGCGCGAGCGACGCGCCCTGCTACTGACGCGCCTGCGGCGAGTGGGACCGGACGCGCACCTCGCGCACCGCGACACCGTCCATCGCCGACACCTCGAACACCACCTCGTCGGTGGCCACCTCGTCGCCCTCGCTCGGCACCCGGCCGAGGCGGGCGATGAGGAAGCCCGCGAGGGTGTCCCAGTCGCCGTCGGGCAGCTCGATGCCGGCGCGCCACGCGAGCTCGTCGGGCCGTAGCGAACCGGGCACGACGATGTCGCCGGTACCGGTGCGACGCACCTTGTTCGCCCGACGGTCGGTCTCGTCCTCGAACTCGCCGATGAGCTCTTCGAGCACGTCCTCCATGGTGATGAGCCCGAGGACGACGCCGTGCTCATCGACCACGAGGGCGAGGTGGCGGCGCTGGTCGCGCATCTGGAGGAAGAGGTCCTCGAGCGCGAGGTGGTCGGGCACGACGAGGAGTGGCGCGGCGAGGTCGCCCGCCACGGCGGCCTCGCGGTCGAGGTCGGTGGTGAGCAGGTCGCGGGCGTGGAGCACCCCGACCGGGTGGTCGAGGTCGCCGTCGTACACGACGAGACGCGAGCGACCGGTGGCGACGACGCGACGCTCGACCTCGTCGAGGGGCACCGAGCGCTCGACAGCGACGACCGCCGGGCGGGCGGTCATCGCCGAGGAGGCGAGACGACCGGACATCTGGAGCGACCGGGACAGCAGCTCGTGCTCGTGCGTCTCGATCGAGCCCTCGTCGGCCGCTTCGTTCAGCAGGAGGATGAGGTCGGCCGACGAATGGGCGAGCGCGAGCTCGTCTTGTGGTTGGACCCCGACCGACCGCACGACGAGGTTCGCCGACCGGTTGAGGAACCAGATGACGGGGCGAAAGGCCACGGCGAAGGCGCGGAACGGCCGGGCGAGGAGCAATGCGGAGTCTTCGGGGTGCGAGATCGCCCACGACTTGGGGGCCATCTCGCCCAGCACCATGTGGAGGAACACGACGATCGACATGGCGAGGACGAACGCGATCGTGTGGCTGACCCCCGACGGCAGGTCGATGCCGAGGCCCGAGATGCCTCGCTCGAACAGGCGGGCCACGGCAGGCTCGGCGACGATGCCGAGGCCGAGGGAGCACATCGTGATCCCGAGCTGGGCCCCGGCGAGCATCAGCGAGAGCTCGCGGAGACCGGCCGAGGCCGAGCGGGCGCGGCGGTCGCCCTCGGCGGCGAGCTGTTCGATGCGCGACCGCCGCGCCGCCACCAGCGCGAACTCGGCGGCGACGAAGAAGGCATTGGCGACGAGCAGGACGAGCGCGATGCCGAGCGCAGCGAGGGGACTCACCGGCCCTCCCCAGTGGAACCGGCCGTATCCGTGGGGCGGTCGGTGAGGCGGAGCTCGACGGTGGCGACCCGCCGCCGGTCCATCGACACCACGCGGATCTCCACCCCGGCCACCGACACGCGGTCGCCATCGACCGGGATGCGTCCGAGGCGGTCCATCACCAGGCCGGCCACGGTGTCGTAGGGCCCTTCGGGCAGCACGAGGCCGGTCTCCCGTTCGATCTCGTGGAGCCGTTGGTCGCCGGGCAGCAACCAGTGGTCACGGCCGAGCTCGACGGCGCCGTCGCCCACCTCGGGGTCGAACTCGTCCTCGATCTCGCCGACGAGCTCCTCGAGCAGATCCTCGATGGTGAGGACCCCGACGGTGGCGCCGTGCTCGTCGACGACGATGGCCATCGGGCTCGACGACGAGCGCAGCTCGGCGAGCACCCCGTGCAGCCCGGCGGTCTCGGGCACGGCGAGTACCGGGCGGCTCAGCTCGGTGAGGGCCACCTCGGCCCGGCGTTCGAGCGGCACCCCGATGAGGTCCTTGGCGTGCACGAGCCCGACGACCTCGTCCCACTCGTCGACGAGGGGGAACCGGGTGTGCCGTGTGCCGGCGAGCTGCTCGGTGAGGTCGGCGCCCACGGCGTCGACCGGGAGGGTGACCACCCGGTTCCACGGCACCATCACCTCGGCCGCGTCGCGGTCGCGGAAGTCGAGCGCCCGCCGCAGCAGCTCGGCCTGGGACAGCGTCAACGACCCCGCCTCCGAGGAGGCGTCGACGATGAGGGGCAGCTCGTCTGGGTCGACCGCACCCGCCAGCTCCTCCACCGGCTCGACGCCGAACCGCCGCAGCAGCCCGTTCGCCGCGCTGTCGAAGACCCGGATGAGAGGACCGGCGACGGCCAGGTAGGCCTGGGTGCTGCGGGCGAGGCTGCGGGCAACCGGCTCCGGGCGAGCGATGGCCAGGTTCTTCGGGGCCAGCTCGCCGAAGACCATCTGCCCGACGGTGGCGATCACGAAGCCGACGGTGAGCGCGACGCCGGGGCGCGCGGACTCGGGCACGCCGAACCACCCCACGAGCGGCTGGAGCGCGCGGCCGAGGCTCGGCTCGGCGATGAAGCCGACCATCAGCGAGGTGGCGGTGATGCCGAGCTGGGCGCCCGAGAGCATGAACGAGAGGCGGTGCAGCACCGCGAGGGCTCGACCCGACCCGGCGTCGCCACCCTCGGCCGCCTCGGCCAGACGGGAGCGCCGGGAGGCGACGAACGCGAACTCGGCGGCCACGAAGTAGCCGTTCGCAGCGATGAGCGCGATCACGGCGACGACGCCTGCTGCCACGAACCACGTGTCGTCGCCTATGTCGCCAACCTCCTGGGTCGCACGGGGCCACGGTAGCGTCGAACCACGATGGTCGAGGGCGAGCACGTCGACGGCGAACTCCTGGCGGAGGCGATCCCCCCGGTTCCCCGCGCCCCGCGCCGGCGCATCATCGGCCGCACGGTGCTCATCACGGTCACCGGCATCTCGCTCTACGTCTTCGCCCCGAGCCTCGTCGAGGTGTACTCGTCGTGGGACGAGGTCGTGCACCTCCAGCCGCTCTGGTTGCTCGTCATCCTCGCGTGCCAGGTGGCCAGCTTCGGCTGCATGTGGTTCCTCCAACGCCTCGCCCTGCGCACCGACGGGTGGTTCGGCGTCGTCACCTCCCAGCTCGCCGGCAATGCCTTCAGCCGGGTGGTGCCCGGCGGCGCGGCAGCAGGCGTGGCGATGCAGATGCGCATGCTCTCCCGCTCCGGCGTCGACACCACCACCGCGGCGTCGGCGCTCACCGCCGTGTCCCTCCTCACCACGGGCGTGGTCTTCGCCCTCCCCGTGCTCGCCCTGCCGGCGATGGTCGCCGGCACGCCGGTGCGTGGGCCGTTGCTCACCGCCGCCGCCCTCGGGTTCGTCGTCTTCCTCCTGCTCGCCGCGCTCGGCGTGTGGCTCTTCCGCTCCGACCGTCCGCTCGTCGCCATCGGCCGGTTCGTCCAGGGCCTCCGCAACCGCATCCTCCGCCATCACGAGCCCGTCACCGACCTCCCCGACCGGCTCGTGCTCGAACGGGTGCTCGTCCGCCGCACGCTCGGCCAGCGCAAGACCGACGCCCTCCTCGCCGCCCTCGGCCGGTCGCTCCTCGACTACCTCTCGCTCCTCGCCGCCCTCGCCGCGGTCGGCGCCCACCCGAACCCGTCGCTCGTGCTGCTCGCCTTCGTCACCGCGCTCGTGCTCGGGATGATCCCCATCACCCCGGGCGGACTGGGGTTCGTCGAAGCCGGGCTCACCGCCACCCTCGCGCTCGCGGGCATCGGCGCGGCCGACGCGGTGGTCGCCGCCGCGGCCTACCGGCTCGCCGCCTTCTGGCTGCCCCTGCCGGCCGGCCTCGTGGCCTACGTGGCCTTCCGGGCCCGCCTCGGCGCGGTCCCCGCCGCACCGGAGGCCTGATCCCGGTTCGATCGGCCCCGCCTCCGGCTTCTACGATCACCTCGTTCGCCGACAGGAGGGGTTGCACGAGAATGCCGTCGATGACGTGGGATGAAGCCGCCGCCCAGGTGTGTGGGGAAGGGGGGCCCTTCGCCTTCCACGAGGAGATCATCAACGGGGTCCCGACCAAGGTCGTGAACACCGCGCCCCCGCTGCTGAAGAACCTCTTCGACCTGGCCCGCGGCCGGGGCGACCAGCTCTACATCGTCTACGAGGACGAGCACTACACGTTCGCCGAGACGATGGAGCGCGTCGACGCCGTCGGGTCGATGCTCGTCAACCGCTACGGCGTGCAGAAGGGCGACCGAGTCGCCATCGCCATGCGGAACTACCCCGAGTGGATCTTCTCGTTCGTCGCCATCACCTCGATCGGCGCCGTGGCCGTCCCCCTCAACGCCTGGTGGACCGCCGAGGAGCTCGAGTTCGGCCTCGAGGACTCCGGGTCCACCGTGGTCATCGCCGACCAGGAGCGGGTCGACCGCATCGTCGGCGCCCGCGAGCGCCTCGGCCTCTCGATCGTCGGTGTCCGCCTCACACGCGACGTCGAGGGCGTCGACCGCTTCGAGGACGTGCTCCCCCTCGGCGACCCCCTCCCCCAGGTCGACATCGACACCGACGACGACGCCACCATCCTCTACACCTCCGGCACCACCGGGAAGCCGAAGGGCGCGGTGTCGACCCACCGCGCCATCGTGCACGCCATGCTCGCCTTCGCCTGCCGGGCCGCCATCGACCGTGCCCGTCAGGGCGACACCCCGCCCACCAAGGGCGATGGCCCCACCTATCCCCCGTGCTCGATCCTCACCGTGCCGCTCTTCCACGTCACCGGCGCGGTGCCGGTGATGATCGGCTCGTTCGTGTCGGGCTCGAAGCTCGTCATCATGTACAAGTGGGATCCGGGCCGGGCCCTCGAGCTCATCGAGCGCGAGCGGGTCACCCAGTTCGTCGGCGTGCCCACCATGTCGTGGGACATGCTCGAGCACCCCGACTTCGAGAAGTACGACACCTCGAGCCTCCAGACCGTGGGCGGCGGTGGCGCGCCGGCGCCCGCCGAGCTCGTCAAGCGCATCGAGGGCAACTTCTCGCGGGGTCGCCCCAACATCGGCTACGGCATGACCGAGACCAACGCCTACGGCCCGGGCAACTCCGGCGACGACTACGTCAGCCACCCCACCTCGGCGGGCCGGGTGGTCCCGTTCGTCGACATCCGCGTCACCGATCCCGAGGGCAACGAGCTGCCCACCGGTGAGGTCGGCGAGATCTGGTTCCGCGGTCCCCACCTCATCCGGGGATATTGGAACCGGCCGGATGCCACGGCCGAGACCATCGTCGACGGCTGGTTGCGCAGCGGCGACATCGGCTACATCGACGAGGAGGGCTTCGTCTACGTCGTCGACCGGGCCAAGGACATGGTGCTGCGCGGCGGCGAGAACGTGTACTGCGCCGAGGTGGAGTCCGCGATCTACGAGCACCCGGCCATCCACGAGGCCGCCGTGTTCGGGCTGCCCCACGAGCGCCTCGGCGAGGAGGTCGCCGCGGCGGTCATGCCGAAGCCCGGCGCCACCATCGACGTCGACGATCTCACGGCCCACCTCTCCGAGCGGCTCGCGCCGTTCAAGGTGCCCACGAAGATCTTCGTCCACGACGAGCCGCTGCCTCGGAACGCGGCCGGCAAGATCCTGAAGCGCGAGCTGCGCGACGCCCTCACCGGCGAGGCCTGAACGCCGGGATCCTCCGGTACGCTCGATCTTCCGACACCGATCGCGGGCAGATCGAGCTCGATGCCTTCACCAGACACGCCCAACGTTCCCAACCCCGACGACCGTTCGCGCCGGGGCCGTCCCCGCGACCCGGAGCGCAGCCGAGCCATCGTCGAGGCGGCTCGCGAGCTGCTGCGCGAAGGTGGCTGGGACGCCTTGACGATCGAGGCCGTCGCGACGCGCGCCAACGTCGGTCGCCCGACGGTGTACCGCCGCTGGCCCACCAAGGGCCATCTCGCGGTCGCGATCGCCGCGGCCGAGATCGCCGACATCGCCGCGATGGTCCCCGTCGAGGTCTCCCTCCCCGACACCGGTTCGCTCGCCGGCGACCTCCAGGCGCTCGCCGTCGGCCTCCGTGGCCTGCTCGGCGCGCTCGGCGACCGTGGCCTGCACCCCGGTGTGCTGTCGGAGGTCGTGCTCGACCCCGAGCTCGCCCGACAGTTCCGGGCCGACCTGTCGCTCCCCGACCGCGACCGGGTCGCCGAGGTGGTGCGCCGAGCGATCGAGCGAGGCGAGGCCCGAGCCGACCTCGATCCGGGCTTCGTCATCGACGCCCTCAGCGCGTTGATCGTCTACTTCCTCTACGTGGTGCACGAACCGGTCGGCGAGCAGGAGCTCTCGCGGATCGTCGACCTCGTCGTACACGGCACCCTCGCCCGCTGACGGCGGCACCGTCAGGTCCCGCCGCCTCCGAGGCCGCCGCCTTCGAGGCCGCCTCCCTCGATGCGAGGGGCGACGAGCACCGGCAGCTGGCTGAGTGCGTCCAGCACGTCGGTCGCCACGGACTCGGACACCTCGAGGAGGAGCCACGCCGCGGGGATCTCCGTCTCGACCTGGCCGCCCCGGTAGGTGGTCGTGCGCCGCACCGACCTGGGTCGGCGGTCGACGACGGCGCCGGGCGGGACGACGGCGGCCACGACGTCGACCGTCTCCTCCCGCACGACGAGCGAGATGCGCCGCCGCCGGGCGACGGGCGGGGCCAGCTCGGGGTCGACGCTGATGCCGAGGGCTCGGGCGACGGCGATCGTCGCGGTGAGGAGGGCGGCGAGCGTCCCGTTCACGGGGTTGCCGACCGGTTCGAGGATGGCGACCGCGACGAACGGGCGCACGGTGTACCGACGGCCCGCGAGGGGATCGGGGGTCGACCAGTCGACCGCGTCCTTCGGTGGCGGGCTCGCCACCGGCCGGCGCCACCCGATCGCCGCCAACGCGTCGAACACCGCCTCGGGTGGCCGGCTGCCGTCGTAGATCAGCTCGAGGGCGATCCGGCCCGGAGGTGCCGCCGCGGACGGGCGCAGCTCGCTGCGGATGTCCGCCTCCGTGATCCTCTCCATGCGTGACAGGCTCGCCGCGCTCCGCGACGACCGTGGGTCGGGTGCGTCACGAGTGGGTGACGCTTCGCTGACGTCGACCTGACCTCGGGGGCGAGCGCTGCGCGCCAGGGCCGGGAACCCGCGCCGACCCAGGCACGGGGTGAGCACTACCATCGCCGGTGGACCGTCCGCGCCAGGCGCGCCGACCCGAGGGGGGAACCAATGGGAACGATGGAGGGAAAGGTCGCGCTCGTCACCGGCGCGAGCCGCGGCATCGGCGAGGCCATCGCCGCCCGCTTCGCACGCGAGGGGGCCGCTGTCGCCGTGTCGGCGCGCACCGTCGAGGAGGGTGACCACCCGTTGCCCGGCAGCATCTCGGGCACGGTCGCGTCGATCCTCGACGCGGGTGGCACGGCGGTCGCCGTCGCCGCCGACCTCAGCAAGGCCGAGGACCGACAGCGCCTCGTCGCCGAGACCGAACGCCAGCTCGGTCCGATCGACATCCTCGTCAACAACGCGGCCATCACCTACTTCGAGCCGGTCGCCGAGTTCGACGAGGGCCGCTACCGCCTGATGTTCGAGGTCCAGGTCCGCGCGCCGTTCGAGCTCGCCCAGCTCGTGCTGCCCGGCATGCGCGAGCGGCGGTCCGGCTGGATCCTCAACATCTCCTCCACCGCGGGGCGCCACCCGCAGGGCCCGCCCTACCCGCGGGTGGGTGGCGGCACCGTCTACGGCATGTGCAAGGCGGCCCTCGAGCGCTTCACCACCGGGCTCGCGTCGGAGGTCTACGCCGACAACATCGCGGTGAACGTCGTGTCGCCGTCCGGTCTGGTGCTCACGCCGGGTGTCGTCCACCACAAGCTGCACGAACGGGTCCCCGAATCGGGGCACGAACCGGTGTCGTACATGGCCGAGGCCGCCCACGCACTGTGCACCGGTGACCCGCAGACGGTGACGGGCAAGGTCACCTACGCCCGGCCGATCCTCGAGGAGCTGGGCGTCCCCCTTCCCGAGTAGCGCCTGGATTCGCCGCCGCTACCGGCCCGTCGGTACCGTTCCCGCAGCGGCCGACGCCTGCGGCCAGCACCAGGAGGAACCCCATGCTTCGTCTCGCGTCCCGCTCCGGCGCCGTGCTGGTCGCGCTCGCGCTGTTGGTGCTGCCCGCGTGCAGCGACGACGACTCCGAGCCCTCGGCATCCGGCGACGGACCGGCGCTCGCCGAGGCCGATCCCGAGCGCTGCGAGGCGAACCGGGCCGCCGGCGAGATCACTTTCGCCACCGGGTTCGACTTCGGCGCCGCGGTCTCGATCCTCGACGTCGTGGCCGCCGATGCCCAGGGCTACTACGAGGAGCTGTGCCTCGACGTCACCGTGCAGCCGGGGTTCTCGGTGGCCAACGTCGGTCTGCTCTCCGCCGGCCAGGTCCAGTTCGCGGGGGTGGGCTCGTTCAGCGAGGTCGCCGTCGCCAACGCGGCGGGAGCCGACATCACCGCCGTCATCGTCTACGGCAAGACGTCGATCGAGGCGCTCATCGTCGAGGGCGACTCGTCGATCACCGAGCTCGCCGACCTGCCGAGCGCCCCGATGGGCGTGAAGGGCGGCATCCCCTACGCCGTGCGGGCGATGCTCGCCGAGGCGGGCGTCGACGAGGCGGACATCACCCAGATCGAGGTCGACTTCAACCCGGTGCTGCTCTTCGAGACCGAGATCGAGTCGCTCCCGGTCTACAAGTCGAACGAGCCCCGCCAGCTCGACGATCTCGGCTACGAGTACCGGACCTTCGATCCTCGCGACTACGACGTGCCGGCCACCTTCGGTGCGATCGCCGCGAACCGTCGCTTCACCGAGGAGCACCCCACCGCGGCCGCCGACTTCGTCCGAGCGACCCTGAGGGGCTTCTGGTTCGGGGTCGAGGAGCCGGAGGCGGCGGTCGCCATCTCCCTCGAGCGGTCCGATCCCGACCTGTTCTTCTCCCCGGAGTCCGAAGAGTTCCGGTGGAGCACCGAGCGCGACCTCGTGCTCGAGACCACGCCCGACGACCAGCCCGTCGGGGCGATGACCCTCGAGCGGCTCTCGGCGGAGGTGGCGAACCTCGAACGGCTCGGCGTGCTCGAACCCGGCGAGGTCGACGTCGCCGCCTCCTTCGACAACTCGTTCATCGAGCAGGTGCACGACGGCACCGAGCTGATCTGGCCCTAGACGCGCTCGGGGGCCGACCCCGAAAGGCCGGCCCCCGTCACTGCGCTCCCCCGCGGATCACCCGTTGCGGGGCAGGTCCTTGAACGCCTTCACGCGGTCCTCGTTCGGCTCCTTCGGGAGCCCGAGCACGCGCTCGCCGATGATGTTGCGCTGGATCTGGTCGGTACCGCCGTAAATGGGCGGGCCCTGGGCGAACAGCGCCGACTCGGTGACGAAGGAGAGGAACGGATCGCCCGTGGCCTCGTCGAGTGCCTTCTTCTGCTCGGTGGTGTACGCGTGCAGCGTGCCGTGCATGCCGAGGATGGCGAGGCCGACGTCGCGCTGGGTGCGGACCATGTCGCTCATCGCGAGCTTCGAGATGTTCGGGAGGCCGGGGATGTCCTTGCCGACGGCCCGACCGGCCTTGGCCCGCAGGTTGTTGAAGCGGGCGATCTCGTTCATGATGTGCAGCTTCACCAGGCCCTCGCGGATGGCCGGGTCGGTGTGCTTGCCACGGGCCTTGGCGAGGTCGATGTACATGTTGCCGCGAGCACCACGGCCACCACCGCCGCTGCTGCTGCCCTCGCTGCCGGTGCCGGGCAGGGCGCCGCGACGGCCGCCGCCGCCGGACACGAAGTCGCCGGCGCGCTTGTCGAGGTCGCCCGCAACGGTGCCGGGCGTGGCCGCGCCACCGGCGCCGCCACCACCGCCGGCGCCGAGGCCGGCACGCTCGAACATCAGGGTGGTGTTCGCGACGGCCCACCCGTTGTTGAGATCGCCGATGCGGGCCGAGTCGTTGACCCGGGCCTCGCTCATGAACACCTCGTTGAAGAGGGCCCGACCCGTCATCTCCTTGAGAGGACGGACCTCGATGCCCTCCTGGTGCATGTCGATGCCGAAGTAGGTGATGCCCTGGTGCTTCGGCACGTCCCAGTCGGTGCGGGCGATCAGCATGCCCATGTCGGCGACGTGGCCGCCGGAGGTCCAGACCTTCTGGCCGGTGATGATCCACTCCTCACCGTCCTTGACGGCGCGAGTGGTGATGCCGGCGAGGTCGGAGCCGGCGCCGGGCTCGCTGAAGAGCTGGCACCACGCCTTCTGGCCGGTGACGATCGGCCGCACGAACTCCTCGATCTGCTCGGGAGTGCCGTGGGTGGCGATCGTGGGCGCGGCGAGGAGCAGGCCGAGGCCACCGGGGGCGCCGAGCGCACCGAACGCCGCGATGGCCTGCTGCACCCGCACGGTGTCGTTGCGGGTCAGCCCCTTGCCGTAGGCGTTCTCGGGCAGGCTGGGCGCGGCCCAGCCCGACGTGCCGAGGCGTTCCCACCATTCGGCGACCGTCAGGTCGGGATCCCAGTTCTCCTCGAGCCAAGCGTTGACCTCGTCGACCGGGTCCGTCCCCTGGTCGCGAGCTGCGACATCGGTCATCTCGTTCCCCCACTCGGGTCAGCGAACGTTGTTGGACAGATTGTTCACTACGGCGCGGCGCGACCACAAGACGGAGCGGCGTGGCGAGGGTCACCCCACCTCGAAGGTCGACCAGCCGTTGCGCCCGCGCTGCTTGACCCGGTACATCGCCGCGTCGGCGCGCGCGAGCAGTTCCGGGTAGCTGACGCCCCGCCCCGGTGCGGAGGTGATGCCGACGCTCACCGACACACACGCCCGCCGTCCCCCGATGTCGAAGGGCTCCTGCACGGCGGCCACCACCTTCTCGGCGACCCGGGCCGCGTCCTCGTCGCCACACGTGTTCTCGAGGAGGATGAGGAACTCGTCGCCGCCGAGGCGACCGACGGTGTCGGAGGCCCGGACGCAGGACTCGAGGCGGGCCGCGAACTGGGTGAGCAGCGCGTCGCCCGCCGCGTGGCCGAGCTCGTCGTTGACCTCCTTGAAGCGGTCGAGGTCGACGAAGAGGAGGCTCACCCACCGGTCGCCCCGCTCGGCCATCGCGAGGGCGTGGGCGACCCGGTCCTCGATGAGGGTGCGGTTGGGGAGGCCGGTGAGCGGGTCGTGGAGCGCCTGGTGCTGCACCCGCTCGAGCAGCCGGCTGTTGTCGAGTGCGCTGGCGGCGTGGTCGGCGAGGCCGGCGAGGCGCCGCAGCGCGACGTCGCTGCCGAGGGTCATGTGATCGTCGGCCGACGCCGCGAGGACGAGGCCGATGACCTCGCCCCGGATGCTGATCGGCGCCGCCGCCAGCTCGTTCATCCCCGCGACCTGCATCAGCGAGTGCAGCAACCCGTCGGTGTCGGCGGTGGCGATCGCGGCGGGTTCGAGGTCCTCGATGATGGTCCGCGCCGCAGGCACGTCCTCGAGCCGCACCTGCTCGATGCCGAGCGTGTCGACCGCATGCGGCCACGACCCCGCGACGTGCAGGTGCTCGCGGTCGGCGTCGAGCAGGACGACCACCGCGAGGTCACAGCGCACCACCGACGTGACCTCCTCGGCGATGCGCTGGGCGATCTCGTCGGTGCTCCCGAGGCTCGACAACGCCCGGGCGAGACCGAGCAACGACTCCGCGGTGTCGCGCTGGAGGGTGGCTTCCTCGAGCGCAGCGGCCGCCTCGATCGCCGCGGTGGCGTGACCGGCATAGGCGCGCAGCATGCGGCGCTCGTTGCCGGTGAAGGACACCCCCGGTTGGGCACCGACCACGACGAACCCGTAGCAGCGCCGCACCGACTCGATGGCCACCACCGCGTACGGGGCGTCGCCCGCGAGGTCGAGCTCGCCGCCGGCGACCTGCTCGGCGAGCGCGCGCGCCGCCTCCTCGTCCATGCCGCTCCAGCCGAGCTGCAGCTCGTCGTCGTCGCTGAACCGCACGGCGACGACCGCCATCGGCGCGGTCACCGCGGAGCCCGCGCGGGCGGCGATCTTGTGGAGCAGCCCCTGGGTGGTGTCCTCCGCAGTGAGCTCGGCCGCGAGCTGGAGCAGCTCCTCGAACCGGAGGACGAGCGCGTGGCTCCGCCGACGGCTGGCGTCGTAGCCCTCGGTGTCGGCGCCCTCGACGGGGTCCCACGCGATGCGGAACTCGCAGTAGGGATCGCCCCGCACGACACAGCAGCGCTCGATGACCGTGCCGATCGAGTCGAACAGGGTCGGCACCTGCGCCCAGTGCCCGGCGGCCGCTCCACACGCGAAACGGGTGGAGCGCGGCGCGGTCGAGCGCACGACGAGGTGGGTGGGCCCCTCCTCGATCACGACGTAGGCCGGTTCGGTCCGGGTGCGACTGCCGAGGTTGACGACGGTCTTCAGCGCCTGGTGGACGCTGCCGAGGCTGTGGAACATCGGGTGGATGTCCGGCCGGAGGCGGAACATCTCCTCCCCGGTGCGCCGGCCGAGGTCGCACCCCCCGAGCTCGGGCTCGACGCGGTCGACGACGGCGAGGACCTGGCGCGAGGCGTACCACCGCATGTCGACGCCGATGTCGTCGGGGTCGACCTCGAGACCGGCCTCCGCGAACACCGCTGCGGCGCGCTCGGGTCCGAGGGCCCGACGCAGGTAGGACGCGAGTGCTCGCACCACCCCGCCGCCGACGCGCGAACGTCCCCCGCCCGACTCGCTCATGGCAATCCGCGGGATCGCATGCGGCAGGGACGGGAGAGCTGGCCGGGGTGGGGGACGAGGCCGTCGTGGCAGAGGGTGACCGTCATCGACGGAAGGGTCGGCTGTGACATTCGTCGCATGAGGGTAGAGGGTGCGGATCGGGGCCGTCAGACCCAGGCCGTCCCGAGTCGCTAGCGTGGCGCCATCGTCGGGACGGGGGGTCAGGTGGACGAGCTCACAGGACGCATCGCAGTGGTCACGGGCGCCGCGAGCGGGATCGGGCGGGCGCTCGCCGAACGCTTCGCGCACGAGGGCATGCAGGTCGTGCTCGCCGACGTCGAGGAGGAGGCGCTCGGACGAGCGGCCGAGGAGATCGGGGCGACCGGTGCCGAGGTGTTCGCCCACCGGACCGACGTCGCCGACCGCGCATCGGTCGACGCCCTCGCGGCCGCCACCGCCGAGCGCTTCGGCGTCCCCCACGTGGTGTGCAACAACGCTGGGGTGTCGGGCTCGTTCGGACCGATCTGGGAGACCACCGAGCTCGACTGGGCCTGGGTCGGTGGGGTGAACCTCATGGGGGTGGTGCACGGCATCCAGGCGTTCGTCCCCGCGATGGTCGAGCGGGGCGAGCCCGGACACGTCGTGAACACCTCGTCGGTGCTCGGGCTCTCCACCGGGGCGAGCTCGATCTACAGCGTCACCAAGCACGCCGTCACCCGACTCACCGAGGGCCTGTGGTACGACCTGCGCGCTGCGGGCAGCCCGGTGAGCGCGTCGGTGCTGTGCCCGGGTCTCATCGCCACCCAGATCGTCACCGCCGGGCGCAACCGACCCGACCACCTGCAGGAACCCGGCCGTGAGGCGTCCCCCGACGACCTCGCCCGCCTCGAGGCTGCCCAGACGTACTTCCTCGAGAACGGGATGCCCCCGAGCGAGGTCGCAGCGATGGTGGTCGACGCCATCCGCACCGACCGGTTCTACGTGCTCACCCACCCCGAGATGATCCTCGGCGAGGTGCGCGACCGGATGCAGGCGATCCTCGACGGCGAGCTGCCACGGCCCGCCGGACCGGACCCGACACTGCTCGAACGCGCGGCACGCGCCGCGAGGGAGGACCGATGACCAGTACCGAGGGACGCGTCAGCGTCGAGGAAGGGGTGGTGTTCGGCACCGGCGGAGGTCGCGACCTGCGGTGCGACATCTACCGGCCACCGGGCGAGGCGACCGAGCCCCGGCCATGTGTCGTCCTACTCCACGGCGGTGCCTGGCGGATGGGCGACCGCACTCAGCTGCGCGGGTACGGCATCCTGCTCGGCCGCCTGGGCTATGTCTGTGTCGCACCGGAGTACCGCCTCACCCCCGAGTCGCCGTGGCCGGCCCAGATCCACGACGTGAACGCCGCGATCCGGTGGGTGCGCGCCAACGCCGAGATGCTCGGCATCGACCCCGAACGCCTCGCGATCGAGGGCAACTCCGCGGGCGCGCACCTCGCCCTGCTCGCCGCGGGCACCGCCCACGTCGAGGAGTTCCAGGGCGACGGTGGCAACGCCGGCATTCCCACCCATGTCGCGGCCGCCGTGGGCATCTATCCGCCCACGCTCTTCGCCCGGGGCGAACGGGCGAAGGGCTCGGTGCCCCTCGCCGCCCTGTCCGAGGCCGACGACGCCGGGGTGGCGGAGCTGGCGAGTCCTGTCCACCACGTCACCGGCGAGTTCCCGCCCACCATGCTGATCCACGGCACCGCCGACACGACGGTGCCACCGGCCGCGAGCCTCGTGATGTACGAGGCCCTCGTGAAGGCGAGGGTGCCCGTCGAGCTGCACATGTACGCCGAGCAACCCCACGCGTTCGACGCCGTGCCGGCCTTCGGTCGCCAGTGCGCCGCGGAGATCCACCTGTTCCTCGACCGCTACCTGCGGCCCCGGACCGGCGAGCCCGAGGCCGCGGCGCGCGTCGGTCAGGAGGCGTAGGCGGCGAGCGGCGGCTCGGCGGCCTCGGGAGTGGCGCCGAGGATCACACCGAACGAGGCACCGGTGACCGCGACGGGGTCCCAACCCTCGGCGGCGACGGGTTCGCCGTCGCACACGTCGGCCGCGAGTCGGGCCGGATCGGCCGGGCCGTCCTCGGCCAGCGCGTCGAGCACCAGGGCGTGGACCACGGGCTCCGCGAGGAGCGCGACGTGGTCGACCGCGCGATCCGGGCAGACGTCCTGGACACGGATCGGGGTCGTGTCGCCGATCGCGGCCTCGGCGACGCTGACCACCGTGTCGGCGTCGGAGCCGAGGAGGGTGACCGACGGGGAGTCGTCGAGGGCCTCCCACGCAGCGTCGAGGGCGGTGAGGAACGCAGACCCGGGGATCATCTGGTGCAGCGCCGCCGCGCACCCCTCGGCACACAGGGGCGCGGCGCCGGCCGCTCCACCGTGGGGTCCGGAGATACTGACGAAGTCGGAGACCCGGGCGCGCACGTCGGGCCACCAGGTGAGGGCCCAGCGCGAGGCGAGAGCACCCTGGCTGAAGCCGACGAGGGCGATGTCGTCGTGGCCCTCGTCGGCCATCGACCGCAGCGCCGCGACGACGCGCTCGGCCGAACGCTGGATGTCGCCGGTGGCGGTGTCGACGAGATCGACCGTGCACACCACGTAGCCGGCGGACACCAGGGCAGGGGCGAGGGTGGGCCCGTAGGAGTCGGCGGCGGTCAGGCCGGTGCCGGGCACGAGCAGCACCGCACCCGCATCACCGCTGCCCTCGTCGAGGCAGTGACGGGCGGCAGCGATGTCGGCCTCCGGCTCGGCGAGTTCGGGGCCGGCATCGCCGGCGGGGTCGTCGGCCTCGACGTCCTCGGCGTCGCCCGCGGGGTCGTCGGCCGCGGTCTCGGTGTCGTCGCCCGCGGTGTCGTCGGTGGCGGTGTTCTCGGGCGCGGTGTCGCCGTCGGATGCCGACGTATCGTCCGAGCCGCACGCGCCGAGCACGAGCAGTGCGGCGAGCAGCAGGCCCGCGAGCCGTCGAAGGTCCCGTCGATCCGTCATCTCGTTCCCCCATGGACGCCATTCGGTCAACTCGCAGTGGACCACGCCGATGGGATCGGAGAAAGGCAACTTCGTCCCGATTCGTGCACGCCGTGCAGTGACCAGAAACGTCCCGATGAACACCGACCTCACCCTGCTTCGCGCCTTCGTCGAGGTGGCCCGCTGCTCGGGTTTCGGGCGGGCCGCCGAACTGCTGCACCTCGATCCGTCGACGGTGAGTCGACAGGTCGCCCAGCTCGAACGGCGCCTCGGGGTGAAGCTCTTCGAGCGGACGACCCGACAGGTGTGGGTCACCGACGCCGGCCGAGCACTGCTCCCCCGCGCGGAGGACGTGCTCCGCGCCGCCGACATCTTCGACCGCACCGCCGAGGCGGTCGACCGCCAGACCCGGGGCGAACTCGTCGTGGGGTTCCAGGTGCACGCGATCAACGCGACGGTGCTCGGGTGGGTGGCCGACGCCGAGTCGACGATCCCCGGGCTCACCGTGCGCCTGCAGGAGGGCAACTTCGCCGACCCGTCGACCGGGTTGCGCGATCGCAGCTGCGACCTCGCCTTCGTCTTCCTCCCCTTCGACACCGACGGGATCGAGACCGCCCCCCTCTACGACCTGCCGTGGCTGATGTTCCTCCCTGCCACGCACCGCCTGGCGACCCAGGCGTCGGTACGCCTCGAGGAGTGCTGGGACGAGCCGTGGGGCTGCGCGGCGAGCGACGACCGGGTGTTCTGCGAGTACTGGCTCGCCGCCGACCTGGCGGGCGACCGACCGCGACCCCCCTCACCCACCTTCGCCACCCCGGAGGCCGCACTCGCCCACATCGCCACCGGACGGGCGATCGGCACCGGAGCGTCCGCCCGGCCCGGCCTGCCCCTCGACGGGGTGGTCGCCCTCCCGGTGGCCGACGACCGTCGGACCACGGTCGCCCTCGCGTGGATCGAGGGCCAGCTGAGCGCCGAGGCCGAGCGGCTCCGCGACGCCGTCATCGAGCGGGCCCGCCGCGAGCCGCACCCCGCACCCGCTCCGGCCTCGACCTGACCCCGGACGCGCAGGAGCCGCCGGCGCGAACCGGCGGCTCCAGGTGAACGGGACGGTCAGACGACCCGGACGTTCTGGGCTTCGTCGCCCTTGCGGCCAGGCCCGACCTCGAACTCGACGGTCTGTCCCTCGTCGAGCGACCGGTAACCCGATCCCTGGATGTTGGAGTAGTGCACGAAAACGTCGTCGCCCCCATCGCGCGAGATGAAGCCATACCCCTTCTCGGCGTTGAAGAACTTGACGGTACCTCTGGTCAACACTTGATCTCTTCTCTGTCTGACGCCCCGACCACCTGTCGAGGCGTTCGTCACAGCCTAGGGGGTCCGATCGCAGAAACGGTTCGCGCGGCTCACCCACAAGGGCCGTTGGACCCAACGCGTCGGTTGTTCGACGCCCGATCCTGGAGGTGTGAACCCGTCACAGGCCGTCTCCCGGCGACGGCTCCGAACCCCCTCCCTGCGCATCGGCACCCTCCACGTCGTCGTCGCACTCGTGGCGATGGCGTCGATCGGCGCGGTCGGTCTCCGGCTCGGGCGCAGCCACCTCGACCAGACCATCGAGGACCGGGTGAACGACCGCGCGGCGCTCGTCGAACGCTTCGCCGCGGCGGGTGATCGGCTCTACGATCCCGAACCCACGCTCGACCTGGTCGCCGACAGCCCCTTCGTCGACGCCGTCGACCCGTTGAACACCGCGACGCTCGAGCGGTTCCAGCTCACCCCGTCGTCCGATCCACTCCTGGCTGTCGCGCTCGTCCGGCACGACGGCACGATCCTCGCCTCCCGTCCGGATGGCCTCTCGATCCCGGCGGAGGTGCTCGAGCCGGTGCTCGCCCTCGCCGCGAGGGGCGAGCCGGGTCTCACCGAGTCCTTCGAGCTCTCCGGCGAGTTCGCGTGGGGTCGGTCGTTCCCCGTCGGCGACGACCCGTGGGGCGCGCTCGTGATGGTGGAGGGGCTCGAGGACGGCTGGCTCCAACGGCTCTACGAGGACCTCGGATCGCTCGGCACCGGTGAGGGTGGGCTCACGCTCGTCGACGCCGCGGGTCGGGCCGTGGCGTCCTGGGACCGCGGGCTGCTCGGCGAGGAGGTGATCGAGCCCGCCCGCCTGGCCTCCGTGCGGACGGGTCGCACCAGGTGGACGAGCACCGTCGACGGCGAGGCCACGATTCACGTCGCGACCACTCGCGAGGGCCCCCACGGCGGCACGATCCTGATGTTCCACCAGGCCGAGGACGAGCTGACCGCGGATCTCCGGGCGGCGCAACGCCAGCGCGACCTCGGGCTCCTCGTCACCCTCGGGGCGGCAGCGGCGGTGCTCACGCTCTTCGCGCTGCAACGCCAACGCGCGATCCGGCGCGACGAGCGTCGGGCCGAGGTGATCCTCGCCGCGTCCGACGACCTCATCGCGGTGGTCGACCGGGACGGCACGATCCACTCGGTGAGCTCGGGCCTCGAACGGCTCCTCGGACAGAGCCCCGAGGCCTGGGTGGGTCGGAGCCTCCTCGACCTCGTCGATCCGCCCGAGCGCGAGAGCGTCGTCGCGGCGATCGCCAGGGTTTGTGAGGTCGGTCAGGCAGCGGTGCTCGGCGTGTCGTTGATCGGCGCGGACGACGAGGCGCGATGGTTCGACCTCACCTTCGTCGACCGGCGCGACGACCCGCGAGTCGGCGGCATCGTCGCGACCTGCAGCGAGATCACCGACCGGAAGGCGTTGGAGGACACCCTCGCCCACGAGGCCACCCACGACCCCCTCACCGGCCTGGCCAACCGGTCCCGCTTCGACCAGTGCCTCGAGGCGCGCACCCCGGTGAGCGACTCCATCGTGGTGGGTGTGCTCGACCTCGATCGGTTCAAGGCGCTGAACGACCAGCTCGGCCACGACGCGGGCGACCACGCGCTCCGGTCGGTCGCCGCCGTGCTCCGGACCCACCTCGACGTCGTCGGCGTCGCGGCGAGGCTCGGTGGCGACGAGTTCGCGTTCTTCGTCGAAGGGTGCGACGACGACCAGCTCGACACGCTCTGCCGCGCCCTCATCTCCTCCGTGGAGGCCATCTGGCCCGGTGGCATCGACGGTCCGAACCTGTCGGCGAGCATCGGGGTCGCCCGCGTCGATGCACGCGGCATGACGCCGTCGATGCTGCTGCGCGAAGCCGACCGGGCGATGTACGAGGCGAAGGCAGCAGGCGGGGGCACCTGGCGCCTCGCCACGGCGTCACCCCTCGCCGCCACGGCCGGCCCCGTCGGAACGCCATCCGAACCACCGACACCCGCCGTCGGGGGGAGGGTCGCGACGCTCGATCCGATCGCCCTGCCCCCGCGGCGGCAGCGCTGGAGCCACGCGCGCCGCCGTGACCTGGTCTCGCTCCTCGTCGTCATCGCGGTCATCGTCGGGTTCGGCGCAGTGACCGTCGCGCTCGGCTCGCGGGCCCAGCGCGCCATCGAAGCTGAGCGCGTGACCGACCGGCTCGAGCTACTGACCTCCCTCGCGGCCATCGGCGAGTCGACGACCTCGCCCGACCGGCTCGTGGAGCTCGCGGCGACGGTGCCGGCCGATCCCGCGCAACCCGAGGTGACCCACGCGGTGCTCCGGCAGTGGCTCAAGTCGCCGGCGCTCGGCGACCACGCGTCGATCGCGCTGGTCGATACTCGCGGCGCGATCCTCGCCGCCGAACCACCCGACCTCGTGCTGCCCGACGAATTGCTCGTCGCGGGGACGCACTGGGGCGACGTCCTCGCCGGGTCACCCTCGATCCCGCCGCTCCTCGAGGGCAGCGACGGCCGACTCCGCTTCCACTGGGTGCTCCCCGTCGTGGAGGACGACGTCGTGACGCGAGTGCTCGTGCTCGGATCGTCGGTGCGGGACAACAACTGGTCGGACGTCCAGGCCCAGGTCGGTTCGCTCGGCCCGTACCCGGGCGGCGCCTTCGCGCTCGACAGCAACGGCGTGGCCTCCGTCGCCTGGGACCCCGAGCTCGTCGGGACCCGAGTGCTCGACCCCCGGCACCTCGACGGGCTCGACCACGGTGAGCACCTCCGGCTTCGCCTCGACGACGAGGGGCGTGAGCACACCGCGCTCGTCGTGCGGATGCCCGACCCGTACTCCGAGCGCTACATGATGTGGACCCAGGAAACCGCTCACCTCTTCGCCGATCTCCGGCAGGGCGAGCGCACCCGCAACATGGCGCTGACGACCGCGGCGAGCGTCGCGATCCTCGGCCTCGCGGTCGCGAACCGGCGCCGGGAGCAGCTCCTCCAGGTCCACAACGGACGGCTCCACGCGCTCCTCCAGCGCTCCTCGACGATCGTCGCCATCGTCGACGGACACCGCCGACTGACCTTCGTCAGCTCCGCCGCCACTGGGCACACCGGTGTCGAACGACGCCAACTCGAGGGTCAGACGCTCGACCGGCTCGTGGGGCCCGCGACCGCGGAGATCGGCGAGGCGATCGAGCGGGCAGTACCCGGCACCGAGGTCCGCCTGCGCGCCGTCCCGATCCCCGGCGCCGACGGCGCGACGCGCATCTTCGACGTCGGCGTCGCCGACCTCACCGGGCACCCAGCGGTGCGTGGCACGCTCCTCACCTTGCGCGACCGCACCGACCGCCAGGCGCTCGAGGACCACCTGCGTGACCAGGCGACCCGCGACCCGCTCACCGGCCTCCCGAACCGCACCGCGTTCGCCCGCGCGCTCGAGGCGTACGGGCCCGACCGAGCGACCGTCGACGGGTCCGGGACCCTCGCGGTGGTGTTCATCGACCTCGACCGGTTCAAGCCGGTGAACGACGTGCACGGCCACCAGGTGGGAGACGAGATGCTCCGGGTGGTCGCGGCGCGCATCCGGAGCGCAGTGGGTGACGACGGCCTCGTCGCGCGCCACGGGGGCGACGAGTTCACGATCCTCCTCCCGGACCACGACGCCGAGCAGGCCGAGGTGGTGACCGAGCGGGTGCTCGCCGCGGTGCGTCGGCCGGTCCGCATCGGCACCCTCGAGCTGCAGGTGGGCGCGTCGTCCGGTGTGGTCGTCACCGACGGGGTCGACTCGGTCGGCCGCCTCATTCGTGCCGCCGACCTGGCGATGTACGACGCGAAGCGCAACGGCCGCGATCGCTGGGCGATCGACACCCTCCCCGACGCCGGCTGACCCGTCGCGACCGGCGCGCCTACCGGTCGGCGCTCGTGTCGGCTCGGGGCGCTGGATCCGGGACGGGCTCGGGATCGGCGAGCGCGAGGAAGCCTTCGAGGATGTCGCCGCCGTCGGCGCGCTGGGCGCACCAGTGCTCGACCTCTGCGATGGTGGCCTCGCGGTTCGCCACCCGGTTGGGGCCGAGCGACTGGGCGAGCGCGGCGTCCCAGAGGGTGCCGATCATCTCGCGGCCCGAGTGGTGGGCGCCCGACTCGCCGACCCAGGTGCGATCGCGCATCTCGCTGAGCGAGGTCTGCAGGTAGCCGACGTGGGGCGTCTCGTCGGCGCGGATGTAGCTGACGAGCCGGCCCGCCGCGCCGTCGCCGGCCACGAGGTCGGGGTCGGAGAGCCACGACTCGGCCCACGCGAAGGTGTGGAAGGCCGAGATCTCGATGAGCAGGACGCGGATCATCAGGGACGCGATCCGCTCGATCTCGAGCGGCACGTCGGAGGGCAGGAGGCGTTCGGGCGCGGCTCCCCCGCCGGGGCTCGCACCCGCGCCGGCACGGGGGCGGAGCCCGAGGCGTTCGAGCATGGCGTCGAGGTCGACCTGTGCGGAGCGACCCTCGAAGGCGACGTCGCGGGCGGCGAACCACATGTCCTGGTGGCCGGCCTCCTCCTCCCACCCCGCCTCGTCGCGACCGTGGGCCTCGAACAGGCCTCGGCCGAGGTGGTCGGTGGCCGTGCCGGCGATGTCCTCGACGAAGAACCGCTGCATGTCCGAGGCGGGGAGCAGCCGGATGTTGGCGCCGAAGCCCTCGACCGTGCCGATACGGGTGAGCGTGGCGATGAGGGGCTCGTGGACCCCGTGGGTGATGAGGTGCCGGGCCTGGGCGACGTTCGGATGGTGGGCCGGCCAGGTGTCGAGGGGCACGTCGAGCAGCTCGGTGCCGAACTGCTGGCGGTGCTGGGCCTGCCAAGCCTCGATCGCGGGGAGCCGGAAGCGGGTGCGGGGCGACACGTAACGCCCGTCCGCGTCGAAGCCACCGTGGCAGCGCACCCCGCCGACGATCAGCGGTTCGTCGACCGCCTGGTCGAGCAGCAACTCCTGCTCGGTGAACTCGATCTGGTGCGTCATGGCCCCACCCCGGTCGACATGCTCGTTCCTGTCATCCGACCTGTCATCGGACCTGTCATCGGACCCCTCCCGATCGGACCTCAGTGTGCCCGATGGTGCCGGACGGCGCGCCCGTCATGACGGATCGGGGTCGTCGTCGGGGTTCGGCGGTGGTCGGCGGCGACGGCCGGGGTTGTGATGGGGGCAGCGGAGCCAGCCGTTGTCCTGGACGGTGAGCCCGCCATCCGCGTAGGGGGTGATGTGGTCGACGTCGCAGCGGTGGGCGGGGGCCGAGCAGGTGGGGTGGGTGCAGCGCCGATCGCGCACCTCGATCGCCCGGCGGGTGGCGCCGGTGAAGAGCCGTCGCCGCTCCCCCACGTCGAGCACCCGTGAGCCGGCGCCGAACACGACCCGTTCGACATCGGCGTCGCAGAGCAGCGGCAGCACCTCACCAGGGGTGACGACGGTGCCGGTGGAGAGCTCGCAGATGCGGCCGGTGAGCGTGGGAGCGTCGACGAGGACGGTGACGAGCGGCCGGGGGGAGGCGAGCCCCATCGGGCACCGCCTGGGCGCGCCGCGCCATCTCGATGAGCGCGTCGTAGCGGCGCTGGGCCCGGGTGCGGCACAGGTCGGCCTCGCACACCGAGGCGCCGAGACGAGCGCGGGCCTCGACCCAGTCGGCCTCCCACATCTCGCGCTCGATGCGAGCGAGCGACTCGGAGAACAGCGCGAAGCCGACCGGCTCGAACGTGGCATCGAGCACCCCGGTGCCGTCGAAGGTCTGGGAGAGGTGGGCCGACCTCGCCTGGTACCGGTCGACCGCGTCGTGCTCGACGCCGTCGGGGTCGTGGAGCTGGCACCAGTAGTCGACCGCTCGGACGAAGTCGTCGAAGCGCAGGGTGCGAGCGTGGTCGACGAGCATCGCCTCGTCGCGGGCGAACGCCACCGCGTTCGTGCCGTGCGCCCGGATCAGGTGCCGCACGTGCGCCGTTCCGATCTGCGCCGGGTATCGGCCTCGCCGACCACCGTGGTGGTGAACGAGTCGAGCATCGCCTGGGCACCGAACGCCGAGGCGACCGACTCGGTGACCTCCAGGTCGGAGAGCGCGGCGGGGTCGAGCGCGGTGAGCTCCTGGAGGGTTGCCCGCAGATCCCGCATCAGCTCGTCGACCGTCCGCCGTGTCATGAGATCACCCTAAAGACTCCCTGTGATACCGAAGAGAGGCCTCACCGGCACCGGAATGGGGACACTGTTCGAATGGCGGGCCCTGCGGGGAGGTCGTACCGTACGACGCACGGGCCGGCAGCCAGGGCCGGGCCGACGAGGACTCGGGCGCCCGCTCAGGGGAGGATGAGGGACC
This sequence comes from uncultured Iamiaceae bacterium, assembly GCA_964488835.1. Lineage (GTDB taxonomy): Bacteria > Actinomycetota > Acidimicrobiia > Acidimicrobiales > SKKL01 > SKKL01. Next base: position 26,368 of record CAZAVX010000005.1, on the reverse strand, counting down.
GATGGCCGACTTCACGAGCGACCTGCTCCACGCCGACGACGAGACGATCGCCGCCGCCGTCGAGGCCGCGGAGATCCCCGCGCTGCTCCCCGCCCTCGCGGCGCTCACCGGCGACCGTGCGCTCGTGCCCGACCACCTGCGCCCGTCGGCCACCGGGCTCATGGACCCCACCGCCGGACTGTCCCCCGACCAGCAGGCCGAGGCCCGCGCGCTCGCCGTCTCCACGCTCATCCGCCTCCGCGACGAGGGTGCCGGCCCCGAGCCGACGGGTTTCGAAGGCGGAGAGCTCGACACCGACACGCTCCGCGACCTCCTCGAGTTCGCGTCCGGCGGCGCCGACGTCGACGACTACCTCGAGCTGCTCCGCGAGGAGCTGAACCTCGGCGAAGACCTCCGCAGCCCCGATTGGACCAAGGACGAGGTGGCCCCCGACCGCCCCTTCCGCGTCGCGGTCATCGGTGCCGGCATGTCGGGGCTCGTCGCCGCCTACCGACTCCGCCAGGCGGGCATCGACGTCGTCGTGCTCGAGAAGAACGACGACGTCGGCGGCACCTGGTACGAGAACTGCTACCCCGGCTGCCGGGTCGACGTCTCGAACCTCTTCTACAGCTACTCGTTCGCCCAGCGGAACGACTGGCCCGAGCACTACTCGTCCCAGCCCGTGCTGCTCGACTACTTCCGCCACGTCGCCGAGTCCACCGGTGTCCGCGAGGTCATCCGTTTCCGCACCGAGGTCTCGTCGATGTCCTTCGACGACGACACCGCGACCTGGACCCTCGACGTCGTGGGGCCGGGTGGCGTCGAGGAGCGCATCGAGGCCCACGCCGTCATCTCGGCGGTCGGCCAGCTCAACCGACCGAAGCTGCCCGACATCCCCGGGCTCGAGCGCTTCACCGGCCCCGCCTTCCACTCCGCGCGCTGGGACCACGAGGTCGACCTCGTCGGCAAGCGGGTCGTGGTGATCGGCACCGGGGCGAGCGCCGCCCAGTTCATCCCCCGGGTGGCCGAGGTGGCCGGGCACCTCACGGTCTTCCAGCGCACGCCCGCCTGGTTCATCCCCTCACCGCAATACACCGAAGCGATCGGACCCGAGGTGATGTGGCTGCGCCGCAACGTGCCCGGCTACGCGAACTGGAACCGCTTCTGGATCTTCTGGCGCAACGTCGAGGGTCTGCTCCCCGCCGCACGGGTCGATCCCGAGTGGGACGGCGGGGGCCGCTCGGTCAGCGAGACGAACGAGCTGATGCGCACGCTCCTCACCGGGTACCTCGAGGCCCAGTTCGCCGGCCGGCCCGACCTCCTCGAGGCCGCGATCCCCGACTACCCGCCCTTCGCCAAGCGGTTCATCCTCGACGACGGCGCGTGGGCCGGCGCGCTCACCCGCGAGAACGTGCGCCTCGTGACCCAGCCGATCGCCGAGGTCACCGAGGACGGTGTCCGCACCACCGACGACGAGCTGCACGAGGCCGACGTCATCATCTACGGCACCGGGTTCGCCGCCTCCGACTTCCTCACGCCGATGAAGGTCACGGGGCGGGGCGGGGTCGACCTCCACGAACGGTGGGGCGGCGACGCCCGAGCCTACCTCGGCATCACCCTGCCAGAGTTCCCGAACTTCTTCATGCTCTATGGCCCCAACACGAACATCGTGGCCAACGGCAGCATCATCTACTTCTCCGAGTGCGAGGTGCACTACATCCTCGGGTGCCTCCACGAGATGCTCACCAAGGGGCTCTCGGCCATCGAGCCCACCGTCGAGGCACACGACGCGTACAACGCCGAGGTCGACGCCCAGAACCTCCGCATGGCCTGGGGCGTCTCCGACGTGAGCAGCTGGTACAAGAACGCCACCGGTCGCACCGCCCAGAACTGGCCGTTCACCCTGCTCGACTTCTGGCAGCGCACCCGCCGACCCGACCTCGAGCACTACCACGTGCGCTGAGGCGGCAGCTCCCGATCCCCGACCGACCGCCGCGCCGGTCGGGCTCGGCCGCCACCGCTCAGCGGAACTCGAGCCCCTCGAACCGGCCGGAGCGGCGCCACTCGTCGATGTACCGGAAGTACGCCATGGCACCGTGCGGGTAGCCGACGTTGAGCCGCTGGTGGGGCTCGGGCGGCCGACCCTCGTTGTTGTAGTAGCCAGGCGTGCAGTCGGGTGAGCCGAGCATCCGGCCGCCGCCGGAGGCCAGCAAGTCGAGCCACTCCGCCTCCGCCTCGGCGGTGACCTCGACCTCGGTGGCGCCGGCGTCGAGTGCGTGGCGCACCACCGTCGCGATCGTCGTGCCCGACTCGGTGAGGTTGTGCGGCACGTTCGAGATGAGGTTCGCGCCCTGGGTGGGCTGGACGATGAACAGGTTCGGGAAGCCGTGGACGTGGATGCCGTGTTTCGTGCGCATCCCCTCGGCCCAGTACTCCGACAGCCGCACGCCGCCGCGCCCGACCGGGTCGTACCCCGCCCGCTCGGTGTACGCACTCCCCACCTCGAACCCCGAGGCGTAGATGATGCAGTCGACCTCGTACTCCACCCCGGCCACCACGACACCTCGCGGGGTGATGCGCTCGACGCCTTTGCCGTCGGTGTCGACGAGGGTGACCCCCGGCTCGTTGTACGCGTCGAGATACTCGTCGTGGAAGCAGGGCCGCTTGCAGAGCTGGCGGTACCAGGCCTTCAACTTCTGGGCGGTGTCGTGGTCGCGCACCACCGCGTCGACCCGGGCCCGGATCTCCTCCATCTTCTCGAAGTCGGCGTCCTCGAACGCGGCGAGCATGCCTGCGGGGGTTCGCTGGTCGGCGGGGAGCTCGGCCAGCTTCGAGCGGATGCGGCGGGCGAGGTCGGTCCACCCGTCCTGGACGAGGTCCTCCTCGGCCATGCCGCCGGTCTGGTTCGCGGTGAAGTTCTCGAGCCAGCGCTGTTGCCAGCCGGGGGTCGCGATGCTGGCGAACCACTGCGGGTCGATCGGGTGGTTGTCGCGCACGTCGACCGACGACGGGGTGCGCTGGAACACGTAGAGCTCGCCGCAGGCCCGGGCGAGGTGGGGCACGCACTGCACGGCGGTGGCACCGGTGCCGATGATGCCGACCCGCTCGTCGCCGAGCCGGTCGAGCGGCGCGCCCGTTGGATCGCCGCCGGTGTACCCGTAGTCCCAACGGCTGGTGTGGAACGAGTGGCCCTCGAACGACTCGATGCCGGGGATGCCGGGCAGCTTGGGGACGTGCAAGGGGCCGGTGCCCATGCCGAGGAAGCGGGCGGTGAACTCGTCGCCCCGGTTCGTGTGGATCACCCACACCGACCGCTCGTCGTCCCACTCGAGCGCGGTGACCTCGGTGTGGAACAGCGCCTTCTCGTAGAGCCCGTACTGGTCGGCGATGCGCTGGCAGTGCTCGAGGATCTCCGGCGCGTGGGCGTACTTCTCGGTGGGCATGTGCCCGGTCTCCTCGAGCAGCGGCATGTACACCATCGACGCCGTGTCGCACTGGGCGCCGGGATAGCGGTTCCAGTACCAGGTGCCGCCGACGTCGCCCGCCTTGTCGATGAGCCGCACGTCGGTGACCCCGGCCTCGACGAGTCGGGCGCCGGTGACGAGGCCCGCGAACCCGGCACCGATGAAGGCCACGGTGACATGGTCGGTGACCGGCTCGCGTTCGACCTTCGGCGTGTACGGGTCCTCGAGGTAGTAGCTGAGCTGCCCCTCGAGCCGTCGGTACTGCGCGTTGCCGTCGGGCCGCAGGCGCTTCTCGCGCTCGGCGCGGTAGCGCTCGAGGAGCGCCTCCTTGGTGGCCGCGTCGATGGCCATGTGATCCCCCCACGATGAGCTCGAGCTGTGGGGAGTCCTAGCCCAGGCCGAGCCGTTCGAGCAAGAGGGGCGGCGGTGAGCGGTCGCCCGCCGCGAGCATCGCGGCGCGCTGCACGTTGATCGGCGTCCACTCCTGGCCGGGCCACCGGTCCCACGGTCCCGACTCGACCCGACCGGGATCGCCCTCCGCCGCGACGCAGGTCCGCAGGTAGGCCTGGAGCTCGCGCACCTCCTCCTCACCACCGATGCCGCCGTGACCGGGCACGACGATGGGTGCCAGCTCGACGAGGTCGTCGAGGGCGTCGGCCCACGCCGCGGGGTCGCCGTCGTAGGCCGCGGGCACGACACCGAAGCTGCACATCGCGCCGGCGAAGACGAGGTCGGCGCCGGGCACGACCGCCACGAGGTTCTCGAGGGTCTGGCCGCCGGTGGGGACCACGACGACCGCCGGCGTGAGCTGCACCGACTCGGTGACCACGTGGGTGACCGTGCGGGTGCGGAACTCGTCGTCGAACTCGTCGGCGAGCGAGGGGAACAGCCGGCGGAAGACCTCGACGTTCGCCGGCTGGTCGAGCAGGGCGCTCGCCTGGCGGGTGCCGTAGATGCCCGACAGCCGCATCCGTGTGGTGCCGCCGCTGAACTCGACGTGGCTGCTGGTGAGCACGACCCGCGGCACCGGCCGCTCGAAGGCTTCGACCGCCGCGGCGAACGGCTCCCACTGTGAGGGCACCGTCAGGGTGTCGACGACGGTGATGCCGTCGTCCTCGACGACGACCCCCGCGTTGGTGTGCCCGTGCGCGGGCTCGCCCGCCAGCCAGGCGTGGACGCCAGGGGCGAGCGGGACGAGCACCGGGTCGGTCGGATCAGTTCCGCGACGAGAGCAGCCGCAGCACGTACCAGAACATCGTCATGATCGAGGCGAAGAGCCCCGCGGCGGCGGCGACGTAGGCCTCCTCGGGGAACTCGCGCAGCACCTTCTGGGTCTGCCAGAGGATGGCGGCGCCGGCGAGGCCGATCATCGCCACGGAGAACCAGGTGCCGAGGTTGAACCCGAAGAGGATCGCCCCGACGATGAGCACGAGCGCGATGCCGAAGCCCCACATGACGAGGGGCCGGAGGAAGCTGAGGTCGGTGGCGGTGAACAGGCCGATGGCGGTGAGGATGCCGAACCCGATGGCGGTGATGACCGCGGCGTTCACCACCGTGCCGGTGCCCTGGTAGGTGAACACGTAGTAGAGGAACGGGGCGAACATCACCGAGTACGACGCGGCGATGGCGAAGAGCCCGACGTACTGGCGGCCGGTGTTCGCGAGGTCGGCGACCGCCTGGGCGGCGAACCACTGCACGACCATGACGCCGCCGAGCATCAACAGCCAGGTGACACCGCTGTCGCCGAGGAAGAAGAACTCGAAGAGCGCCTCGGCGATGCCGCCGTTGAACAGGGCGACCTCGAGCCCGACGAACACCGCGAGGGCGAGGGCGATGTGCTGGTACACCTTCGCCATGAAGGCGCGGCGTCGGGTGTCGTCGAGGGTGATGACCGGGACGACCGGCGTCTGTGCGTACACGGTGAGACCTCCGCCTCGTGTGGTCGAACGCCTACATGTCTACCAGGAGCCGCTCCGGATCCGGAGGCGGAGCCAGCGGCCGATCGTGCGCAGCAGCGCCCCCACGCTGCGGTCCCACGCCAGGCCGAAGAACAGGCCGAACACGACGATGCCCGCGACCACGACGACGAGCGCACGGGCGCCGAGCCAGGTGCTGACGTCGATGAGCCAGGCCCGCCAGCCCTCGTCGTCGCCCACCATGAACCACCGGAAGAACGCCTGGTGCAGGCCGAGCAGCAGGGGCACGACGAATGCGGCGAGCACGGCCTCGACGATCGGTCCCCGCGGCCGTGCCGGCGCGGGCACCCCACGGTGGGCGGCGCGGGCGACCTCGACGGCGTGCAGCCGGTTCGCGGTGCGCCACCTGGTGGCGATCGAGAGCACCCACCCGATCGAGGCCACCACCACCACGATGGTGACGAGCGACCCCCGTCCGAGGAACACCACGTGACGCCACGACAGATCGGGGACCCGCTCGGCGGTCCCGGTGACGATGTCGCGCATGCCCGAGCCGATGAGGGCGAGGGCCACCGCGAGCAGGGCGAGGAAGCCCGGCAGGGCGGCGACGACCCCCGAGCGGAGGATGGCGAGGAACACCCCACCGCCGAGCACCAACAGCGCGAGCAGCACGAGCCCGCTGTTGACCGCCACCGACGTGCGCCCGCTCAACAGGAACAGGGCGACGATGGCCCCGGCGACCGCCGAGAGCGTGGCGGTGACTGCCAGCCCCGACCGCGACGTGGTGGTGGCCGCGCGTGTGAGGGCGTAGGCGAGGAGCGCGAGTTGGCGGAACGGGCGGCTGATCCGACTCGGCCAGCGCAGCCCGGACCGCTCGCCGGTGATCGCGTTCGCCGCGACGAGCGCGGTGGCCCCCGCCGTGCGGGTGAGCGAATCCTTGCCCACCTCGCTCGCCGCGGTCTCCGCGCCGATGCGACACCGGCGGAACACCGCTTCGACGTCGGCGTCGGGGAGGTCGCGCATCGGCGCGCCCGCCGTCGCCGCGACGTAGGCGCGGCTGAAGTCGCCACCGTCGCCCTCGCCCGCGCCCTCCGCGACGCTGCGCAGCACGGCGAAGTGCACCTCGGGCAGCTCCTCGCGTGCGATGTCGAGCTGCACCCGCCGGAGGAACGCCTCGGTGGTGCACGGCAACGACGCCGGGACCGGCACGAGCGCGTGCGCGGCGGGGTGGAGGTACCCGAGCTCGACCTCGAGGTCGCGGCGCTCGTCGTCGGTGACCCCGTTCGGCGACACGTCGGCGAGCGCGGCGACGACGTCCTCGGCCTGCACCCCGAGCTGGCGGAGCCGGCGCGGGTCGACGAGCAGGCGGACCATCTGGGCGGCGCCGTCCATCCGCCCCCACATCCAGTCGTTCGCCCGCCACGACCGCTTGACGAACGCGCCGAGCCGGCTGAACTCGGTGCCCGCCAGCTTCTCGGCGATGGGCCGCTGGGGGTCGAGGGTGTTCGGCGCCCGCCAGCTCACCTCGACCAACTCGATCTCCGCCGGCCGACGGCTGGTGTCGCCGAGCGCCACCGCGACGATGTGGAGGGCGATCATGCGCCGGACGAGGTGGGCATCGTCGGTCTCGTCGGTGCGGAGGAGCGACACGAGGTCGGCGATGGCCTCGAGGTCGTCACGGACCTCGACCGCCTCGCCCTCTCCCGCCGCGTCGAGGCCGAGCGTGTCGAGGGTGGCGAGGAGGGTCCTGGTGGCCGCGGCGAGGCGTCGAGCGGCCTCCCACGAGGTCGCCTTCACCTGGGCAGCCAGTTCGCCCGACGACGGCCGCGCCTCGGCCATCGCCGCGGGGTCGGGCCACGCCTCGTAGCAGCGGCGGGCCCAGCGGTACAGCTCGGCCGGTCGGTCGGCGAGCACCGCCCGCCAGAACGCGTCGTCGAGTGCGCGGGCCTCTCCGGAGAGGGCGAGGGCGTCGTGCACCGCCAGGCGCACCGACCCGAGCGCGTCACGCGCCTCGTCGCCGACGAGGGTGAGGGGCAGGCGGAAGGTGCGGCGCACCACCTCGACGAGCAGGCCGGCGTGGTGGTCGAGCGGAGCGAGGCCCCACTGCCAGTCCGGCCCGACCTCGACGGTGTCGAGGGTGTGGGGCAGCCAGTGGTCGGTGGTGCGCACGGCGTCGACGAGCGCGTCGGAGACCTGCATCCGGGGGAAGCCCTGCTCGACGAGGTCGGGTCCCACCCGGTCGAGCATCGACGTCACCGAGAGCACCGCCCGATCGTGGCGGAACTTGGGGTACAGCGCCCGAGCGGTGGCCTCGATCGAGTCGTCGGCCTCGCCGACCGAGGTGGTGGCGAGCACCCGGGCGATGCCGCGGCCCACGTCGACCGAGCGCCGGACCCGTTCGTTGTAGGCACGGAGGTCGTCGATCTCGTGGCGGATGCCGATGTGGCGCGGTGCGGTGAACGCGCTCGCCGCGACGGTGACGAGCGGCGGGGCGAGCCGCGGGTCGTCGGCGGTGTTCGGCGTGCCCTCCCCCGGCGTCGGGTTCACGAACAGTGCGACCCGGCGCAGCTCGCGGTCGGCCGACCGCTCGATGATGCGGTCGAGCGCCGCACCGATGGGCTGGTTCGCGAGGACGCCACCGTCGACCGCCCACCGGCCGACGGTGAACGACGCGCGCCCACCGAAGGCGGGGCGGTCGGCGACCGGCTCGTCGACGGGGAGGTAGCTGGCCTCGAACACGCCGGGGATCGACGCCGAGGTGCGGGAGGCGAGGGCGAGACGTCGCGCCCAGCTCGGGTCGTCGCTCCCGAAGTCGTCGGTGCGGAACCTGATCGTGTGGTCCTGGCGGGTCTCGGAGAGCTCCTGGCCGAGGTCGTCGGTGCGCCGGGTGAGCTCGCCGGCGAGCGTCGTGACGGTGAGCGCGAGGTCGACGTCGCGCCGCTCGGCGCTCGCGGAACCCGAATGTGCCCTCGCGCCGGCCTGACCGAGGCGGGTGACGACGCCGGTGAGCTGGGGCCAGAAGTAGTCGTCGCCCCGCAAGAGCGACGGCGGGTCCTTCTCGTTCGGACCGCGGAGGAGGGCCGAGATGTCGCCGAGGTCCATCCACGTGTCGCGCAGGCGCACCACCTCGTCGGTGGGCACCCGTAGGGCCCACGAGGTGGCGAGCAGCACGCCGTTGAGGCCACCGGCCGAGGTTCCGGTGACGACGTCGACGATCGCCCGGGTGCGGGTGAGCTCGAGCAGGCGGGCATAGACACGGTCGGCCGGGCGGGGCTCGTCGAGGCAGTTCACGACCCTGTAGAGCTCGGCGGTGACCCCGCCGATCCACACGGCGAGGCTGGTGCCCCCGGTGAGGATCGGCGCGATGCGCAACTCTCGCCACGAACTCGTGTCGATCTGCGAGCCCCCGGCTCCGCCCGCCCCAGCCATGTCGCCTCCCGCTGCTCGGGTACCGGCGGAACGTTACTCCTCGGCGGTGGCGTGCCTCCGGACCGGTGCTCAGCCGGCGACGCCGAGGATGCGGCGCACCTCCGGAAGCGACTCGGGTCCCGCCATCACGAGGACGCGGTCGCCCGCCTCGAGCTCGGTGCGCCCCTGGGGCACCACGACCTCGTCGCCCCGCTGGATGAGCACCACCAGCGCACCTTCGGGGAAGTGCAGGTCGAGGATGGCGAGCCCGTCGGCCGGAGACCCGATCGGGACCTGGATCTCGTGCAGGTCGTGCTCGGAGTCACCGGGGATCGACGCCTCGATCCAGTGGTCCTGGACGCCCCGGCTCGGCGCGGCGACACCGAGCCGGCGGGCGACGAAGGGGATCGTCGAGCCCTGGACGGCCACCGAGGTGAGCACGACGAAGAAGATGACGTTGAAGATGCGGTGTGCGCCCTCGATGCCCTCGACCACCGGGAACGTGGCGACGATGACCGCGGTGGCGCCCCGCAGCCCCACCCACGAGATGATGCCGATGTGGCGCCACGGCAGGCGGAACGGCAGCGTGCAGACGAGGGTGGCGACGGGGCGGGCGACCAGCATCAACAGCGCGGCGACGGCGAGCCCCTCCCCGATGACCGGTGTGAGCTCGCTCGGGAACACGAGCAGGCCGAGGAGCACGAACATCGCGATCTGCATGAGCCAGGCGACGGCGTCGTGGAAGTGGGAGAGGCTCCGCTTGTGCAACAGGTCGCTGTTGGAGAACGTGAGGCCGGCGACGTACGCGGCGAGGAAGCCGGACCCGCCGATGTAGGTGGTGACCTCGAAGAGGATCAGGACGAACGCGATCGTGGTGACCGGGTAGAGACCGTCGTAGTCGAGGCGCACGACGTTGATGAGCCAGACCGCCGCCCGCCCGAGCAGGTACCCGGCGACCGCGCCGAGGCTCATCTGGACGATGAAGGATCCCACCAGGCCGGCGAACCCGGAGCCCTCGCCGGAGATGATGCCGATGACCCCGACGGTGAGGAACACCGCGGCCGGGTCGTTCGAGCCCGACTCGAGTTCGAGGAACGGGCGCAGGTTCCCGGTGAGGCCCATCCCCCGCGATCGCAGGATCGAGAACACCGCGGCGGCGTCGGTGGAGGCGATGATCGAACCGAGGAGCAGCCCCTGGTTGCGGTCGAACCCGAGCAACCACGACGCGAGGAAGCCGAGCACCCCGGCGCTGATCACCACGCCGACGCTCGCCAACAGCACGGCCGGCGCGAGCACCGGGCGGACATGTCCCCAGTGGGTCGAGAACCCGCCGCTGAAGAGGATGAGTGCGAGCGCGAGCGTGCCGAACTGGCTCGCGAGCTCGAAGTCGTCGAACTCGATGCGCAGCAGGCCCTCCGAGCCGGCGACCATGCCGAGCACGAGGAACAACAGGAGGCTGGGGACGCCGAAGCGGGTCGAGGTCTTGCTCAACAGGGCGCCGACGAGCAGCAGCGACGCGGCGAGGAGGACCGAGGGATCGGCGGACACGCCCCATAGCGTGCCCCACTTCCGGACCGCGCTCGGACGTTCCCTGTCAAGATGGGACCCATGGCGAGCCTGGGAGACCTCGACGCGGTCATCCTCGACACCGACGGCGTCATCACCGAGACCGCCTCGGTGCACGCCGCGGCGTGGAAGGAGACCTTCGACGCCTTCCTCCACGCGCGGAGCGACGGCGACGGGTACGAGCCGTTCACCGACGACGACTACCGCCGTCACGTCGACGGCAAGCCCCGGTTCGACGGCGTGCGCGGCTTCCTCGCGTCCCGGGGCATCGAGTTGCCCGACGGCGCTCCCGACGACGCACCGGGGCACGACACGGTGGCGGCCATCGGCAACGCGAAGAACGAGGTGTTCCGCGACCGACTCCGGCGCGAGCCGCCGCGACCCTTCCCCGGCACGGTGAGCTTCCTGCGCGAGGCGAGGGCCGCGGGCGTGCGGACCGCGGCGATCTCGGCGAGCCGCAACGCTCGGGCGGTGATCGAGGCGGCCGGGGTCACCGGCCTGTTCGACGTGATCGTCGACGGCAACGACGCCACCGAGCTCGGGCTCCCCGGCAAGCCCGACCCCGCGATCTTCCTCGAGGCGGCGCGCCGGCTCGGCGTCGACCCGGCGCGGGCGGCGGTCGTCGAGGATGCCCTCGCGGGGGTCGACGCGGGACGGCGCGGCGGGTTCGGACTCGTCGTCGGCGTCGACCGCACCGGACACCCCGACGAACTGATCACGAGCGGTGCCGACCTCGTCGTCGCCGACCTCGCGGAGCTGGAGGTGTCGCGCGAGGGCGTGCCGCTCGGCTCGCTCCCCCACGCCCTCGACGACCTCACCGCGCTCGCCGAGCGCATCGGCGACCGCCAGCTCGCGGTGTTCCTCGACTACGACGGCACCCTCACCCCCATCGTCGACGACCCTGCGGCCGCGCTGCTGCCCGAGCCCACCCGTCGCGCGATCCGCCGCCTCGCCCAGCTGTGCAGCGTCGCCATCGTCAGTGGCCGCGACCGTGCCGACGTCGCCGAGCTCGTCGGCATCGACGACATGGTCGTCGCCGGCAGCCACGGCTTCGACATCACCGGGCCCGATTGGGCGCACCAGCACGAGGCGGGCGCGGCCGCGCGGCCGGCGCTCGCCGCCGCGGCCGACGACATCGAGGCGGCGATCGGCGCGATCCCGGGCGCCGCCGTCGAGCGGAAGCGCTATGCGGTCGCCGTCCATTTCCGCCGGGTCGATCCGGCGCGGGTCCCCGAGATCGACGCCGCGGTCGACCGGGCGGTCGCCGCGCACCCGGGGCTGCGGCGCACCACCGGCAAGATGATCTTCGAGCTACGACCCGACTTCGACTGGGACAAGGGTCGGGCCCTCGAGTTCCTGCTCCAGCAGCTGCACCTCGACCAGGCGGGCGTGCTGCCGGTCTACGTCGGCGACGACGACACCGACGAGGACGCCCTGCGCGTCGTCCGCCGTGGCGGCCTCGGGGTCATCGTCGGCGACGAGGACCGCACCACCGCCGCTCATCTCCGCCTCCGGAACCCCGGCGAGACCCTCGCGTTCCTCACCCGCCTCGCCGACATCCTCGAAGCCCGCCGGCACACCGACCGGTGGGTGCTCCGCTACGACGGCTTCGACCCTGCGAGCGAGGGCCACCGCGAGGCGTTGTGCACCCTCGGCAACGGGTACCTCGCCACCCGCGGTGCGCTCCCCGAGAGCCGCGCGGGCGGCCCGAGCTACCCCGGCACCTACCTCGCCGGGGTGTTCAACCGCCTCACGAGCGAGGTGTCGGGCCGCCAGGTCGAGAACGAGGACATGGTCAACGCACCGAACTGGCTGTCGCTCACCTGGCGCCCCGAGTTCGGGCAGTGGGTCGACCTGCGAGTCGTCGAGGTCCTCGACCACCACCTCGAGCTCGACATGGCGAGGGGTGTGCTCACCCGCACCTCACGGGTGCGCGACGGCGAGGGACGCACGACCTCGGTCGTCCAGCGACGCCTCGTCAGCATGGCCGACCCGCACCTCGTCGCCCTCGAGACCACCCTCGTTCCCGAGGACTGGTCGGGCCGGATCGAGGTGCGCTCGACACTCGACGGCGGGGTGACGAACTGGGGGGTGGCCCGCTACCGCGAGCTCGCCAACCAGCACCTGCGCGTCACCACCACCGAGGCCGACGAACACCGGGCCCTCCTCGAGGTCGAGACCACCCAGTCCCGGGTCCGGATCGCCATGGCGGCCACCACCCGCACCCCGGCTCCTGCCGGCGAGGACGCGGCTCCCGCCGGCGAGGACGCGGCGCCCGACGACCTCGTCG
>CAZAVX010000005.1:6525-13645 GCA_964488835.1 uncultured Iamiaceae bacterium | reverse complement strand
GCCGGCGAGGACGCGGCTCCCGCCGGCGAGGACGCGGCGCCCGACGACCTCGTCGTCGAACCGGTCGTCGACGGCGCCGAGGTCGGCCACTGCCTGCGCGCCACGGTGGCCGCAGGCCGGGCCTTCACGGTCGAAAAGATCGTCGCCGTGCACACGAGCCGCGACCCCGCGGTCACCGACATCGCCCTCGAGGCGCGCACCAGGGTGGGCCGCGCGGGATCGTTCGACGACCTGCTCGCCGAGCACGTCGTCTCGTGGCGCCACATCTGGAACCGGCTCCGCATCGACGCCGCCGTCGACGAGTCGGTCGCGATGAACCTCAACCTCCACCTCTTCCACCTCGCCCAGGTGGTGAGCCGCCACTCCGCCGAGCTCGACGTCGGGATCCCCGCCCGCGGCCTGCACGGCGAGGCGTACCGGGGCCACATCTTCTGGGACGAGCTGTTCATCGTCCCGCTGCTGAGCGTGCGCCTGCCCGGCCTCGTCCGCGGCCATCTCATGTACCGCTACCGGCGCCTCGACGAGGCGCGCCACGCCGCCCGCGAGGAGGGGTACCGCGGCGCGATGTTCCCCTGGCAGAGCGGCAGCAACGGGCGGGAGGAGACCCAGACACTCCACCTGAACCCGAAGTCGGGACGCTGGCTGCCCGACGGCTCGCACCTCCAGCGCCACATCAACGCCGCGGTGGTCTACGACGTGTGGAAGTACTACGAGGCCACCGGCGACTCCGACTTCATGTCGTACTACGGCGCCGAGCTGGTGCTCGAGATCGCCCGCTTCTGGGACAGCGCCGCGACCTGGAACGACGAGCTCGGCCGCTACGAGATCCACGGGGTGATGGGACCCGACGAGTACCACGAGCGCTATCCCGACGCCGACGAGCCGGGCCTCTCGAACAACGCCTACACCAACGTCATGGCCGTGTGGTGCCTACGCAGGGCGCTCGAGCTGCTCGACGAGCTGCCGCCCCGACGGGTGCAGGAGCTGCGCGAGACCCTCGACCTCCGGCCCGACGACCTCGACCGCTGGCGCGACCTCTGCCGGCGGATGCGGGTGTGCATCGGCGACGACGGGATCATCCGCCAGTTCGAGGGCTACGAACAGCTCGAGGAGCTCGACTGGGACGCCTACCGGGCTCGCTACGGCGACATCCACCGTCTCGACCGCATCCTCGAGGCCGAGGGCGACACGCCGAACCGCTACAAGCTCTCGAAGCAGGCCGACGTGTTGATGCTCTTCTACCTGCTCTCCCCCACCGAGCTCCGCGACCTGTTCGCCGAGCTCGGCTACCCGCTCACCGACGACCAGATCGCCCGCAACGTCGACCACTACCTCGCGCGCACCGCGCACGGCTCCACCCTGAGCGGTGTGGTCCACGCGTGGGTGCTCGCCCGCACCGACCGGCGCCGCTCGTGGAACCACTTCCTCGAGGCGCTGCGGGCCGACGTCTTCGACGTGCAGGGAGGTACCACCGCCGAGGGCGTGCACCTCGGGGCGATGGCGGGAACCGTCGACCTGCTCCAGCACTGCTACACGGGCATCGAGACCCGCGGCGGGGTGCTGTGGCTCGACCCGTCGCTCCCCCCGGAGCTCGGCGAGTTGTCGATCGACCTGCGCTACCGGCAGCGGTGGATCGACCTGCGCTTCGCCGACGGCACGGTCACCGTCACGGTGCAACCGAGCCGTCTCGGCCCGGTCCGCATCGGCTACCGGGGCGAGGTCCACGAGCTGGCCCCCGGCGAACAGCGTGTGTTCGCCGGGGGCCCGGCCCGCGAGTCGTGAGCGTCGACGAGACCTAGAAGATCTCGAAGAGGCCGGCGGCACCCATGCCGCCGCCGACGCACATCGTGACGACGCCGTACTTCGCGCCGCGGCGCTTGCCCTCGAGCAGCACGTGCCCCGTGCAGCGGGCGCCGGTCATGCCGTAGGGGTGGCCGACCGAGATCGCACCGCCCGACACGTTGAGCAGCTCGTTCGGGATGCCGAGGGTGTCGCGGCAGTAGAGGAGCTGGCTGGCGAAGGCCTCGTTGAGCTCCCAGATGCCGATGTCGTCCATCGACAGGCCGGTCTGCTCGAGCAGCTTCGGCACGGCGAACACCGGGCCGATGCCCATCTCCTCGGGGGCGCAGCCGGCGACCGCCATGCCCCGGTACGCGCCGAGGGGCTCGAGCCCGCGCTTCTCGGCCTCCTTGGCCTCCATCAGCACGACGGCGGCGGCGCCGTCGGAGAGCTGGCTGGCGTTGCCGGCCGTGACGTACTTGCCCTCCTTCGCGAACTGGCCGCCCCGCCAGACCGGGGCGAGCTTCTGGAGGTCCTCGAGGGTGGTGCTCGGGCGGTTGCCCTCGTCCTTGGTGAGGGTGACCTCCTCCTCGGTGGTCTCGCCCGTCTCCTTGTTGACGAGGATCTTCGTGGTGGTCATCGGGACGATCTCGGGATCGAACCGACCCTCCTCCTGGGCCTGGGCGGTGCGCTGCTGGGACTGGAGGGCGTACTCGTCCTGGGCCTCACGGCTGATGCCGTACCGCTCGGCGACCACCTCGGCGGTCTCGATCATCGCGGTGTAGATGCCGGGGACCGCGGCCCGCAGCTCGGGATCGACCATGCGGTGGACGTTCTGGTGCTCGTTCTGGACGAGCGAGATCGACTCGACGCCGGCGCCGACGGCGATCTGGTGGCCGTCGACGATGATCTGCTTCGCAGCGGTGGCGATGGCCATGAGACCCGACGAGCACTGACGGTCGATGCTCTGGCCCGGCACGGTGATGGGCAGCCCGGCACGGAGGGCGGCCTGGCGACCGATGTTCATGCCCTGGGAACCCTGCTGGAGGGCCGCACCCATGACGACGTCGTCGATCTCGCCTCCTTCGAGGCCGGCGCGCTCGACGGCGTGACGGATGGCGTGCCCGGCGAGGGCCTGGGCCTGGGTGTTGTTGAAGGCACCCCGGTAGGCCTTGCCGATGGGGGTGCGGGCGGTGGAGACGATGACGGCTTCGCGCATGGGAGCGACGCTACTGCGCGGTCACTCCTGCCGTCGAAGCGGCGCGACGCCCGGCCGAGTCGGTCCGGTTCGCACGAGCCCGCCCGGATCGGGCTCGCTACCCTGGTGGGACGGGCATCGTCGACGCTTCACGGGAGGTACCGCCGTGGCGCAACCGGCTGCAGAGCTCCTTCGACCCCTCGTCGAGACGATCCTCGGGGCCGACCCGCCCGTCCGCATCGACCTGTGGGACGGCTCGACGCTCGGCGACCACGAGGCGCCGATCGGGCTCGCCATCCGATCGCCCGACGCCATCCGCCGTCTGCTCTGGGCGCCGGGTGAGCTCGGCCTCGCCCGTGCGTACGTCACCGGCGAGCTCGACACCGACGACGATCTCTTCGACGTGGTCGCCGCCCTCCGCGACCTCGTCCCGACCCGGCCGTCGTTCGACCTCGACCTCCTCCGTGCCGCGGCCACCGCGGCTCGGTCGCTCGGCCTCGACGTGCGTCCACCACAGCCGCCGCCCGAGGAGGCGGCGCCCCGCGGCGCGCTCCATTCCAAGCGCCGCGACAGCCAGGCGATCAGCCACCACTACGACATCGGCAACGACTTCTACCGGCTCGTGCTCGGACCGTCGATGACCTACTCGTGCGCCCGCTTCACCGAGCCCGACCTCTCCCTCGAGGACGCCCAGCGCGCGAAGCACGACCTCATCTGCCGGAAGCTCGGGCTCGACGCCGAGCCGGGGATGCGGCTGCTCGACGTCGGGTGTGGCTGGGGCTCGATGGCGATCCACGCCGCCACCACCTATCGCAGCCAGGTGGTCGGGGTCACGATCAGCCGGGCCCAGGCCGAGCTCGCCCGCAAGCGGGTGGCCGAGGCGGGGGTCAGCGACCTCGTCGAGATCCGTCTCCAGGACTACCGCGACGTCGACGACGAGCCCTTCGACGCCATCTCGTCGATCGGCATGTTCGAGCACGTCGGCGCGGCGCGCACCGCCGAGTACTTCGAGGTCCTCCACCGCCTGCTGCGACCCGAGGGGCGCCTGCTCAACCACGCGATCTCGTCGGTGGGCGGGTCGCGCATCGGGCCCCGCAGCTTCATCGGCCGCTACGTGTTCCCCGACGGCCAGCTCATCGACGTCGGCGAGACCGTCGTCGCCATGCAGGCGGCCGGCTTCGAGGTGCGCGACGTCGAGTCGCTCCGCGAGCACTACGCCCGCACCCTGCGCGCCTGGGTCGCGAACCTGCGCGAGCACTGGGACGCCGCGGTCGCGCTGGTGGGCGAGCGCCGGGCCCGCATCTGGCACCTCTACATGGTCGGCTCGGCCATCGGGTTCGAGGACGGCGGTACGTCGGTCCACCAAGTGCTCGGCGTGCGCCCCGGCGAGGGGGGACGCAGCGGCATGCCACCCACCCGCGCCGGCTGGGTCTGAGCGGTCGCCGACGACCGCACCGTGCCCCCGGGCGCGAGTACAGCTCACTACACTCCGGGCATCCACCACCCCGCGCCCCGCCGGGAGTCACGTTGAAGACCGCCACCCCCCGGGTCCCTGCCGCCGCACGCGCCGACGCCGCCGTCATCGCTCGCATGATGGAGGGCTGTCGCACGATCGAGCAGCAGCTGGCCGGCGAGCGGATGACCACCTCCGAGCGGCTGCGCTACCTCGGATCCCTCGCCGTCGCCGTCGCTCTCCGCTACACCTACGGCGTCGTCCGGCCACACATCGGCGGCGGCTTCGACATCACCCGGGGCCTCGACGCGTTCACCGGCCACACCCTGCGGGCCAAGGGCACCGCCCGCCAGGAGACCCACGGCGGGTGGTACCTCTCGACCGAGGAGGTGGCGGCCTACGAGCGCGACGGCGTCATCGGGCCGTTCCCCCTCCTCGACCCCGACGAGGCCCGCCGTCTGAAGGAGCGGGCCATCGAGCTGCACGACTCGGACTGGGATGGCCGCATCATGCTCGGCGACGACGTCGCCGACGCGCTGAAGCGCCATGGCGCGTGGGGGCTCGACTACTCGGGCATGTACCAGGCCCTGCGGTACCCCGAGTGGTGGGACCTGCTCTGCCGCCCGGAGATCACCCACCGCATCGCGAGCCTCCTCGGCGACGACCTGCTCTGCTGGCGCTCCCAGTTCTTCGAGAAGCGCCCCGGCTCGGTCGGCACGTTCTGGCACCAGGCGAGCGCCTTCCGCGAGACCTCCGAGGCCCCGAAGCTCGTCGCGGTCGACGCCCCCGACGACCTCACCAACCACGGCATGCTCCAGGCCTCGATGTGGCTCGCCCTCGAGGACGCCACGATCGAGAACGGGGCGATGCGCTACCTGCCCGGCTCCTTCGCCGACAGCCGCCTCGAGGAGATCGGCAACCGCCTGCTCGACCATCCCGTCGAGGTGATGGCGACCCTCGGGGTGCGCGACATCGCGACGTTCATCAAGGTCTTCGGCTTCACCGCCAACGACTTCATCAAGGCCCAGCTGCTCTTCGAGTACGGCACCGACATGCTCCCCGACATCTACGCCGGGCTCGAGGTGCGCGAGATGGAGGTGCCGGCCGGGCAGTTCCTCCTCTTCACCGAGGTGACGATGCACGGGTCGTGGCCGAACGTCACCACCGACTCCCACCGGCTCGCGTTCGGCGGCCGCTACACCACCACCGACGTCGCCGTGTACCCCGACTTCACCTACGACGTGTTCCCCACCCCGGCCGGGATGATCAAGCACCCCGTCGAACACCTCGCGTGCATCCAGGTGCTCGGCACCGACCGCCACGGACGCAACAACATCCAGCCCGCGCCCCTCGGCGCCTGACCGGCTCAGGCCCGCGTGGGCTCGAGGACCAACAGGCCGTTGTGGGTGTTCGAGGTGGGCAGGTGGGTCGCCCGGTAGCGCTCGCGCACCTCGGGGCCGAGGGCGCCGCGCATGACGAGCCACATGACGAGCTCGATGCCCTCCGACCCCGCTTCGCGGAGGTACTCGACGTGGGGGATGGCGGCGACGCGCTCGGGCTCTGACACCAGCCCGTCGAGGAAGGCGAGGTCCCAGTCGACGTTGATGAGCCCCGCCCGCTCGGCCTGGAGCTGGTGGGAGAGGCCGCCGGTGCCGAAGATGACGATGCGCTCGTCGCCCGGGAACGACTCGACCGCCCGGCGGATGGCCTGGCCGAGCCGGTAGCAGCGGTTGCCGGTGGGCGGTGGGTACTGCACGACGTTCACCGCGAGCGGCACGACCGGGCAGGGCCATTCGTCGACCTGTCCGAAGGCGACCGACAGCGGCACGGTGAGCCCGTGGTCGACCGACATCTCGTTGACGAGGGTCATGTCGAACTCGTCGAGGACGAGCGACTCGGCGAGGTGCCAGGCGAGCTCGGGGTGACCGGGCACCGGGGGAACCGGCCGGGGGCCGAAGCCCTCGTCGGCGATCGGGAACTCCTCGGCCATGCCGAGCGCGAAGGTGGGGATCAGCTCGAGGGAGAACGCGCAGGCGTGGTCGTTGTAGACGACGATGCACGCGTCGGGCTCGAGCTCGGCGATCCACTCCCGCGCCGGCCCGAGCTTCGCGACGTAGGGGGCCCAGTACGGGTCGTCGGTGAGGCCCTTGTCGAACGCCACGCCGACCGCGGGGACGTGCGAGGTGCCGATACCGCCCACGATCTCAGCCATCGGTGCGCTCCTCGGTGCGGGTCGCCCACTCGCCCCGGCTGCGGTTGCCCTCGATCGGGCGGCCGCCGGCGAGCATCATCGCCGCGTAGTCGTCGGTGCTCATACCCGTCTGCTTCGCGGCGAGCTGCTGGAAGGTCATGCCGTCGCAGGCCGCGAGCTTGAACGTGTAGTAGATGTTGCCGCCGAGCTCGAGGAGCTGGTTCCAGTCGCGGTCGAGCACGGCGCGTCGCTGGTCGGCGGTGAGCCGGAAGCGGTCGAGGTAGGCCTCCTCGTCGGCCTTGAACGCCTCGCGGTTCGCCGCGTCGTTCAGCGACATGCAGAACATGTTGAGGTGGTACCCCTGCCGGCTGCGACGACCGTCGAAGACGTAGGTGCCGGGGATGTCGTCGTACTCCCGGGGTTCGCGGCTCATCGTCTCTCCCCCTCCCATGGGCGCCACCCTATCTGTCGACAAGATTGTCGACAATCGGCAGACGGC
>CAZAVX010000005.1:0-6425 GCA_964488835.1 uncultured Iamiaceae bacterium | reverse complement strand
GCCGAGGGGGTACAGTCTCGACTGTCGACAAGATTGTCGACAATCTGGACTCGCCACCTCGGGGGTGTCACGGGTGATCATCGACTGTCACGGCCACTACACGACCTTCCCGCCCCAGGTCGCCGACTACCGGGAGGCCCAGAAGGCGGCGGTGGCCGCCGATCCCGACCACGTCGGGGAGAAGGGCACCCTCGACGTGAGCGACGACGCGATCCGCGAGTCGATCGAGCAGAACCAGCTCCGGCTCCAGCGGGAGCGAGGAACCGACCTCACCCTCTTCTCCCCGCGCGCCAGCTGGATGGGACACCACATCGGCAACCTCCACACCTCGATCCACTGGACCGAGCACTGCAACGAGCTGATCCGCCGGGTGTGCGACCTCTTCCCCCAGAACTTCGCACCGGTCTGTCAGCTCCCCCAGTCGCCCGGGGCGCCGATCGAGCCGTCGGTCGCCGAGCTGCGACGGTGCGTCGAGGAGATGGGGTTCGTCGGCTGCAACCTCAACCCCGACCCCTCCGGCGGCATGTGGGACGGACCGCCGCTGTTCGACCGGTACTGGTACCCGCTCTATGAGGCGATGGCCGAGCTCGACGTGCCGGCGATGATCCACGTCAGCGCGACGTGCAACCCGCACTTCCACACCACCGGGTCGCACTACCTCGGCGCCGACACGACCGCGTTCATGCAGCTGCTCACGTCCGACCTGCTCGCCGACTTCCCCACCCTGCGGTTCGTCATCCCCCACGGCGGCGGAGCGGTTCCCTACCACTGGGGTCGTTTCCGCGGCATGGCCCAGGACATGGGCAAACCGCCGCTCGACGAGTTGCTCCTCGACAACGTCTTCTTCGACACCTGCGTCTATCACCAGGCGGGCATCGACTGCCTCCTGCGGGTGATCCCCGTCGACAACGTGCTCTTCGCCTCCGAGATGGTGGGTGCGGTGCGCGGCATCGACCCCGAGACCGGACACCACTACGACGACACCCGTCGCTACATCGACGCCGCCGACCTCTCCGACGCCGACCGCACGAAGATCTACGAGACCAACGTCCGGCGGGTGTTCCCCCGGCTCGACGCCCTCCTCTCCACCATCCAGCCGGAGGCCGCCCGATGACCCTGCCACGCCAGCCCGTCGTCGTCCGCACCATCGACCGGGCCGAGCCCGCCGACATCGACGCGCTCGCCGCGATGGGCACCGCCACCGTCCACGAGGCCATCGGCCGGCGGGGGTTCGTCGGCCCCGACATCCGCCCGATCCAGCAGGGCCTCGCCCTCGCCGGCTCGGCGGTCACCGTCTCGTGCCACCCGGGCGACAACCTGATGATCCACGCCGCGGTCGAGGTGTGCGGACCGGGCGACGTGCTCGTCGTCACGAACACCGCGCCGTCGACCCACGGCATGTTCGGCGAGCTGCTCGCCAGCTCGCTCCAGCACCGGGGCGTCATCGGACTCGTCATCGACGCCGGGGTGCGCGACACCCGCGAGCTGCGCGAGATGGGGTTCGGCGTGTGGTCGCGACACGTGTCGGTGCAGGGCACGGTGAAGGCCAGCCCGGGTTCGGTCAACGTGCCCGTCGTCCTCGGCGAGCAAGTGGTGCATCCCGGCGACGTCGTGTGCGCCGACGACGACGGCGTGGTCGTCGTCCCCTGGGCCGAGGCGGCCGAGGCGGTGCGTCTCTCCCAGGCGCGGCTCGACAAGGAGGCCGCGACCCGCGCCCGGCTCACGGCCGGCGAGCTCGGCGTCGACATCTACGGCCTGCGCCCGCTCCTCGCCGACCTCGGCGTCACCTACGTCGACCGGATCGACGATCTGGAGACCGGCGGGTGACGGTACGGGTGGCGATCTTCGGGCTCGGCGAGGCCGGCTCGCGCTACGCGGCCGACCTGGTGTCGGCGGGCGCCGAGGTGCACGCGTTCGATCCCGCGCCGGTCGCCACCCCGACCGGGGTCACCCGACACGACCAACCGTCGGCGGCGGTCGTCGACGCTGGGGTCGTGCTCGCGCTGACCGCTGCGGCCGACGCACCCACCGCGCTCGCACAGGCGCTCGACGCGGTGCCGGCCGGTGCGATCTACGCCGACTGCGCGACCGCCTCGGCTGGCCTCAAGCGCGACCTCGCCGCCACCGCTGCCGGCGCGGGCCTCGAATTCGTCGACGTGGCCCTCATGGCGCCGGTGCCCGGCACGGGGCTGCGCACCCCCGCACTCGCGTCGGGCCCGGGAGCGGCCCGGTTCGTGGGGGTGATGGGGCCGCTCGGCATGGTGGTCGAGGACGACGGGCCCGAGCCCGGGCGAGCCGCGGCCCGCAAGCTGCTGCGCTCGGTCGTCATGAAGGGGTTCGCCGCGCTGCTCGTCGAGTCGATCGAGGCCGCCCGCGCCGCGGGCCTCGCCGACGAGACCTGGGAGAACCTCGTCGCCCAGTTCACCGCGGCCGACGAGGCGCTGATGCGTCGACTCGTCGAGGGCACGGCCCCGCACTCCACCCGGCGACTCCACGAGATGGAGGCCACCGCCGCGCTCCTCGCCGAGCTCGGAGTCGATCCCGTGATGACCCGCGCCACGGTCGAGTCGCTCCGCCGCATCGACGAGGGCGAGGCGGAGGTTCCCGAGCTGCCCTGACCGCCCGGGGCTCTCAGCCCGTGGCGAGCGCGGCGTCGACGAGCGCGTGGGCGTGCAGCGCCGTCGTCGCGAACGTCGGCACCGGGCAGTCGTCCGGCCCGACCAGCAGTTCGATCTCGGTGCAGCCGAGGATCACGCCGTCCGCGCCGGACTCGACGAGCCGCCCGATCACGTCCTGGTACCGGCGACGGGAGCCGTCGTCGACGACGCCGTGGACGAGCTCGTCGAAGATCACGCGGTGCACCTCGGCCCGGTCGTCGGCCTCGGGGACGAGGACGTCGAGACCATGACTCGCGAGGCGCTCGCGGTAGAAGGGCTGCTCCATCGTGAACGCCGTGCCGAGCAGGGCGACCCGCTCGATCCCCCCGGCGCGCACGGCGTCGGCGGTGACGTCGGCGAGGTGGACGAACGGGAGGTCGACTGCGGCGGTGACGGCGTCGGCGACCTTGTGCATCGTGTTGGTGCAGAGGGCGAACACCTCGGCACCCGCTCGTTCGAGGGCCCGAGCTGCGTCGGCGAGGATCTCGCCGGCATCGTCCCACCGGTCCTCCACCTGCAACCGCTCGATCTCGGCGAAGTCGACCGACCACAGCACGAGCTCGGCGGAATGGTGGCCGCCGAGGCGACGCTGGATCTCTTCGTTCACCAGGCGGTAGTAGGTGGCCGTGCTGTGCCAGCTCATCCCGCCGATCAGTCCGATGGTCCGCATCGGACCATCTTGGCCGGACCGGCGGGGCGCTCAGGGCGCGGGTTCGCGGCGCCGCTCACGCTCGAGGACGGCCGCCGCGGTCCCCGGGTCGTCGATGGTGACGGCGAACCGGCGGCCGTCGGTGAGGTCGAGCCGGATGCCGGGCCCGGCGCGGAGCACGACCGCTGCGGTGCGGAAGATCCGGACGCTGCCCCGGTAGCCCCAACCTCCCCACTCGCTCGGCCGGATCTCGATCGGCGAGGCGGCGGCGATCCGCTCGATCGGGATGCGGGTGCGCGGCCAGCCCCACGGGCCGTACGCGACGGTGAGGCCGCGGCGGTCGGCGAACACCTCGATGCGGGCGAGGAGCACGGCGGGGAGCGCGCTGAGGAGGAGGACGACTCCGATCCACGGCTCTCCCGACAGGAGCGAGAGCACCACGCCCGCGGCGCCGGTGACCACGGCGAGCGCGAGGAGCCAGCGCACGGTCAAACTGCGGGACCAGGCCACGACCGAGGTGTCGGGCACCTCGAGCGGCGGGCTCGACACCGGCACGACGGGCCGCTCGGGGAGACCCGAGGCCGCCCAGGCCGCGAGGGCACCCGCGATGCAACTGGCGACGAGCAGCACCACGAGTTGCCACAGCGCCGGCCCGGGCACGGTCCGCCAGTCCTCGTGGCCCTGGTTCGCCAGGAGCGTCGAGACCGAGGCCCACGCGAAGATCGTGCCGAGCAGCGCGGCGAGGCCGGCCCACATCGAACGGACCCCGGGCCGCGCCTGGCTCCGTGCGAGCGCGAGCCCGCCGAGGACCGTCGCGGTCGGGATCACGAAGACGGCGACCAGCACGAACAGCGCGGTCGCCGACATCGTGGAGGTGACCTCGCCGTCGAACGACCATCGGGTGGCGAGCGGATCGGGCCGTTCGTCGACGAGGACGAACGGCAGCAGCGCCGCGGTGGCGACGAGGAGCCCGCTCGCAGCGAGCACCAGCCGCGCAAGGGTGGGGTTCGGACGTGTCACAACAGATCCTCCAGGAGCGTGACGATGTCGGTGTCGGTCAGGCCGCGCGAGCGGGCGTGGTCGACGAAGGCCCGCGCGAGTCCCATCAGCTCGGCGTCGTCGGGTGCGGTCGAGGTGACGACGACGCCGCGGCTGCGGCGCATCTCGACGAGGCCCTCGTCGCGCAGGGTCTGGTAGGCCCGCAGGACGGTGTGCATGTTCACCCCGAGCGAGGCCGCGAGCTCGCGGGCGGCCGGCAAGCGGTCGCCGGCGGCGAGCGACCCGTCACCGATCGCCCGGCGCACGCCGCCTGCGATCTGGAGGAACAAGGGAACCGTCGAGGACTCGTCGATCTCGATGAGCACTTGTTCGAGTATAACTAGAACAAGCTCAGGCGCACGGACGGTTCTCGGGGCCGCCCCCTCCCGCATCCCCCGGGCGGGATCTGCGTGAAACCCGGGCCGATTCGCTGCGGCTCTCACGCAGTTCCGGTCGTGGGGGGACGGGGGGCGGGGATCTGCGTGAAAAGCGGGCCGATTCGCTGCGGTTCTCACGCAGTTCCGGTCGTGGGGGGCGGGGAGCGGAGGACCCGCGAGGGTCAGACGGGGACGCCGAGTTCGTGCCAGTGGCGGAGCACGGCGACGACCGAGGCGAGGTGCTCGCGCATCGCGGCCTCGGCCGCGGCCCCGTCGCCCGCCGCCACGGCCGTCGCGACCGCCCGGTGCTGCTCGAGCGACTCCTGGGGCCGGCCCGGCACCATCGAGAGCCGGTACTGGTGATGGACCGCCCGGTTGCGGAGGTTGTCGACGAGCTCCTGGGACACCTGGTGGCGGGAGATCTCCCGCAGCCGCTGGTGGAAGCGACGGTTCAGTTCGGAGTAGTCGGCGACGGCGGCGCGGTCGACCGCCTGCTCCATCCCCGCCACGATGGCGGTGAGCTCGGCCCGCTCGTCGTCGGTGGCCCGCTCGGCGGCGAGCCGGGCGATGAGCCCCTCGAGCACCCCGCGGGCCTCGGTGATCTCGATCGCCTCGGTGAGGCTGACCCGCCGGACCGTGGCGCCCCGGTTGGCCTCGCGCTGGACGAGCCCTTCGCCGTCGAGCTCGACGAGCGCGGCGCGCACCGCCGCCCGACCGACGCCGTAGCGCTCGGCGAGGGCGAGCTCGACGAGCCGTTCGCCGGGCGGGAGCGCGCCGGTGAGGATGTCGGCGCGCAGCCGGTCGGCGACCGAGAGGGCGTCAGGGGTGTCGGCCATGGCCGGACCATTGTTCCATCTGGATCGACCGGATGACAGACAAGATTGTCAACACTAGTGTTGACAAAAGCAGGGACCGCCGACGAGGAGCAGCCGATGAAGGACGCGACCCGATGAAGATCGTGCTGGCCGGGGAGGGCGCCATCGCCCGCAAACACATGGCGGGGCTGCAACGCATCGACGGGGTCGAGGTGGTGAGTCTCGCCGGCGGCAACGCCGACGACACCGCGGCCTTCGCCGAGGAGTTCGGCATCCCCCACCACACCACCGACCTGGCCGAAGCGCTCGCCCAGCCGGACGTCGACGCCGCGATCCTCACCACGCCCACCCAGCTGCACGCCAGCCAGGCGATCCAGGTGATGGAGGCGGGCAAGCACGTGCTCGTCGAGATCCCGATGGCCGACAACCTCGCCGACAGCGAGGCGGTCGTCGAGGCCCAACAGCGCACGGGCGTCACGGCGATGGTGTGCCACACGCGCCGCTTCAACCCGAGCCACCAGTGGATCCACCAGCGCATCGAGCGCGGAGAGCTCACGCTCCAGCACCTCGTCGTCGAGACGTTCTTCTTCCGCCGCGAGAACACCAACGCCCTCGGCAAGCCGCGCACCTGGACCGACCACCTTCTCTGGCACCACGCCTGCCACACCGTCGACCTCTTCGCCTACCAGACGGGCGAGACCCCGTCGAAGGTCTGGGCCCAGCAGGGGCCGCACCACCCCGAGCTCGGCATCGCCATGGACATGACCGTCGGCCTGCAGACCCCTGGCGGGGCGCTCTGCACGCTCGCCCTCTCGTTCAACAACGACGGCCCGCTCGGCACGTTCTTCCGCTACATCTGCGACAACGGCACCTACATCGCCCGCTACGA
>CAZAVX010000004.1:66253-72063 GCA_964488835.1 uncultured Iamiaceae bacterium | reverse complement strand
CCGAGGAAGAGGTTGCCCGAGATGTTCTCGAGGTGGCCGCGGTAGCGCAGCCACGGCCCGGCGGCCGAGATGTGGTCGGTGGTGCACTTGCCCTGGGCCTTCATCAGCACGGGCAGCTCGACATAGTCGTTGCCGTCCCACGGTGCGAACGGCTCGAGCAGCTGGAGGCGGTCGGAGTCGGGCCGGACGACGACCTCGACACCCGAGCCGTCCTCGGGCGGGGCGACGAAGCCGCTCTCGCCTGGCGTGAAGCCCTGCGCGGGGAGCTCCTCGCCCGACGGCACCGCGAGCTTCACCTGCTCGCCCTTGTCGTTGGTGAGCGTGTCGGTGAGCGGGTTGAAGTCGAGCGTGCCGGCGAGGGCGAGCGCGACGACCGTCTCGGGCGAGGTGACGAACGCGAGCGTGGTGGAGAGTCCGTCGTTGCGCTTCGGGAAGTTGCGGTTGTAGGAGGTGACGATGGTGTTGACGTCGCCCTCCTGCACGTCGGAGCGGCTCCACTGGCCGATGCAGGGACCACAGGCGTTCGCGAGCACGGTGGCCCCGATGCGCTCGAAGTCGGCGAGCAGGCCGTCGCGCTCGATGGTGGCGCGCACCTGCTCGGAGCCGGGGGTGATCATCAGGTCGGTCTTGCAGGTGATGCCCTCGGCGGCGGCCTGGCGGGCGATCGACGCGGCTCGGGTGATGTCCTCGTAGGACGAGTTGGTGCACGAACCCACCAGCGCGTAGCTGATCTCGGTGGGCCAGCCGTTGAGCTTGGCGTCGGCGCCGACCCGCGACACCGGGCGGGAGAGGTCGGGGGTGTGCGGACCGTTGATGAGCGGCTCGAGGGTGTCGAGGTCGATCTCGATGACCTCGTCGTAGTACGACGCGGGATCGGCGAGCACCTCGTCGTCGGCACGGAGGTGGTGGGCCACGGCGTTGGCGGCGTCGGCGATCTCCTCGCGGCCGGTGGCCTTGAGGTAGCGGGCCATCGCGTCGTCGTAGCCGAACATCGAGGTGGTGGCACCGATCTCGGCGCCCATGTTGCAGATGGTGGCCTTGCCGGTGGCGCTGATGGACTCGGCCCCCGGACCGAAGTACTCGACGATGGCGCCGGTGCCGCCCTTCACGGTGAGGATGCGAGCGACCTCGAGGATGATGTCCTTCGGCGCGGTCCAGCCGTTGAGCTGGCCGGTGAGCTTCACGCCGATGAGCTTGGGCCAGCGCACGTTGAACGGGAACCCGGTCATCACGTCGACCGCGTCGGCGCCACCCACGCCGATGGCGACCATGCCGAGGCCGCCGGCGTTCGGCGTGTGGCTGTCGGTGCCGATCATCATCCCGCCGGGGAACGCGTACTGCTCGAGCACGACCTGGTGGATGATGCCCGAGCCCGGCTTCCAGAAGCCGATGCCGTACTTCGCCGAGACCGACTCGAGGAAGTCGTAGACCTCGCTGTTGTTCTCGAGGGCGGCGAGCAGGTCGCGGTGGCCGTCCTCCTTGGCCTGGATGAGGTGGTCGCAGTGCACGGTGGACGGCACGGCCACCTCGGGGAGCCCGGCGGTCATGAACTGGAGCAGCGCCATCTGCGCGGTGGCGTCCTGCATGGCGACCCGGTCGGGGCGCAGGTCGGTGTAGGAGACCCCGCGTTCGAGCCCGCCGGTCTCGGGGTCGTCGAGGTGGTTGATGAGCACCTTCTCGGCGAGGGTGAGGGGTCGACCCAGCCGCCGTCTCCCGATGGCGAGCCGTTCGTCGAGGGTGCTGTACACCCGCTGGATGAGCTCGATGGGAGTGTTGGCGGCGACAGCCATGATGCGACCTCGGTGGTGTGGGGGGCTTGCGTGTGTCCGGAAACGATACAAGTATAGGACAAGTGAGGACGATCCGCTATCGGGACATCGCCGACGACATCCGCCGCCGGATCTCCTCCGGCGAGTTCGCCGCGGGGCGACTGCTCCCGAGCGAAGCCGAACTCTCCGCAGCCTACGAGGTGAGCCGGGTCACCGTCCGCAAGGCCCTCGAGGTGCTCCGCCAGGAGTCGCTCGTCGACTCGCGGCAAGGGTTCGGGTGGTTCGTCGCCGTCGACCCGGTGTCCCAGAGTCTCGGCCGGCTCGGCACCATCGAGGCGCAGCTCGCCGAGTCGGGTGCTGCCCCCGTGCGCAAGATCCTCGACTTCGGGTTCGTGAAGGCGCCTCGGAAGGTGGCGGCCCAGCTCGGCTCGGGCACGGTCCTCAGGGTGCGACGCGTCAACCTGGCCGACGGTGCCCCCTTCGCCCGGGTCACGGTGTGGTGCCCCGAACGCCTCGGCGCCGAGCTGTCGCGCGCCGACGTCGAGCGGTCGTCGTTCTACGACCTGCTCGGCGTGCCCCTCGGTGGTGCCACCCAGACCATCGGCGCCGCCGCGGCCTCCGAGGACGACGCGGCGGTGCTCGACGTGCCGGTGGGCTCGCCGGTGCTCGTCTGTGACCGGGTCACCCGCGACGCCGACGGCACCCCGGTGCTCGTCAGCGAGCACGTCTTTCCCGCGCACCTCACCCAGTTCGTCGTCGAGCTGCCCCACGTCGCCGGCTCGATCAGCCCAACCGGCCTCCGCCTCGTCGAGTGACCGGCCGGCTCGGCGACCGCTAGGTCCGCGGACGACCCTCGGCGGCCTCGGCGACGATCGCGGCGATGCGTCGGGCACGGGTGTCGGGCTTCGCCGCGGTGATGAGCCACCAGAGCATCTGCTTGCGGAGCGAGGCCGCGAAGCCGTCCCAATGGTGGCGGGCCGCTGGAGTCGCGTCGAGCGCCGTCGCGAGATCGTCGGGTTCGACGAGGTCCTCGACGTCGTCCATCAGGCTCCACCAGCCGTTCGCCTTCGCCACCTCGATCGCCCGTCGCCCGCTGTCGGTCATCAACCCCTGCGCGTCGAGATCGGCGACCCGTCGCCGGTTGAGCCGGGTCCAACCGCTCCGCGGCTTGCGAGGCGTCATCAGGAGGATGCCGCGGTCGTCGTCGAGCACCTTCCGGGTGGCGTCGATCCACCCGAAGCACAGCGACTCGAGCACGAGGTGCTCGTAGGGCACGGGCTCGCGGCCCGACTGCCGGCGCCACGACACCACCCACGCGCCCCGCTCGGTGGCGTGGTGGGCCTCGAGCCACGCCCGCCACGCGGCCCGGCTCGATGGGTGGAAGAGGGGGAAGTCGTACGTCCCGGTGGCCGGGTGGTCGGAGGCGCTCCGCAGCAACGTCGAGGTCATGGGTGCATCCTCCCTCCTCATGCGGCCGGAATCCGGCCGGAATCCGGCATTCGCTCGCCGGACCCTGCCCCGTCCGAAGAACGAGCGACGTCGGTCGCTACTGTGGCGCCACCGGGGCGGAGCCGACGACGACTGGGAGGTGAGGTGGCTGGAGGACTGGTCGGGCTGCTCGACGACGTCGCCGCGCTGGCGAAGCTCGCGGCCGCCTCGATCGACGACGTCGGGGCAGCCGCCGGGCGCGCCAGCCTGAAGGCCGCGGGGGTCGTCGTCGACGACACGGCCGTGACCCCGACCTACGTGCAGGGCCTCGCCGCCGAGCGCGAGCTGCCGATCATCAAGAAGATCGCCGTCGGCTCGCTGCGCAACAAGCTGCTGTTCATCCTCCCGGTGGCCATCGTCCTGAGCAGCGTCGCGCCCACCCTCGTCGAGGTCATCCTCATGGCCGGCGGCACGTTCCTCTGCTACGAGGGGGCGCACAAGATCCTCCACGCCTTCGACTCGCACCACGAGGAGGAGGTCCCCGCGGCGGCGAAGGGAGCCGATGCCGAGGCGAGCACCGTCGCAGGGGCGATCCGCACCGACTTCATCCTGTCGGCCGAGATCATGGTCATCGCCCTGAAGGAGGTGCTCGACGAGCCACTGCTCTCGCGCGTCGCGATCCTCGTGATCGTCGCCCTCGTCATCACCCTCATCGTCTACGGGGTGGTCGCCGCCATCGTGAAGATGGACGACGTCGGGCTCGCGCTCGCTCAGCGCGGTGCGCCCCGTGCGCAGCGGTTCGGGCGGTTCCTCGTGCGCGCCATGCCGGTCCTGTTGGCCTGGCTCTCGCGCATCGGCATCGCCGCCATGTTGTGGGTGGGCGGCCACATCGTCCTCGTCGGCTCCGACGAGCTCGGCTGGCACTGGCCCTACGGCCTCGTGCACGACCTCGAACACGCCGTCGAGGGTGGCCCGGGCGGTCCGGTCCTCGCCTGGCTCGCCAACACCGCGGCCTCGGCGGTGGTGGGTCTCGTGATCGGCCTCGTCGTCGCCACCGTCGTCGACCTCGTCATGAGCCGACGGCCGGGCTCGCCGGCACACGCCTGAGCGGCGGCCCTACCCGCGGGCGGCCAGGACGGTCGCCGCGAGCGCCAGGCGGTGGTCCTTCGACCACGGCGGTCCGAGCGTTGCCCGGGGACCGTGGAGCACCTCGTCGGCACGGTCGCCGAGCACTGCTGCTGCCTGCGCCTCGACGTGGGCCGCGTCGAACCGGTGCACCGCCCATCCCCGCTCGACCGCGCAGGCGGCGAGCACCTGGCGGTACATGACCGAGTCCGCGCGGCTCTCGTAGGGAACCCGGCGGAGCGTGGCGAGATCGGTGGGGAAGTCGTCGGGCCAGTCCCGCAGCGACAGCGAGCGCACCGGGCCGGGGAGCGACTCCGCCAGGTCGTCGAGCGCGGCGGCGGTCGCGCGAACGACCGACGCGCGCACGGCGGCGACGAGCGCGGCGGCCTCCTCGTCGTCGAGACCTGCTCCCTCGTGGTGGACGGGGGCGGTGGCCACTCCCGGCTCGACGAGGTCGATGCGCCGGCGGTCGACGACGCTGTGGTCGTCGGTTGCCGTCACCGCCACTGCCCAGCCGAAGTGATGCGCGACACCGATCCGCATGCGGGGAGTCTCGCGCCGCGGCGCGCAGGGCGGCATGATGGCGAGGTGGACCACCGCCGCTTCCGACCGGTGCTCGAGCTGCCCGACGACTGGTCGGGCGCCCTCACCGTCGCGGTCCGCGACGGCAAGGTGGTCGTGCTCGACGAGCACCCCGACGACGTCGCACCCGGCCTGCCCCGCCTCCTGCTCGGAACCCTCGACGGGGCGGCCTGCTTCGCGGTCGATCTCGACGGCGACGGGGTGCCCGACGTGGTCGCCCACGACCTCGACGACCTGCTCGTGCCGCTCCGTGGGCTCTACGGACGCGTCGACGACGTGCGCTGGACCCTCGCCGGCCGGGCGGTGCAGCTGCTCGACTGGGACCGCAGTCATCGGTTCTGTGGACGGTGCGCCTCGCCGACCGATCCGGTGCCCGGCGAGCGGGCGCGGGGCTGTCCCGAGTGCGGCCAGCTCGCGTTCCCCCGGCTCGCGCCCGCGGTCATCGTGCTCGTCGACCGCGACGACGGCGCTGCGCTCCTCGCCCGCGGGCGGAACTTCCCCGTGCCGATGTACAGCTGCCTGGCCGGCTTCGTCGAGCCGGGCGAGACGCTCGAGGAAGCGGTCGAGCGCGAGGTGTTCGAGGAGGTGGGCGTCGAGATCGGCGACGTGCGCTACGTCGCGAGCCAGCCGTGGCCGTTCCCGCATTCGTTGATGATCGGGTTCGAGGCCCGGTGGCAGGGCGGCGAGATCGACATCGACGAGGGCGAGATCGCCGACGCCGGGTGGTACACCCCCGACGCGCTCCCGATGGTGCCGCCACGGATGTCGATCGCCCGCACGCTCATCGACCGCTGGGTCGAGCGGGCCGCAGCGGTCGGCACCTGAGCGCTGGAGGCTCGCTCAGTCGGACGTGCCGAGCTCGTCCTCGGGGAGTACACCCGCGGCGCCGGACTCAGCGTCGGACTC
>CAZAVX010000004.1:50421-66153 GCA_964488835.1 uncultured Iamiaceae bacterium | reverse complement strand
CGGACTCAGCGTCGGACTCGGTGTCGGTGCCACGAGCGGCACGGACGCGGGCCAACAGCTCCGCGAGGGTGGCTCGCCCGCCGCCGAAGTCCCAGTTCGGGCCGTCGGCGACGAACGCGTCGAGCTCGTCCTCGGACACCTCGTCGTCGGCGAGCAGCTCCGCCGCGTCGTTCTCGAACTGGTCGAGGTGGTGGGTGTCGAGCCCGGCGACCATCTCCTCGACCTCCGCGTCGAGGGCGTCGTCGCCCGGGAAGTAGGCGCCGAGCAGGTTGGCGAGATCGGCGTAGCGCTCGCTGAGGGGTGCGGGCATCGAGTCTCCTCGGATCAGGTGGGGAACGACGTGACGATGATGAAGGGCATGCCCGAGCCGGGCGGTGCCTTCTGGAGGATGACACGCACCGAGGTGCCGGCGACCGACGCCTGGGCGCCACGCGGCATCACTCGGCCGACCGCGCTCGAGCCGTCGACCCGCAGACGCGGAGGCTTCGAGCTGTCCTTCAGCCATGCCTCGATCTCGGCCTTCTTCGCCGTGAGCACCGACTTGATCGCCGTGTTCGCCTCGGACTCGTCGGTATAGGTGGACGCCTTGGGGATGTTCGGCTCGTTGGCGAGCCGATCCTTCAGCTGGTCGTCGGTGCGTCCGACGTGGCGCGAGACCGTGTGTCCCGAGCCGGTGCCGTAGTCCTTGCCCTCGTGGGCGCTGATGCCCCCGCCGGGGATCGACCCGTCGAAGCTGGTGCTCGCGGACGGTTGTGCCGCCTGGGCCTGCTGGGGCGGCGCGGGTTGCGCGGGGGCGGGGCCGGGGTCGGCCTTCGGTGTGTTGGACGCCGGCGCGGCCTCGGGGGGCTTGCCACCGACCTCGGCGCCCGACGACGCACCGGACTTGGCGTCGGCGGTGGCCGATGGTGCGGGAGCGGGAGCGGGCGTGGCGTTCGGAGTGTTCCTCGCGGCCATCGCCGCGTAGGAGATCGGGGCGGGCTGGCTCGCGGGTTTGGGAGCAGGTGCCGGGGCGGGCTGGCTCGCGGGTTTCGGTGCCTGCACGGCGGGCTGGGGCGCCGGCCGCGGGGCGGGTGCCGCGGGCCGTGGTGCCTGCTGTGCGGGGCGCGCCGGGGCGGCCTGGCGCTGGGGGCGGGCGTTGGCCCGACCGCCGCCACCGCCACCGCCGCCACCGCGGCGTCCACCACTGTTGTTGCGCGATCCGCCGCCACCTCCTCCACCCGCACCCCGTCGACGTCGATCGTTCGGCACCTGGCCCTCCGTCCCACCGGCGGGTGCCGGCGCGAGTTCAGACGCTACCAATCGCGACCTCGACGCCGAGGTTTCGCAGCTTGTGGACCGACCGACGGACGATCTCCGGGTAGCTGTCGAGGTAGTAGGGGAGTGCGGCGCACGCCTGCTGGACCGCCGCGCCGCGGGCGCGGGCGAGCGTGGCCTCCTCGACGTCGAGCATCGCGAGGAAGCGGGCTCGGGACTCCTCGGTGAACAGCGTCGACCACACGACCTGGATGTCGACCGCCGGGTCGCCGGCGCACGCCGATCCCCAGTCGACGAGCCCGCACAGCCGCCCTGTGGCGTCGACCAGGCAGTTGCCCTCGAGGTCGCCGTGGACCCAGCGCGGCGGCCCGCCATGAGGGTCGGCCGCGAGCGCGCCCTCCCACAGGTCGAGGGCCGCGTGCGCGTCGACGAGCTCGGCCGCGCCCGCGATGGCGCGCCGGGCGGCATCGTCGTACTCGGCGACGTGGCGCGCCCGGTTGTGCGCGGGCGGGGCGCCGTCGGGCGGGACCGACCAGAGCTCGCGCACCACTCCGGCGAGCTCCTCGGCGAACCCCTCGGGATCCGGGAGGGGTGCGTGATCGGCCCCCCGCCCGGGGAGCCATCGGTGGACCGCCCAGGGGAACGGGTAGCGATCGCTCGGTGCGCCGACCGCCTCGACGGCGGGGACCGCCACCGAGAGGTGCCCGGCGAGGACCGGCAGCCAGGCCGCCTCCTTGGCCACCTGTCCGACCGCCCACTCGATCCGGGGCAGCCGGACGACCAGCTCGTCGCCGAGCCGCCAGATCGCATGGTCGGTGCCCCACGGTTCGACGATCGTGAGCGGGAGCTCGGCGAGATGTGGCAGCTGGTGGGCGAGCAGCTCGCGCACCAGCGCGGCGTCGACGGGCACCTCGTCGGCGTGCATGCGGATCGGCACGCGCCGAGTGTGGTGCGAGCCGGCGTCAGCGTCGATCGAGTTGCGGTGCGCGACCGGCCTTGGGTCGGCGCGCCCGCTTCGCCTCCTCGAGGATCCGCGACTTCACCGCGGCGAACGAGCAGATGGGGCAGAGGGCGACGTCGTGGCCCCTGGCCGGGCAGTACTCGCGGCCGAAGTAGATGATCTGGAGGTGCCGGCGGTTCCAGGTGTCGACGGGGAACACGGCCTTGAGGTCGCGCTCGGTGCGTTCGACGGTGGTGCCGTTCGACAGGCCCCAACGCCACGCCAGGCGGTGGATGTGGGTGTCGACGGGGAATGCGGGGATGCCGAAGGCCTGGGCCATCACGACGCTGGCCGTCTTGTGGCCGACCCCCGGGAGCGACTCGAGGAACTCCCAGTCGGGGAGCACCTCGCCGCCCGCCTCGAGGATCTGGTTGGCCGCGAGCCACAGGTTCTTCGCCTTGGTCGGGGCGAGGCCGATCTCGCGGATGATCTCGAGGATGCGCTCGGGGCCCAGCTCGACCATCTTCTCGGGCGTGTCGGCGACGGCGAAGAGGGCGGGCGTGATCTCGTTGACCTTCTTGTCGGTGGTCTGTGCCGAGAGCGCGACCGCGACGAGGAGGGTGTAGGGGTCGGTGTGATCGAGGGGGATCGGCGGGTCGGGATAGAGCTCGTCGAGGATCTCCCCGATCCGATCCGCCTTCTCCTGGCGGCGCATCCGAGGGACCGTACCGCGCGCGTCGTGGCGTCGGCGCGGGCCCTCAGGACCCGCTGTCGAGACGGCCGTGGAGGTAGTCGTCGTACGCGGAGAGGTCGAGCAGACCGTGGCCCGAGTAGCAGAACAGGATGACCCGCTCCTCGCCGGCCTCCTTCGCGGCGAGCGCCTCGTCGATCACCGCGCGGATCGCGTGGCTGGTCTCGGGGGCGGGAATCGTGCCCTGGGTGCGGGCGAACTGGACCGCCGCCTCGAAGACCTTGCCCTGCGGGTAGGCGACCGCGTCCATGCGGCCGTCGCGCACCAGCTGCGAGATGATCGGCGAGTCGCCGTGGTAGCGCAGGCCTCCGGCGTGGATCGACGGCGGCACGAACTCGTGGCCGAGCGTGTACATCGGCAGCAGCGGGGTCATGCCGGCGACGTCGCCGAAGTCGTAGTCGAAGGTGCCTTCGGTGAGGGTGGGGCACGAGCTGGGCTCGACCGCCACGAGGCGCACGCCCTCGTCGGGCACGAACGGCAGGGTGATGCCCCCGAGGTTCGACCCGCCGCCACACGATCCGATCACCACGTCGGGCCGCGCCTCGCCGGCGACCTCGAGCTGCTCCTTGGCCTCGAGGCCGATGACCGTCTGGTGCAGGAGGACGTGGTTGAGCACCGACCCGAGCGCGTAGTGCGTGTCGCCGCGACCGGCGGCGTCGCGCACCGCGTCGGAGATCGCCGCGCCGAGCGATCCCGGGTGGTCGGGATCGTCGACGGGGGAGGGGACGACCGAGCCTCCCCAGGTCTCCATCATCACTCGGCGGTACGGCTTCTGCTCATAGGAGGCCCGCACCATGTACACCTTGCACTCGAGCCCGAAGAGCGAGCTGGCGAACGAGAGGGCGCTGCCCCACTGGCCGGCGCCCGTCTCGGTGGAGAGGCGGGTGGTGCCCTCGGCCTTGTTGTAGAACGCCTGGGCCACCGCGGTGTTCGGCTTGTGTGAACCGGCGGGCGACACCGACTCGTCCTTGAAGTAGATGCGGGCGGGCGTGCCGAGGGCGGCCTCGAGGCGGGTGGCGCGCACGAGTGGCGTGGGGCGCCAGAGCCGGAGGATGTCCATGACCTCGCCGGGGACGTCGATCCACGGCTCGGCGCTCATCTCCTGGGCGATCAGCGCCATCGGGAAGAGGGGCGCGAGGTCGTCGGGGCCGACCGGTTCGCGGGTGGCGGGATGCAGCGGCGGGTCGAGCGGGGTGTCGAGCCGGGGCAGGACGTTGAACCAGGCCTCGGGGACGCGATCGGTGGGGAGATTCCAGCGCATGGGCCCGATTGTGGCACTACGCGTCGCCGCGTGGCGGGGGGTTCGCCCCCGGGGACGGGACCTTCGTCACGACATCGGGGGCCGATGGTCAGAACCTCGTCCCGAGGGGGTTCCCAGGCGGCGCGGTCCGGTCATGATTGGCCCATGAGGCCCTCGCGCCCTGTTCTGTCCGCCCTCGCCGCGTTGGGCGTCGCGCTGTCGCTCGGTCTGACGTCGTGTGGGGAGGGCTCGTCCGGCGACGCGGCCGCGCTCGAGGGGATCACCCGCGACGAACCGATCGAGGTCGGCCACGTCGTCGTGCCCGAGGTCGACGCGACCGGCCGCGAGTCGGACTTCACCTTCCGGGCCGACCCCGACGGCCTGCTCTTCGTCTACTTCGGGTACACCCGCTGCCCGGACCTCTGCCCGACCACCTTCGCCGACTTCAAGGCCGCCCTCGCCCGTCTCGGCCCCGAGCAGGCGGCGCGGGTCGACGCCGCGTTCGTGACCGTCGACCCCGAGCGCGACACACCCGAGGTGGTCGTCGGCTACCTCGGCCACTTCGTCGACGGCGGCCACGCCATCCGCATCACCGACCCCGACCTCCTCGCGACCACCGAGGACGCGTTCGGGGCCTCGTCCACCATCACCACCGACGCCGACGGCACGGTACAGGTGAGCCACACGGCCATCGCCTACGTCGTCGACGACCGCGGCGCCGTCGTCGTGGAGTGGCCCTTCGGGGTCTCCCCCACCGCGATGGCCCACGACCTGAGCATCCTGCTCGACCGGCCGAAGGAGGCCTGAACATGACGACACGACGGTTCGCCGCGCACCTCGCGCTGGCCCTCCTGCTCCTCGGCGCAGCCGCCTGTGGGGACGACGACGGGGACGGCGACGGTTCGAACGGCGGGTCCGGGGACCCTGCCGCGGCCATCACCGTGGAGGGCGCCTGGGCTCGGACCAGCCCGATGATGGCGTCGAACGGCGCCGCGTACATGGAGCTCACCGCATCGGTCGACGACCGCCTCGTCGCGGCACGGGTGAGCGCCGATGTCGCCGCCACCGCCGAGGTGCACGAGACGGTCATGGATCCCGACACCCAGGAGATGGCGATGCGGGAGACCGACGCCATCGACCTGCCCGCCGGCGAGACCGTCGCCCTCGAGCCGGGCGGGTACCACGTGATGCTGCTCGACCTCGCCGAACCGCTCGAGCCGGGCACCACGATCGAGCTCACCCTCGTGTTCGAGGAGGCGGGCGAGGTGGTCGTCGAGGCCGAGGTGCGCGACTCGGCGATGCACAGTGGCTGAACCCGACCACGGGGAGCGGTCGGTCAGCGGTGGGCTGCTGCTCGCCGGCTTCGGTCTCCTCGCCCTCGTGGTCGTCCTCGGGGTGCTCGTCCTCGCGCTCGTCTCGGGCTCGTCCACCACCCGCACGTTCGTCATCGAGGCGGGCACCGGTGCGCGGCTCGACGCGGGGGAGCAGGTGGAGCTCATGCCGACCGAGGTCCGGCTCGGCGTCGGCGACACCCTCGTGCTCCGCAACGAGGACGACCGCGACTACTCGGTCGGCCCCTACCTCGTGCGGGCGGGCGAGACCATCGAGCAGACCTTCCGCCGCCCCCAGGTCCTCGTCGGGGAGTGCAGCCTGAGCGGAACCGGCGAGATCCGCATCGTCGTCGCCTGAGCCCCGCGGCCCGGGCCGATCGGATCAACCGTCAGCGGCGTGACGGAAATCGTTCATCGGGGGCGCTGCGCTGCCGATTCCGACGCCGTGACCTCAGACACCCGCGTCGACCCCGCCGAGGTGGAACGGCTCTTCGCCTCCCTGCTCGCCGAGCACGCGAACTCCTATGTCGCCGCGGTCAACAGCGACGGCCTGTTCATCCCGATGCCGGCATCGTTCTCGATCGAGCGGCACCGCATCCTCCAGGGCCGCACCGCGCTCGACGTCGTGATCCCCGACGAGCGGCTGGCGGTCATCGACGCGTGGCACCAGTGCCTCGACACGGGCATGAGCGTCACCAAGGTCCACCTCGAGGTGGCGCCGGACGACCCCACCGAGCTCCACCTGCTCGACCTGACCCACCGACACGGCACGTACTTCTGCGTGCTGATGGTGCCCGAGGGTGCCACCTTGGTGCGTCCCGACGCGGCCGAGGGCATGGCCTCCCGCGTCACCTGGACACGGAAGAACGAACGCGCGGAGCTGACCGGCGCCGACCCTGGCCTCGAGCGGGTGCTCGGCTGGACGGTGGAGGAACTCCGCAACGGCCGCTCGGTCGACTTCATCCACCCCGACGACCACGAGCTGGCCATCGACAACTGGCTGACGATGATGGCCTCGGGAACCGACGGTCAGCGGGTCCGACTGCGGCACCTCCACAAGGACGGCCACTACGTCTGGGTGGAGATCGTCAATCAGAACCACCTCGACGATCCCGAGGACCCGCACGTCCTCGCCCAGATGATCGACATCACCGAGGAGATGGCCGCCCAAGAGGCGCTCCGCGACCGCGAGCAGCTCCTGAACCGCCTCGCCGAGGCGCTGCCGAGCGGCCTCCTCCACATCCGCGCCGACCGCAGCATCGCCTACACGAACGAGCGGTTGCACGAGATCGTGGGCGTGCCACGTGCTGCCGCCGTCGATGCCCAGCTCCAGACCGTCGTGCGCGACGACTGGCCCGCGCTCGACGCCGCGATCGACGCCGTGTTCGCCGGTGAGGACGTCGATCTCGAGGTCCGTCTCCGCCTGCCAGGCGTGGAGGACGCCCGCCTCGCCCACATCACGATGCGCTCGCTCACCGAGCCCGACGGCACCGTCACCGCGGCGATCGCGAGCGTCGCCGACGTCACCGAGGCCGCGACCCTCCGCGAGCAGCTGCGGGAGCGAGCGACCTATGACGCGCTGACCCGCTGCCTCAACCGCGCCGCGGTGATGCAGCTCCTCGACGAGGCGATCGCCGCCGGTGAATCCCTCGCTGTCGTCTTCCTCGATCTCGACCGGTTCAAGGCCGTGAACGACGAGCTCGGTCACGCCGCGGGCGACGAGCTGCTCGTCGCGGCGGCGACCCGCCTGCGCGGGGCCGTCGGCCCGGAGGACGTCGTCGGCCGCCTCGGCGGCGACGAGTTCCTCGTCGTGCTCCGCAACGTGACCGGCCGCGGTGCCGCGTTCGACCTCGCCGAGCGTCTGGCCCTCGTCATGTCGCGTGAGGTGCCGCTCGAGGCCGGGGTCGTCGACCTGCGGGCGAGCGTCGGTGTCGCCGTCGTCGACGGCGAGGTCCACTCCGCGGACGAGCTCGTCGCCCGGGCCGACGCGGCGATGTACGAGTCGAAGCGCCGCGGCGTCGGGCGTGCGGTGCCCTTCAACGCCGCCCTGCGCCAGGAGCAGCAGACCTCGCTCGGCGAGGAGCGGGCGCTCCACCACGCGCTCGATCGTGGCGAGCTCGCCGTGCACTTCCAGCCGATCGTCACCCTCGATCGTGGCGAGCCGATCGGCTACGAGGGGCTCGCCCACTGGACCCGGGACGACGACGAGCTCGCCGCGTCGGCGTTCATCGACATGGCGGAGGACACCGGCCTCATCCACGAGCTCGGCCGGTCGATGCGCGGCGCCCTGATGCGCACCGCCGCGACCGAGACCGACCGGATCGCACCCGATGCCCTGTGGTTCTGCAACATCTCGGTCCACGAGCTCGAGATGCCCGGCATCGTCGCCTCGATCGTCACCTCGGCCGACGAGTGGGAGGTGGACCGGTCTCGCCTCGTCGTCGAGTTCCGGAGCGACCGCACCCGCCAGGTGTCCGACGGTGCCCTCCACTCCCTCGCGGAGCTCCGCGAGGCGGGCATCGGCGTGGCGATCGACGACTTCGGCGCGGGCTGGATGCCGCTCGAGGTGCTGCGAGCCGCCTCGCCGAGTTGGGTGAAGCTCGCCCCGAGCCTCACCGAGGCGGTCGGCACCGATCGGCTCACCGACGGGCTCGTGCACGCATCGCTCGACCTGGCGTCGCGCATCGGCGCGACCCCGGTCGCGAAGGGCATCGAGACCGAGGCCCAACGGGCCGCGCTCGTCGAGCTCGGCCTCACGATCGGCCAGGGCCACCTCTTCGCCGTCGCCGCTCCGATCGAACGGCTCCTGGGCCGCTGAACACCCATCGATCCCAGGATGCGGCGGCTACCCTTCGCGTGACCGGTTCCGGATCGGCGCGGAAGGCAACGTAGAGATGTCTCGGGGGCTCGCGATCAAGGTGGGTGTCGCCGCCGTCGTCGTCGGCGCGGT
Source organism: uncultured Iamiaceae bacterium (assembly GCA_964488835.1). Classification (GTDB taxonomy): domain Bacteria; phylum Actinomycetota; class Acidimicrobiia; order Acidimicrobiales; family SKKL01; genus SKKL01. The sequence continues at coordinate 57,687 of CAZAVX010000004.1, read as the reverse complement.
CGCCGTCGGTGCCTGGGCCGTGCTGAAGGGTGACGACACACACCCGTCGGCTGCCGGCCGCGAGGTCGTCGTCGGCTTCTACGAGAACCCACCCAAGTTGTTCCTCGGCCCGAACGGTGAGCGGCGTGGGCTCTTCGTCGACGTCCTCGAAGGGGTCGCCGCCGAGGAGGGCTGGTCGCTCACCTACGTCGACTGCGTGTGGGCCACCTGCCTCGAGCGCCTCCGCACCGGCCAGCTCGACCTGATGCCCGACGTGGCGTTCTCGCCCGAACGCGACCGCGTCTATGACTTCCACGACACCTCGGTGGCGTCGAGTTGGTCGCAGATCTACACGGCGCGAGGCCGCGCGATCTCCGACATCGACGACCTCGACGGGCTGCGGATCGCCCTGCTCGAGGGCGGCATCCAGCAGTTGTTCCTCACCGACCTCATGGAGAGCGCGGGCTATACGTTCGAGCCGGTCCCGGTCGACGATCTCGAGGCGGGCTATGCCGCGGTGGCCCGAGGTGACGCCGACGCGGTGGTCACGAACAGCTTCTTCGCCGCGCGCAACAACCACCGGTACCGGCTCCAGGAGACGCCCATCGTCTTCCTGCCGAGCACGCTCTACTTCGCGACGCCCGAGGGGACGAACGCGGAGCTGCTGTCCGCCATCGACCGGTGGTTGGACGACTGGCAGGCCGATCCCGACTCTCCGTACTACAACGCGCTCTACCGCTCGATGGCGGCACCTGCGGAGGTCAGATCCGCGCTGCCGCCCTGGGTGCTCTGGTCGATCGTCGGGCTCGTCGGCGTCGCCGCGCTCATCGGTGTGGTCGCGCTCCTGTTGCGGCACCAGGTTCGCGAACGCACCCGCGAGCTCGACGAGGAGCGAGCAGGGCTCGAGGTGCTCGTCGCCCAGCGCACCGAGGAGCTCGAGGCCGCGAAGAACGAGGCCGAGCGGCTCACGAACGTGAAGAGCGACTTCCTCGCCAACATGAGCCACGAGATCCGCACCCCGATGAACGCCATCCTCGGGATGCTCTACCTCGCACTGCGCGACGACCCACCGCCCTCGATGCAACGACATCTCGTGAAGGCCCAGGCCGCCGCCCAATCGCTGCTCGGCATCATCGACGACATCCTCGACATCTCGAAGATCGAGGCCGGCAAGCTCGCCCTCGAGTCCACCGAGTTCAGCCTCGACACCATCATCGAGCACGTCACCGGGGCGGTCGGACTCGCCGCCGAGGAGAAGGGCGTCGAGCTCGTCGTCCGCTACGACCCCGAGCTGCCTCCCGTCCTCATCGGCGATCCGTTGCGGTTCGGCCAGGTGGTGCTGAACCTCTGCGGCAACGCTGTGAAGTTCACCGATCGGGGCCACGTCGAGGTGGGGTTCAGCGCCCTCGAGCTCGGCGACGACCACATCGTGGTGCAGGGACACGTCCGGGACTCGGGCATCGGGATGACCGAGGAGGAACAGGCGCGCCTCTTCCAGAGCTTCACTCAGGCCGACCAGTCCACCACGAGGCGCTACGGCGGCACCGGTCTGGGGCTCGCGATCTCCGAGCGCCTCGTCGAGATGATGGGGGGCCGGATCTGGATCGACCACTCCGAGCCTGGTGTCGGCACGACCTTCTGCTTCACGGCCCGCCTCGGCGTCGCCGTCGGCGCGCTCGCCCGCCAACAGGAGCTCGCGGAACGTGCGGGTCCGCTGCTCGAGGGGGTGCCGGTCCTCGTCGTCGACGACAACGAGGTGTCCCGGGAGATCCTTGCCGACACCTACCGGTACTTCCGGCTCGACGTCGACACCGCATCGAGCGGTCCCGCCGCGCTCGAGGTGCTGCGCCGCGCCGCCGCCGAGCGCCCGTTCGAGCTCGTCCTCCTCGACTGGCGCATGCCGGGGATGATGGGCGACGAGGTCGCACTCCGGATCTTCGGCGATCCCGCGATCCAACCGAAGCCCAAGGTCGTCGTCGCCACCGCCTACGGCGACGAGGTGGTGTTCCGGCGAGCCGAGGAGGTGGGCGTGGCGGCGCTCCTCGCCAAGCCGGTCACCCCCTCCACGCTGCTCGACACCACCTTGTCGGTGCTCGGGCGCGAACGGCTCTTCGGTCGACACGACGACGACGCCCGTCCCGGTCCCTCGGGCGCGACGCTCGCCGGGATGCGCATCCTGCTCGTCGAGGACAACCCCATCAACCGCGAGTTCGCCCACGAGCTGTTGGCGGGTGAGGGCGCCGAGATCATCGAGGCGGTGAACGGCCGGGAGGCGCTCGAGCTGACGGCGCACCACGACCTCGACGTCGTGCTGATGGACATCCAGATGCCCGAGATGGACGGCCTCGAGGCGGCCCGCGCCATGCGGGCCCGAGGTGTCGAGGTGCCGATCGTCGCCATGACCGCGCTGGCGATGAGCCACGACGCCGAGCGCAGCCGCGACGCCGGCATGGACGCGCACGTCACCAAGCCGATCGACCCGCCCCGGCTGCTCGCGGTGCTCACCGAACTCGTCACCACCCGCCGCGGCGACACCGACGCCCCGGCGGCACCCGTCTCCGGCGAGCTGCCGACCGACCTGCTCGAGCTCGACGCCCTCTCGGTCCACGAGGCCGTCCAACGCATCGGCGGCAGCCCCGACGCCTACCGCCGGCAGCTGTTGCGCTTCCGGGACCACCACGCGGGCGACGTCGACGAACTCGTCGCGCTCGTGGAGGCCGGCGACCTTCGTGCCGCCCACGAGCGCTGCCACACCCTGAAGGGCATCGCCGGAAACCTCGGCGCCACCGAGCTGTATGCGAAGATCAGCGCCATCGACCGCGTGCTGAAGGACTCGCTACCCCCCGACCCCGCCGACCTCGACGACGCCAGGGCGTTGATGGCCGACCTCGTCGCGGAGATCGCCGGTCTCGACCAGCAGCCCGAGTCGCCGCGCGTGGCCCCACCGCTGACCGGCGCCGAGCTCGATCGCCTCGTCGGCGAGCTCCGCGCCGCGCTCGAGTACGACCTCGGCGCGGTCGAGCCTCTCCTCCGACGTCTGCGCGAGGGCACCGCCGGCACCGGGCGCGCCCGCCTGGTCGAGGAGCTCGCCACGCTCGTCGACCTCTTCGAGATCGACGACGCACTCGCGCTGCTCGACGCGCTCACCGAGCCCGCCTCCGCCGCGGGGGAGCCGTGACGACGGCACACGAGGCCGAGGCCGCCCCGTCCGGTCGCAGCCGAGTGCTCATCGTCGACGACGTCAGCGAGAACCTGCACGCCCTCGTCCAGGTGCTCGGCGACGAGTACGCGGTGGCAGCCGCCACCAACGGGGAGAAGGCGCTCGAGCTCGCGAGGCGCAACCCCCAGCCCGACCTCATCCTGCTCGACATCCAGATGCCCGGCATGGACGGCTACTCGGTGCTCTCGGCCCTGAAGACCGATCCGGCCACCGCCGACATCCCGGTCATCTTCGTCACCGCCCTCTCCGAGGCGAACGACGAGGCACGAGGTCTCGCGCTCGGCGTCGTCGACTACATCACCAAGCCGATCAACGCGAGCCTCCTCAAGGCGAGGGTCCGCACCCACATCGAGCTCGCCCGCTACCGACGGCACCCGGCGCGGTTCGAGCTCCAGGCCGACCCCGAACCGGGCCGGCGCCCCACGCTGCTCGTCGTCGACGACGTGCCCGACAACATCCACGAGCTGCTCGAGTCGCTCCGCGACCGCTACCACGTGATGGTCGCGTCCGACGGACCGCGGGCGCTCGAGATCGTGCAGGGCCCGAACCCGCCCGACCTCATCCTCCTCGACATCGTGATGCCGGGCATGGACGGCTACGAGGTCTGTCAGCGCATCAAGGCCACCGAGGCCGGCAACCGGATCCCGATCATCTTCGTCACCGTGGTCGACGCGGTCGAGGACAAGGTGAAGGGCTTCTCGGTGGGGGCCTCCGACTACATCACCAAGCCCTTCGACAGCGCCGAGGTCGAGGCCCGGGTGCGCACCCACCTCGAGCTGGCTCGGCTCCGTACCTTCCTCGAGGACGTGCTCGCCCAGCGCACGGCCATGCTCCAGGTGTCCGAGGAGAAGTACCGCACGCTCTCCCAGCGCGACCCGCTCACCGGTCTGCCGAACCGGGCGCTGTTCGCCGAGCTGCTCGAACGGGCGCTGCGGCGGGCGGCCCGCAGCGGGGGAGAGGTGGCCCTCCTCTTCCTCGATCTCGACAACTTCGTGGCGGTGAACGAGAGCCTCGGCCACTCACTCGGCGACGAGGTGGTGGCGAAGGTCGCGGAGCGCTTCCGGGAGCAGTTGCCCGAGAGCGCCACGATCGCCCGCACCGGCGGCGACGAGTTCGACGTGATCCTCGAGCTCGACGCCGACACGTCGCCCGACCTCGTCGCCAAGCGCCTCATCGACTCCCTCGAAGAGCCGCTCGAAGTCGAGGGACACAGCATCTTCCTCACCACCTCTGCGGGCATCGCCCTGTTCCCCGCCGACGCGACCACCGCCGAGGCCCTCCGACGGCAGGCCGACGCCGCGCTCCACGTCGCGAAGTCCCAGGGGCGCGGCCTCATCTGGTTCTCCTCGCCCGAGCTCTCCAGCCAGGCCCGGGCCCGCTTCGAGATGGAGGCCGACCTGCGACGTGCGCTCGCGAACGACGAGCTGCGCCTCCACTACCAGCCCCAGCTGTCGCTCGCCACCGGCGCGCTCGTCGGCGTCGAGGCCCTCGTGCGCTGGGAGCACCCCGACCGTGGTCTCGTACCACCCGACCAGTTCGTCCCGCTCGCCGAGGAGAGCGGGCTCATCAGCCAGCTCGGCGAGTGGGTGCTCACCGAAGCGTGTCGGCAGCTCACCGAGTGGTCCCGCGCCGGCATCGACGTCCCCCAGGTGGCGGTCAACGTCTCGGCCCTCCAGTTCGACGACCCCTCGTTCCCGAGCATGGTCACCCGCGTCATCGGTGAGTGTGGGGTCGGTCCTGAGCGCATGGAGCTCGAGATCACCGAGAGCTTCGTCATGGGCGACCACGCCCGCTGGTTCGACACCCTCCAGGAGCTGACGCGGCTCGGCATCACCTTCGCGATCGACGATTTCGGCACCGGCTTCTCCTCGCTCAGCTATCTCCAGCGCCTGCGAGTGCACCGCCTGAAGATCGACCTCAGCTTCATCCGGGCGATGACCACCGACCCCGGCAGCGCCACGCTCGTGAAGGCCATCGTCGCCCTCGGGCACGGACTCGGCATCGAAGTGGTCGCCGAAGGGGTCGAGACCGACGAGCAGGCGGCCATGTTGCGGGAATTCGGATGTGACACGATCCAGGGCTATCTCATCAGCCGTCCCGTTCCTGCAGAGGGCATCCCACCCTTCGTCGACTAGCATCGGCGCCATGGCGGGTCGGGCGACATCGGGCACCAACGGTCGTGCCACCCAGGTCGCAGCCGGTCGGGATCGGGTCCGATGACGACCTTCTTCGTCGTCACGGGCGTCCTCGGGTTCGGGTTGTTGCTCCTCGGTGTCCTCGTCGACGACGTCCTCGACTTCATGGACATCGACGCCGCGGGTGGCGTGCTGTCGGCGCCGGTCATCGGGGCGTTCCTCGGTGCGTTCGGGGTCGGCGGCTATGTCGGCACCGCGGCCACCGGCAGCGCGGTCGTCGGGCTCGTCGCCGCGGCCGGGGCGGGCGTGGTGTTGGGGTGGGTGGCGCTCAAGCTGTCCGTCGCGCTCTATGGCATGCACACCGACGCCACGCCCGCCAGCGGCGACTACATGGGTCAGCTCGGACGGGTCGTCACCCCGATCGGTGCGGGAGGCGGCGAGATCCTCATCCGCGTCGGTGGCAGCCCCGTCAAGCTGTCCGCCCGCGCCGACCACGACATCGCGCGAGGCACCGAGATCGTCGTCGTCGAAGTGCTGAGCCCCACCTCGGTCCGCGTCATGACCACCAACGAGCTGCTCGACCAGGAGTGATCCAGACATGAACCTTCTCCTCATCCTCGTCGGCGGCGTCGTCGGCCTGTTGGTCCTCGTCGTCGCCTTCCTCCTCAGCCGCATCAAGGTGGCAGGGCCGAACGAGGCGTTCATCGTCACGGGGCGCAAGGGTCGGCCGGTCACCAACCCCGAGACGGGCGAGGTCACCACCGACCTCTCGGGTCAGAAGGTGGTCATGGGCGCGAGCGTCTTCGTCCTGCCGTTCGTCCAGCGCCTCGAGTCGCTCGACCTGTCGAGCCGACAGATCGGCGTGCAGGTCGGCTCGGCGGTGTCGGCCAACGGCATCCGCTGCTCGCTCGAGGGGGTCGCCATCGTGAAGGTGGGCGGCACCGAGGACGCGGTGCGGGCCGCCGCCCAGCGGTTCCTCGGCCAACAGAGCGAGGTCGATCGCTTCACCACCGAGGTGCTCGCCGGCTCGCTGCGCTCGATCGTCGGTCGCCTCACCGTCGAGGAGATCATCCGCGACCGCGCGGCGTTCGCCCGAGAGGTCGCCGAGGAGGCCGAGGTCTCCCTCACCAACCAGGGGCTCGTGCTCGACACCTTCCAGCTCCAGGACATCCAGGCCGAGGGCACCTACATCGCCGACCTCGGCCGCCCCGAGGCCGCTCGCGCCGAGAAGGAGGCGAAGATCGCCGAGGCGAACGCGCAGCGCGAGTCCGAGCAGGCCCGACTCCGCGCCGAAGAGGAGGTCGCCGAGGCGCAGCGCCAGCTCGCCCTGCGGGTCGCCCAGATCAAGGCCGAGACCGACGCCGCCGAGGCAGAGGCGGAGGCAGCCGGACCGAAGGCCAAGGCCGCCCAGGACCGCGAGATCATCGCCGCCCAGCAGCAGGTGGCCGAGGAGCAGGCGATGCTGAAGGAGCGCGAGCTCGACACCGAGGTGCGTCGTCCGGCCGACGCCGAGCGCTACGCGGTCGAGCAGGAAGCCGAGGCCCGCAAGACCGCGGCGATCCGTGACGCCGAGGCGGAGAAGGCTCGCCGCGAAGCGATGGCCGAGGCCGTGAGGGTCGAGGGCGAGGCCGAGGCGGCCGCGATCCTCGCCACCGGACAGGCCGAGGCGGAGGCGATGGAGAAGAAGGCCGAGGCCTACGACCGCTACGGCGACGCCGCCATCGTCGACCTGCTGGCCAAGGCTCTGCCCGAGGTCGTCGCCAAGGCGGCCGAGCCGATCGGGGCGATCGACAAGCTCACGGTCATCTCCACCGACGGCGCCACCCAGCTCACGAAGTCGGTGACGAACAACGTCGCCCAGGGCCTCCAGCTGGCGTCCGACCTCACCGGCGTCGATCTCGCGGGGCTGTTCGCCCAGCTCGCGAGCCGGAC
>CAZAVX010000004.1:29460-50321 GCA_964488835.1 uncultured Iamiaceae bacterium | reverse complement strand
CCGACCTCACCGGCGTCGATCTCGCGGGGCTGTTCGCCCAGCTCGCGAGCCGGACGGGGAACGGCACCGGTTCGGGATCGGCCTAGGCGGCGGGATCGGGGTCGGGTGCCCCGCGTGTGCGGAGCGCTCGTGCCCCGATGACGACGAGGGTGAGTACCGTCAGCGGCAGGACGAACCAGACCATCGCGTCGCGGAACGGGTCGAGCGCGCCGGCGTCGGTGGCGTCGAGCACGAGGTAGGTCACGTACGCCACGTAATAGGCGACGAACACCGCCCCCTCCCAGCGGCTCACGTAATGGCCGTGGAGGAACACGGGCAGGCACGCGACGGCTACCGCCGTCATCACCGGGATGTCGAAGCGCAGCGCCGAGTCGAGCACGGCGATCCCCGCCGGGGACACGGCTGCGGTGAGGCCGAGCACCGAGAGGATGTTGAAGATGTTCGAGCCGACGACGTTGCCGACCGCGATGTCGCGCTCACCGCGGATCGCGGCCACCACCGAGGTGGCGAGCTCGGGCATCGAGGTGCCCACGGCCACCACGGTGAGGCCGATCACGAGGTCGCTCGCGCCGAGGTCCTTCGCGATGGTGGTGGCGCCGTCGACGAGGAGCTGGGCGCCGAGCACGAGGAGCCCGAGCCCCACGAGCAGGAACGCGACGTCGACGAGGAGCGGACGGCGTCGCAGGCTCTCGGGATCGAGGGCCTCGTCGTACTCGGAGACGACGGCGTCGGGCTCCCTCCGAGCGGCCCACACCGTCCAGACGGTGTAGGTCACGAGCAGGGCGAACAGCGCCACTCCCTCGAGCCGGGAGATCCGGTTGTCGAGGGCGAGTACGAGCAACAGGACCGACGCGCCGATCATGATCGGGACGTCGATCCGGACGATGCGTTGGTTGACGATGAGGCTGCCGCCCACCACCGCGGAGGTGCCGAGGATCAGCAGCACGTTGACGATGTTGCTGCCGACGACGTTGCCGAGGGCGATGTCGGCGTTGTCGCCGAGCGAGGCGGCCAGGCTCACCGCGAGCTCGGGGGTCGAGGTGCCGAACGCGACGACGGTCAGGCCGATGACCACCGAGGAGATCCCCGTGCGGGCGGCGATGCTCGCCGCGCCCCGGACGAGACCCTCGGCCCCGACGACGAGGATCGCCACGCCGACGAGGACGAGGAGGACAGCACCGAGGCTCATGGGTCAGGCAGTCTTCCACTCGACCGGTCGGTCGGGGTGGTAGCTGCACCACGTGCCGGTGCGGACCGAGACGTCGAGGTGACGGCCGAGCGCGGGGTGGACCGACTCGATCCGCCGGATCGTGGCGCGGATGCGTTGCGTGACCGCCGACCGGGCCCGTTCGCTGGTGGAGCCGGTGGCCCGATCGCGCCCGCCCAGGCCGGTGCCGGCGGCGAGGTGGTCGATCAGCTGGTCGAGCGCGGCCCGTGCCCGGGCAGCCCGCTCGCCGTCCTGTGCCGCCTCGGCCTCCTCGATGTCGTCGTGCAGCGCGCGGATCTCCTCCTCGTAGCGGCGGCGGGCCGTGGCGTCGAACGCCGGTCCGGCCGACGACTGTTCGGCGCGGGCGCCGGCCAGGTCGAGGGAGTGCACCTCTCGGCCCGGTGAGGCGAGCAGGCGTGCGAGGTCTGCGAGCCCCTTGCTCGCCCGGAGCGCGACGTCGTGTCCGCCGTAGGCCAGGTGCCAGACCTCCCCGACGCGCCGGAACTCGCCGGTCAGGGTGTCAGGGTCGCCGGCGACGTCGGCCTCGGGCGACGCATCGCGGTGACCGGCCCTCACGTCGTCGAGGACCCGCTGCGCCGCGGCGATGGCCTCCCGCGTCGGCAGGACGACACCGCCGGTGGGATCGAGGGGGAACAGCTCGTGTCCGACGCTGGCGGTGATGCTCACCACCGGCAGGGCGAGGGCGGTCGCTGCGAGGTCGGCGGCGGCGCGGTCGAGTCCTGCAGCCCGGGCGAGGGGTGACACGAGGTCGAGCACCATCCGCAGCTCATAGGTGCTGCCCCGCGCGAGGAGGTCGTCGAGCAGGAGACTGGTGTGAGCGGCGGCGGTGGCGAGATCGCCTCGCATGAGGTCGCCGAGCGCGAGCGAGCGGAGGCAGACCGCCACCCCTGCCTCGTACTCGATCCCCCGGGCGAGGCGGAGCGCCGCGGTCAGGACACCGGTGGCCTCCTCCGGGTCACGCCGCAGGAGGATCGAGCCTCGGATCGCGGTGGCCCACGCGGTGCCCACCTCGGATCCGGCCCGGGTCGACTCGGTGTGGGCCGCCTCGACGCGTGCGAGCGCCTCGTCGAGGCGACCGAGGTCGGCGAGGATCTGGGCCTGCGCGGAGACCGCCTCGGCGGCCATCGAGACGAGACCGAGCCGGCGGGCCGCCGTGGCGGTCTCGTCGAACCACCGCATCGCGCCGTGCGGATCGCCCGACGCCCGAGTCGCCTGGGCGATCGCGCGTCGTAGCGTGGCCGGGGCGAACGGGGAGCGCGTCGCGTGGGCGAGGTGGGCCGTCGCGAGGGCGATGGCGCCCTCGTCGTCGCCGAGCATGTAGCGACAGGTCGCCGCCGTGGCTGCGGCGTCGGCCACCATCGGGTGCGTCGCGTCGGGCCACCGCCCGAGGACGGCTTCGGCGATCTCGCCGATCTGACGGGTGTGGGCCTGGTGGACGAGCCCCCACAGCACTGCGGTGAACAGCAGTGCTCGGTCGGGGGTGTCGTCGTGCTCGACGCACCAGCGCACGGCGGTGGCGATGCTGGGATAGGCCTGTCGGAGATCGACGAGCGCGGTGGCCGACCAGGTCGCGGCGCCGCGCTCGACGATCGACGCCGCGACCGCGAGGACGTGGTCGACGAAGCGGCGCTCGACCTCGCGGCGGCGTCCGGCCGAGTCGAGCTGCTCCTGGGCGAATCGCCGCACGGTCTCGAGGAGCCGGTAGTGAGCCGGGCCGGACTCGATCTCGGCGACGAGGACCGACGACTCGACGAGCTCGTGGAGACGGTCCTGGGTGTCGGCGACCGTGTCGCCGACGCGGCCCCCGACGGCGTGGGCGGCGACGGCGTCGAAGGGCCCGGCGAACACCGAGAGGTCGGCGACGAGCTGCTGGGCGTCCGGGTGGAGCAGCGCCCAGGACCACTCGATGGCGGCGCGGAGGCTCCGGTGCCGCGGTGCCGCTCGCGACCGGCTCCGCTGGAGCACGTCGAGGCTCTCGCCGAGTCGGGCGAGCACGTCGTCGGGGCTCATCGAGCGCAAGCGCGCGGCCGCGAGCTCGATGGCGAGGGGGATGCCGTCGAGCCGCCGGCACAGCTCGGCCACGATCGGCGACGGCGTGACCGACACACCCGCCTCCGCGGCACGCTCGACGAACAACTCGACCGCCGGCCCCTCGGCACCGTCGCCGTCGGGCAGGCCGAGGCCCCCGAGAGGGACGACGACCTCGCCGGGCACGCCGAGGGGAACCCGGCTCGTGGCGAGGACGGTCGGCGCCTCGCAGGTCCGCAGGATCTCGGCGAGGACGTCGGCAGCGGCGTCGACGACGTGCTCGCAGTTGTCGACGAAGAGGAGTACCGGCAGGTCGCCGGGCGAGTCGAGCACGGCGGAGAACGACGCGTAGCCGAGCTGACCGGCGAGGGACTCGCGCACCTCCCCGGGTTCGTCGACGAGTGTGAGGTCGATCGTTCGGTAGCCGTCGGGGAACGACTGCGCGGCCACGGGGACGATCGACCTGGCGAGCGCGGTCTTCCCGATGCCGCCGGGGCCGAGGAGCGTGACGAGTCGCCGCTCGGCGAGTCGAGCGAGGACCGTGTTGCGCTCGTGCTCGCGCCCGATCAGGGCCGTCGTCGGCGTCACGGGGCAAGTGTAGGGAGGCGTCTCACGTCGTGAGGGGGGTTCTCACGCCTCATCACCGAACACACAATGACTCCACGGAGGAGAACCCCATGACCACCACCCCCACGACGAGCGTCGACCTCTCCCAGCGTCTCCTCGACGCGACGACCGCGACGCTCGAGCTCTACGCCGTGCACATCGGCGCCGAGCTCGGCCTCTACGAGACCCTCGATCGCCACGGTCCCCTCACCGCCCCGGCCCTCGCCGAGCGCGCGGGCATCGACGCCCGATACGCCGCGGAGTGGCTCGAGCAGCAGGCTGTCGCCGGATTCCTCGCGGTGACGACCCCGGGAGACCGGGAGTCGCGCACTTACGGGCTGCCCGTCGAGCACCGTGGCGCGCTCGTCGATCCCCTCGACGGCGAGCATCTCGCGCCGTTCGCGGGCATGGTCGCCGGCGTCGGCGGGATCCTCGAGGAGGTCGTCGCCGCCTACCGCACCGGTGCCGGCGTGCCCTACGAGCACTACGGCGCCGCATTCCGCCGCGGCCAGGGTGGTGTCAACCGCCCGGCCTTCAGCGCCGACCTCGTCAAGTCGTGGCTGCCCGCGGTCGACGGGGTCACCGAGCGCCTCGCCGCCGGCGGCCGGTTCGTCGATCTCGGCACCGGCCTCGGCTGGTCGGCGGTCGCGGTGAAGTCGACCTGGTCGGCCGCGGAGGTCGTCGGCCTCGACATCGACGAGGCGTCGATCGCCGAGGCCCGGGTGAACGCCGAGCAGGCCGGTGTCGCGGTGTCGTTCGAGGTGCCAGCCGACGAGTTCGTGTCCGACCTCGCCGCGCTCGGACCGGTCGACGTCGTCGCGATCCTCGAGGCCCTCCACGACATGGCTCGACCCGTCGAGGTGCTCGCCAACGTGCGCGCCGCGCTCGCCGACGGCGGCATCGTCGTGATCGCCGACGAGGCGGTCGCCCCGACCTTCACCGCTCCCGGCGACGACACGGAACGGATGATGTACGGCTGGAGCGTCACCCACTGCCTGCCGGCGTGTCGGGTGCACGACCACTCGCTCGCGCTCGGCACCGTCCTGCGGTCCGACACCGTCGCCGAGCTCGCCGCGGCGGCCGGGTTCGGCAACTGCGAGATCGTCGACGTCGACGCCGGCTTCTTCACGATCTACCGCCTGACGGTCTGATCGCACAGGTCCCGGGGTCGGAGCGCGACGGGGGCTCGCGCTTCGACCCCGCGCCGTGCGCGGCGCTAGGTTGCGATCGACGGGCCGCACCAGGGGGGATCACGCCATGTCACCGACTCGCGCCGAGGTCGACGCCGCGCTCACCGGACCGGGTGGGGAGTTCGAGATCGTCGAGGAGACCATCCGGGGGATCCCGACGAAGGTGTTCCGCCACGCGCCCCGGAGCCTCGTCGAGACCCTCGAGGTGTCCCGCGGGTACGGCGACCGGACCTTCGTCGTCTACGAGGACGACTCATGGACCTTCGCCGAGCACTACGCGGTGGTCGCCCGCCTCGCCGATCGGCTCGTCGCCGACTTCGGGGTGCGCAAGGGCGACCGGGTGGCCGTCGCCATGCGGAACTACCCGGAGTGGATCGCGTCGTTCTGGGCCACCGTGGCCACCGGTGCGATCGTCGTCCCGCTCAACGCCTGGTGGAAGGCGGGTGAGCTGCAGTACGCCCTCGCCGATTCCGGGGCCAAGGTGTTGATCGCCGACGAAGAGCGAGCGACGATGCTCGACGCCCACCTCGGCGACACCGCCGTCGAGACCCGCATCGTCGCCCGCGGGTCGGTCGACGGCTGGCTCGAGTTCGACGAGGTGATCGCCGCCGCGCCGGATGGCGTCGCGCTCCCGGCGGTGGACATCGACCCCGACGACGACGCGACGATCTTCTACACGTCGGGCACCACCGGTGTGCCGAAGGGCGCGGTCGGCACCCACCGCAACATCTGCACGATCACCTGGAACGGCCAGCTCGCCCTCGCCCGGGGCGCCGCCCTCGCCGGCCGGGAGCTCCCGCCCCTCGTCGACCGCCCCCAGGCCGGTCGGCTCCTCTCGGTGCCGCTCTTCCACGTCACCGGGTGCCACGCGACGATGGTCGGCTCGACGTACTCGGGTTCGAAGATCGTGATGATGTACCGCTGGAACCCCGAGCGGGCCCTCGAGCTCATCGAGCGCGAGCGGCTCACGGCCTTCGGCGGGGTCCCGTCGATGGTGTGGGAGGTGCTCGAGTCGCCGAAGTTCGCCGAGCACGACCTGTCGAGCGTCACGAGCATCGGCTACGGCGGTGCACCGGCCCCGCCCGAGCTCGTGCGGCGCATCTCCGAGCACTTCCCGGTCGCCGCTCCCGGCAACGGCTACGGCCTCACCGAGACCTCCTCGGTCGCCGTGTCGATCGGCGGTGCCGACTACGTCCGCAAGCCCCACAGCATCGGCACCCCGATCCCGGTCGTCGACGTGAGGGTCGTCGACGCGACGGGGGAGGAGGTGCCGTCGGGGGTGGTGGGCGAGCTGCTCATCAAGGGGCCCAACGTGGTGCGGGGCTACTGGAACAAGCCGGAGGAGACCGCTCGCACCTTCGTCGAGGGCTGGCTGCACACCGGCGACCTCGCCTCGATCGACGAGGAGGGGTTCGTCGTCCTCGCCGACCGGGCCAAGGACGTCGTCATCCGCGGTGGCGAGAACGTCTACTGCGCGGAGGTCGAGGGTGTCCTCTACGAGCATCCGGCGGTCACCGAGGCCACGGTCATCGGTGTGCCGCACCGGGTGCTCGGCGAGGAGGTCGGCGCGGTCGTCGTGCTGCGGGCGGGACGCACCGCGACCGCCGAGGAGCTCCAGGCCCACGTCCGGGAGCAACTCGCGGGCTTCAAGGTGCCCACCCACGTGTGGTTCCGCGACGAGCCCCTGCCCCGGAACCCGGCGGGCAAGGTCCTGAAGCGCGAGCTGCGCGAGGAGCTGTTCGGCGAGGGCAGCTAGCGCTCGTCGAGCGGGGCGTAGTCGGTGGAGCGGTCGACGGTGCGGGTGCCGCGCACCGACTCGACCGCGGCGGCCAGGTCGTCGAGGTACTCGCCGATGACCGGAGCGTTGCCCGGCGACACCGTCGCGTGCAGGGAGTCGGGCGGGGTCTGTCGGTCGTGGAGCCAGCCGCTGGCGGCGAGCGCGTCGCCGACGGCGAACACGTCGACGGTGTCCTCCCAGCCGGGCTCGGCCGCCATGGCGAGCAGGTGCGCCTCGGGTTCGCCGAGCACGGCCACCCCGTCGATCGCGGCGATGCCCGCCCGCATCGTGGCAGCCGTGTCGAGGGTGACCTCGGTGCGTTCGAGATAGCCCTCCATCCCGAGGTGGTGGAGGGTGGCCCACGCACACGCCATCGGGAGCGCCGACCGCGTGCCCTGCATGCCAGGTGAGGCGTAGAAGCCGCCGAGCCATTCGTCGAACACGAAGGTCTGGTACTGCCGGAGCGCCTTCGTGCGGTGGACGATGACCGAGGCGCCCTTCGGGGCGTAGCCGAGCTTGTGGAGGTCGGCGGAGATCGAGGTGACCCCCTCGACCCGGAAGTCCCACGGTGGCAGCTCGTGGCCGAGGCGTTCCATGAACGGCAGCACGAACCCGCCCATGCACGCGTCGACGTGGAAGTTCGCCCCCAGCTCGGCCGCGAGCGGCGCGAGCTCGGCGATCGGGTCGATGACCCCCTGCGGGTACTGCGGCGCCGACCCGACGACGAGGGCGGTCCGCTCGGAGATCGCGGCGGCCATGGCGTCGACGTCGGCCCGGAAGTCCGGACCCACCGGCACGGGGCGCACCGTCAGGCCGAAGTAGCTCGCACCCTTGTGGAACGCGGCATGAGCACTCGTCGGCAGGACGATCTCCGGCTCGGTGACCCCACGCTCGACCCGGGCGCGCTCTCGCGCCGCCTTCACGGCCATGAGGATGCTCTCGGTCCCTCCGGAGGTCATGAATCCGCCGGCGCCCTCGGGAGCCTGGAGCAGGCCCGCGGTGATGCCCACCACCTCCGACTGGATCCGCGCCAGGCTCGGGAAGGCGACGGGGTTCAGCGCGTTGTCGTGCAGGAACATGGTGGCGACCTGCTCGACGAGGGCGTGCAGCTCGGGTCCGCCGTCGAAGACCAGCCCGAAGGTGCGGCCCTCCCGCCAGCGTGCGTCGTCGGCGCGGTAGCTGGTGAGGGTGTCGATGATCTCGTCGGCGGGGAGTGACCGTTCGGGGAGCTGCATCTCCGCAGCGTAGGCACCGGCGGCGGCCGCGAACCTCCCGACCCGCGGCACACTGGTCGTGGCTCCAAGGGAGGGTTCGTGCGCTTCACCCAGTACTACCTCGAGTGCCTCTCGCACGCGTCGTACCTCATCGGCGACGAGACGACGGGCCGCGCCGTGGTGGTCGACCCCCAACGCGACGTCGCCGAGTACCTGCGCGACGCCGCGGAATGGGGGCTCACCATCGAGCTCGTGCTCGAGACGCACTTCCACGCCGACTTCCTGTCCGGACACCTCGAGCTCGCGGCCGCCACGGGCGCGGAGATCGGCTACTCGTCGGTGGCCGAGACCGAGTTCGAGAGCCGCAAGCTCGCCGACGGCGAACGCATCGTCCTCGGTGAGGTGGTGCTCGAGGTGCGTCACACCCCGGGCCACACGCCCGAGTCGATGAGCATCGTCGTCTACGAGCACGCCGACGACGAGGTGCCCTACGGGGTGCTCACCGGCGACACGCTCTTCATCGGGGACGTCGGCCGCCCCGACCTGCTGGCGTCGCTCGGCCACACCCGCGACGAGCTCGGCGAGATGCTCTACCACAGCCTCCACGACACGCTGCTCGCCCTGCCCGACGACACCCGGGTGTTCCCCGCCCACGGCGCGGGGTCGGCGTGCGGCAAGAACCTCTCCACCGAGCTCACCTCCACCATCGGCGAACAACGCACGACGAACTACGCGCTCCTCGCGTCGGACAAGGACACGTTCCTCGCGCTCGTCACCGAGGGACAGCCGCCTGCACCCGGGTACTTCGCGGTCGACGCCGTCCTCAATCGCCAGGCCCGCGAGCTGCTCGACGAGCACGAGCCGCCGGCGCTGCTCGACTGGGACGAGGTGCTCGCCCGGCTCGACGCCGGCGCGATCCTCGTCGACGGTCGCGACCCCGACGACTTCGCCCGCGGGCACCTCACCGGGGCGATCAACGTCGGTCTCGAGGGCCGCTATGCGGAGTTCGCGGGATCGATCGTGCCCGTCGACCGCGACATCGTGCTGTTCGTCGACCCGGGCGCCGAACTCGAGGCGAAGAACCGGCTCGGGCGGATCGGGTTCGACCGGGTGGTCGGCGCGGTCGCCGAGCCCTATCGGGTGCTCACCGACCACGCCGACCGGGTGCGGGTGGCCTCGCGGCTCACCCCGGCGACCTTCGCCGAGCGGCAGGGAGAGATCGCGGACCTCCAGGTGGTCGACGTGCGGAACCCCGGCGAGGTCGCGCTCGGCACCATCCCCGGTGCGCTCCGCATCCCCGTCGGGCAGCTCCCCGGGCGGCTCGACGAGCTCGATCGCTCCCTGCCGACGGTCGTGTTCTGCGCCGGCGGCTACCGGTCGTCGGTCGCGGCCAGCCTCTTGCGGGCGGAGGGGTTCGTCGACGTCAGCGATCTCGTCGGCGGCTACGGGGCGTGGAGCGCCACCGTCCAGACGGCCTGAGCCGGACGCCCTGGCGCAAATCCCGACCAGGTTGGTAGGGTTTCGGTGATGCGCGAGCTCTTCGACTTCCCCGACCCGGTCGACGAACACGCGGCGCGGCTCGTCGCGGCCGGTGTCGTCCTCGTCTCGGTCACCTACCTCCTCACCGGGTGGGTGGTCGTCCTCGCCGGCCTCGCCTACGGGTTCCTCGCTCGGGTGGCCACCGGTCCCCGGCTCAGCCCGCTCGGGTCGCTCGTCACCAAGGTGGTGGTGCCCGCCCTCGGTCGGGCACCCAGGCACGTCCCCGGGCCGCCGAAGCGGTTCGCCCAGGGCATCGGCGCGACGCTCTCCACCGCGGCGCTGGTCGCCCACGTCGCGGGGGTGCCGGGTCTCGCCCAGGTGCTCGTCGGCGGCATCGTCGTCGCCGCGTCGCTCGAGGCCGGGCTCGGCTTCTGTCTCGGCTGCTGGATGTTCGGCCTGCTGATGCGCGCGGGTGTCATCCCCGAACGCGTGTGCCTCGCCTGCTCCGACCTGTCGTCGCGGCTCGGGTCCGAGGCGCCGGCCGCCTGACCCCCGGGGGCGCTCAGTACCCGGCGTCGGTGCCGGTGCTCATCGCCTCGA
Organism: uncultured Iamiaceae bacterium; assembly: GCA_964488835.1. Taxonomy (GTDB): domain Bacteria; phylum Actinomycetota; class Acidimicrobiia; order Acidimicrobiales; family SKKL01; genus SKKL01. The sequence goes on along the minus strand of CAZAVX010000004.1, from coordinate 40,199 downwards.
CGGAGAGGCGGCTGCTGAGACGTCGCACGTAGAGGGCGGCACAGCCCGCGGCGACCGCGAAGGCCACGCCGGCGGCGCCCGACGCGGCGTAGAAGTCGCTCGTCTGCTCGGCCGTTCGTAGGAGGGGATCGGTCTGGTCGCCCCCGGAGGAGGTGCCGACGAACCACAGCAGCGAGCCGATCACCCAGGCGCCCCACCACACCCACCCGAGGGCCGACACACGCTGGTCGCGCCACTGAGGGCCGACGACGCCGTTCGAGCGCGGGGCGACGGCGATGCGTTCGATCTCGTCGAGCACCAGCTTCGGGAGCAGCCAGTTGCCGAGGGGGACGAACCACGCGCCGATGGCCCAGCCGCGCGACCAGCTCCGGCGCCCGGGGTAGAGGGCGTCGGTGGCCATGTGCGCGCGGCGCGTCCACACGAGGAGCAGGATGAACACGGCGATCATCACGAGGAGCATCAACGTGTGGGAGATCGCGACCCGGTCGTCGGCCTCGATCCAGGCCGACACCCGGCCGTCGCCGCCGCGGTAGGCGTCATGGGCGGCGTGGGCGAGCCCGCTCGTGACGGCGAGGATGCCGCCGACGACCATCGCGAACCAGAACAACGCCTGGAGCCACCCGGCGAGCGCCCGGCCGATGGCCAGGTCGGACGGGGTGAGCGGGGGCGTGGGCAGGCCGCGCACCGACGGGTGCGAGCTCGGCGGGTACCACTTGCCGTCGGAGGCGAGCCACCAGTCGGCAGCCGGCGGGGTGTCGTAGGGGCCAGGGCCGAAGACCGGAGTCTGCGGGGCGACGGCGGCACGTGACGACGGTGGGTACCACTTGCCGTCCGACGCCAACCACCAGTCGGGACCAGCCGGGGTGTCGCTCATTCCGCCGTGCCTCTCAGGAGCGCGCCTTCTCGTGATGCCGGATGACCTCGGAGATGATGAACCGGATCACCGCCTCGCCGAACTCGGGGTCGAGGTCGGCCTCGCGGGCGAGCGCCCGGAGGCGCGCGATCTGGGCCTCCTCGCGGGCGGGATCGGCGGGGGGCAGCTGGTGCACCCGCTTGTACTCGCCGACCTTCCGGGTGATCTTGAAGCGTTCGGCGAGCAGGTGGATGATCGCCGCGTCGATGTTGTCGATGCTCGCCCGGTACGACTCGAGGGTGTCGGCGGTGGAGGGATCCGAGCTCTCGGTCGTCGCGGGGTCGGTGGCCATCGCACCAACTTAGTTTGGGCTCGGGGGCACCCGGGCGCCCCCGAGCGGCGGGTCAGCGGCTCACACTGCGGTTGTAGGCGTCGATCGCCTGGTCGGCCTGCTGGGTGGCGTCGGCGAGGACCACGGCGGGATCGGCGCCCTGGAGGATCATGCGCTCGAGCGCCTCGACGATGGCGTCGCGCACCCCCTCGTAGTCGCCGATGACCGGACCGCCGAACTCGGCCTCGGAGGCGAGCAGCTGGTCGTAGGCGACACGGAAGAACGGCTGCTCGGTCCAGAGCGCCTGGATCTCGTCGGACTCGATGGCGGCCCGGCGGATCGGCATGTAGCCGGTGCCGACGTGCCAGCGGGCCTGCTGCTCGGGCTCGTTGAGCCAGCGCACGTAGTCCCACGCGGCCGCGATCTGTTCGGGTGACTGCCCGCGCTCGACGAGCCAGAGGCCCGCTCCGCCGACGACGACCCCGCCGCCGGTCGGTCCCGGGAGCGGCGCGACGCCGACTCCCACGTCGGGGAACTGGCCGGACTCGAGCACCGCGAGGATCGACCCGAGGGCGGCGGAGGTGCCGAAGGTCATGCCGACGTCCCCCGACGCGATGGCGAGCAGCGCGTCGATCCCCGACGCGTTGCGGCCGACGTTCATCGCGAGGCCGTCGTCGATCATCCCGTCGATGAACGTGAAGATCTCGAGGGCGAGCGGGCTGTCGAGGGTGGACCGCGTGGCCCGGTTGGTGCGGCCGTTGTCGTTGTCGACGAGGGGCTGGCCGCCCTTGGCCATCCACTGCTCGAGGTACCAGGGGGAGAGCTCGAACGCGAAGCCGTAGGGCGCGGCGCCGGAGTCGACGATGTGCTGGGACACCTCGCGGAGCTCCTCGAGGGTGGTCGGCACGTCGTCCTCGGTGAGCCCGACCCGCTCGAAGAGATTGGTGTTGTAGTAGAGGACCGGCCCCGAGGTGTTGAACGGCATGGGCCAGAGCTGACCCTCGACGGTGTACTGGTCGATCACGGCGGGCAGGTGGTCGGAGAGGTCGTAGCCCGACGCCTCGACGCACGCCTGGGCGGGCACCATCGTGCGGCTGTCGATGGCGGTCTGGAGACGGGTCTCCTCGAGCTGGACGATGGCGGGCAGGCTGCCACCGCGTGCCGAGGCGAGGTACTTCTGGGCGGTCTCGTCGTAGCTGCCCTGGAAGACGAGGTTGACCTCGACCAGGTCCTGGGCGGCGTTGTACTCGTCGGTGAGGGCGACGAGGGTCGTCTCGTTCTCGGCGGTCATCGCGTGCCACACGTCGATGCGCACCGGACCCGAGGCCTCGTCGAGGGCGTCGACCGGGCAGCGGTCGGGCTCGACGGCAGCGGTGGTGGTGGTGCCCCCGTCGCCGTTGGAGGGGGCGGCGTCGTCACCGCCGCCGTCGCTGCACGCCGCGGCGAGCAGGCCGAGGGCGACGAGGAGGACGAGAAGGGTGCGGGTGGAGCGGGTCACGAGAGGTGTCTCCTGTGGTGATGCTGGGGGGTCATCCCTTCACCGCGCCCGAGGTCAGCCCGCGGACGAGCTGGCGCTGGAACGCGACGAGCAGGACGAAGATCGGGAGGGCGGCGACGATCGTGCCGGCCATGACGAGGTTCAGCTGGTCGATGTTCGACGACGAGAGGGCCTTGAGGCCGATCTGGACCGTGCGGTAGTCGGCGTCGTTGGTGATGAGGAGGGGCCAGAGGTACTGGTTCCACGCCATGAGGAACGAGAAGACGCCGAGCGCGGCGATCATCGGCCGCGCGAGCGGCACCGCGACCCCGACGAGGAACCCCCAGTGCCCGTAGCCGTCGAGGGCCGCGGCGTCGCGCAGGTCCTGGGGCACCTGGAGGAAGGTCTGGCGGAGCAGGAAGGTGCCGAACGCGGTGGCGAGGAACGGCACCGTGAGCCCCTGGTAGGAGTCGAGCCAGCCGAGCCCCTGGACCGTCTCGAAGTTGGCGACGATGGTGACCTCCGAGGGCACCATCAGCGTGGCGAGGAACGCGACGAAGATCGCCCGCTTGGCGGGGAAGCGGAGGAACGCGAACGCGTAGGCCGCGAGCACCGAGGTGACGATCTGGCCGGCGGTGATCGCGAACGAGACGATCGCGCTGTTGAGGAGGTAGCGGCCGAGCCGGGCCTGGCTGAACGCCCGTTGGAAGACGCCGAGGTCGATCTCGCTCGGGAACAGCACGGCGGGGAAGTCGAGCAGGCGGTACGACGGTTGGATGGCGACGGCGACCGCGACGTAGATCGGAAAGACGACGACGAGGGCCGCGCCGACGAGGAGGGCGTAGCGCCCCGCGATGCGCCACCGCGCCGCGAGCGGCGACGGGGCCGGCAGGTCGGTGATCTCAACCGCCATAGAACACCCGCCGTTCGAGCACCCGGAACTGGAGAAGGGTGAGGCCGAGGACGATGGCGAAGAGGGCGATCGCCTGGACGCTCGCCACGCCGGGGTTGGTCGGCACCTCCCGGAAGATGGCGTAGACGAGCACCTCGGTGCGGCCGAGCGGTCCGCCCTGGGTGAGCAGGTCGATCTGGCCGAACGACTGGAACGCGTTGATGGTGAGCACCACCAGCGAGAAGAGGAGGGTGGGGGAGAGGAGCGGGAGGGTGACCTCGCGGAAGCGCATCCACGGACCCGCCCCGTCGACCACGGCGCTCTCGAGCAGCTCGTCGGGCACCGACTGGAGTCCGGCGCTCATGATGATGAAGGTGAAGCCGAGGTGCAGCCACACCGTGGCGAGCGCCACCGACGGGAGCGCCCAGGTGGGGTCCTGGAGGAAGTTGACCGGGTCGCGCCCGATGCCCTTCAGGAACTGGTTGACGACCCCGATCGACGGGTTCAGGAGCGTCAGCCACATCAGCGACGCCACCGCCACCGAGGTGGCGACCGTCGAGGAGAACATCGTGCGGAAGACCGCGATGCCCTTCAGCCGTTGATGGGCGAGCACGGCGAGCGCCAGGCCGGCCACCATGCCGAGCGGGACGGTGAGGAGCGTGAACAGCACCGTGGCCCACAGGCTGGAGCGGAACTGGGGGGATGTGAGCACGTCGGTGTACTGGGAGATCCCGACCCACCGGGCGTCGCCGAAGATGTTGACGTCGAAGAACCCGAGCCAGATCGTGCGGGCGAGTGGGTAGAAGACGAAGACCCCGAAGACGACGATCGACGGCGCGAGCATCACGAGGGCGAGGAGCCACTCCCTCCGCGGCGGTGGCCCGGCCGGTGCGACGGTCCGTTCGTCGAGGTCCCGGATGGTGTCCATCGGACGACCTAGTCGATCCGCTGCCCGGTGGCGGCGTCGAAGAGGTGGAGGCGGTCGGGCGTGGTGAGGAGGTGGGTGATCGAGCCTTCGGGCGGCAGCTGCCCCTCGGCCGGGGTGCGGACGATGAGCAGTTCGCCGGTCTCGGCCTCACAGACCAGGTGGCGCTCGTGGCCGAGCGACTCGACGACCCGCAGCCTCACCGGGAGGCCGGCTTCCGCGACGGTGAGGTGTTCGGGGCGCACCCCGGCGACGACGTCGGTGTGGTCGCCTCCGTCGAGCGCTCTGGCGAGGGGGTCGGGGAGGGCGATCTCGAAGCCGGGGAGCGAGAGGAGGCGCTGGCCGTCGCGGTCGACGATGGCGCCGCGCACGGTGTTCATCGGGGGGCTGCCGATGAAGCGGGCCACGAACACGTTCGCCGGTCGCTCGTACACCTCTTGGGGTGGGCCGAGCTGCTGGAGCCGGCCCTGGTCGAGCACCGCCACCTTCGTGCCCATCGTCATCGCCTCGACCTGGTCGTGGGTGACGTAGATGAAGGTCGTGCGCAGCCGCTGGTGCAGTTCGACGAGCTCGGCGCGCGTCTGGGTGCGCATCTTCGCGTCGAGGTTCGAGAGCGGCTCGTCCATGAGGAAGACCTTGGGATGTCGGACGATGGCCCGGGCGAGGGCCACCCGCTGGCGCTGGCCGCCTGACAGCTGGCCGGGCTTGCGGTCGAGCAGGTCGGCGAGTCCGAGCATCGAGGCGGCCGACTCGACCTGTGTGGCCTGCTCCTCGCGGGAGACTCCCCTGGCGCGTAGCGGGAACGCGATGTTCGCGAAGACCGATTTGTGGGGGTACAGCGCGTAGCTCTGGAACACCATCGAGATGTCGCGCTGTTTGGGCTCGACGTGGTTGACCACCTCGCCCCCGATGCGGATGGTGCCCGAGGTGGGGGTCTCGAGCCCGGCGAGCATCCGCAGCGCCGTCGACTTCCCGCAGCCCGAGGGTCCGAGGAGCACGAGGAAGTCGTCGTCGCCGGCCGCGAGGCTGAGCTCGTCGACCGCGACGACGTCGCCGAAGTGCTTCGAGACCGCCTCGAAGGTCACCTCCGCCATGTCGCAGATCCTGTCAGGGGGGTGGGCACCGCACCACGGTAGGCCCGAGCTACCGGTGCTCGTCGAACCAGGATCGCAGCACCGAGCGGTAGGCGGCGTCGTACCGTTCGTAGTCGGCGCGCAGGTCGTCGCCGGGCCAGTCGGTGCCCACCAACTCGTCGGGGAGCAGCGGGTCGGCCTGGAGGTGGCGCAGCACCGCGGCAGAGAGCACGAAGCCCTCGGCGAGCACGGTCCGGTCGCCGGCCTCGAGCGGCGACAGCAGGGCGGCGAGTCCGGTGCGCAGCTCGCGAGCTCGTCCGGCCCAGTCGTCGAGATCCCAGAGCCGGGCGGCGAGGGCCTGGGAGTCGTCGAGAGGACGGCAGCGGAACGTCGCGAGGCCCTCGCCGGCGGGAACGGGATCGTCGAGGTTGTCGGGGCGCAGCCACACCCCCTCGCGCAGCTCGCCGAGGCGGCGGGCGCGCAAGTCGGCACGGAGGGCGGCGCGCTCGGCTGCGGGTCGGGCCCCGTCGGCGGCGACGACCACCTCGATCCACTCGCCGGTCCACGGCCGCCGCTCGCCCCGGCGGCTCCGGGCCTGGCGGGCCTGGCGTTCGATGAGACGGGGGGCGGTCAGCTCGTACCAGCCGTCGTCGGCCCGCACCTCGCCCGCCGACGCCATGCGGGAGAGGGCGGTGCGCGTCGTGCCCTCGCTGATGCCGAAGAGCTCGGTGGTGCGGACGAGGGTGCGCACGGGCAGCCGGGGCGGTTCGGTGCCGAGCAGCACCGAGAGGAGCACCGAGCGGGCGGTGAGGTCGCGGGACTCCGACGGCATCGACCCGGAAACCTAGGGCACGGAGTGATGGGCACGTGCTGTTACGAACCCTCGACACGCGTACGGAACCTGTATTACCCTCCTCGCATGACCGCGACGATGGTGCCCCCGAAGGACCGCCTGCCCGACGTCCTGCCCACCCCGCGACTCACCGCCACGGGAATGCCGGTGCCCGAACTGCGCAGCGAGCTGCGCCGCATCTCCGATCTCGGCAACGTGGTCGCCATCGCCGTCGCCTGGGGCCAGGCGGTGCTCATCGTGGGGGCCGCGGCCTGGATCGCCCATCCGGTCGGCTACCTCGTCGCCCTCGTCGCGATGGGGACGGTGTTCGCCCGCCTCGCGATCCTCGCCCACGAGGCCGCGCACAAGCTGCTCTTCACGAACAAGCGGGTCAACGACGTCGTCGGACGCTGGCTGTGCGCGTACCCCGCCTTCGTGCCCCTCGAGGCCTACCGGCGCAGCCATTTCGCCCATCACAAGGAGGAGTTCGGTCCGAACGAGCCCGACCTCGACCTCTACGTCGGCTACCCCATCACGCGGGCGAGCCTGCGGCGCAAGCTCGTGCGCGACGCGGTCGGCATCTCCGGCTGGAAGAACCTCAAGCCGCTGCTCCGGGCGCTCGGCTCGCCGACGGCCCGCCCGTTCGCGCTGCGCATCCTCGCCGCCCAGGTCGGGGTGCTCGCCCTGTTCACTCTCGCCGGGCGACCGGAGCTGTACCCCGTGTTGTGGCTCGCCCCGTGGATGACCTCGTGGCGGGTGCTGAACCGGCTGCGGGCCATCGCCGAGCACGGCGGCATGCAGGCGAGCCCCGACCGGCGCGAGACCACCCACGTGGTCCGCCAGACCCTCCTCGCCCGCCTCACGATCGTCCCGTACAACACCGGTTGGCACCTCGCCCACCACGTCGACATGGGCGTGCCGTGGCGGAACCTCCCCGCCCTGCACCGTGAGCTCGTCGACTCCGGGTGGGTGGTGCCCGAGCTCGAGTACCCGAACTACCGCAGCCTCTGGCGGGCCCTCGCGTCACGCCCGGAGCCGGCGTCGGTGGCGGCATCGTGACCGGGCTCGCGAGCGACGCGGTCCGTGTCGAGCGCGACGGGCCGGTCACGGTCGTGACCATCGACCGGCCGGAGGTGCGCAACGCGGTCGACCGGCCCACCGCCGAGGCGCTCGCCGACGCGTTCCGCACCTTCGACGCCGACGACGGCACCTCGGTCGCGGTGCTCACCGGGGCAGGCGGCACGTTCTGCGCCGGCGCCGACCTCAAGGGCGTGGCCGACGGCCGCGGCAACCGTGTCGTCGACGACATGGACGCCGACGGACCCATGGGACCCACGCGCATGGAGCTCGCCAAGCCGGTGATCGCCGCGGTCGAGGGGTTCGCCGTCGCGGGCGGGCTCGAGCTCGCGATCTGGTGCGACCTGCGGGTCGTCGCCCGCGACGCCACGTTCGGGGTCTTCTGCCGGCGGTGGGGCGTTCCCCTCATCGACGGGGGCACGGTGCGCCTCCCGCGCCTCGTCGGGCACGGGCGGGCGATGGATCTCATCCTCACCGGCCGAGCGGTCGGCGCCGAGGAGGCCCTCGCGATCGGACTCGCGGACCGGGTCGTCGAGCCGGGTGCCGCGCTCGAGGCCGCGGTCGCACTCGCCCGCGAGATCGCCGCCCTTCCCCAGAACTGCCTGCGCAGCGACCGTCGCTCGGCACTCGACTCGTGGTCGCTCGACCATCGCGAGGCCATGGCGAACGAGACGCGCCGCGGCCTCGCCACCATCGCCACGGGCGAGACGCTCGAGGGCGCGTCGAGGTTCGCGGCGGGGGCCGGTCGCCACGGCGAGCCGGCCTCCCGACCCGGCTGAGCGACCTCAGGCCGGGTCGAGCAGGCGGAGCAGCTCGGCGGCCACCACCTCGGGCGCCTCGAGCGGCGGCCAGTGGGCGGCGTCGGCGAGCCGGACGATGCGCGCGTCGGGGCGACGCTGCTCGACCCGTTCGATCATGTGTGCGCCCGACACGGGATCGAGGTCGCCCCACACGAACGCGAGCGGCACGGCGGTGTCGTCGATGGCGGTCGCCCACCGCTCGGCGTGCTCCCGTCGGTCGGCCACGTAGTGGAGGAGCGCGTGCATGAGCGACACGCCGTCGCGCTCGGCCATCGACCGGTACATCTCGGTGGCCGCCCGCCCGTCGAACGGGACCCGCTCGCCCCACGTGCCATCGATGCCCCGGACGAAGCCTTCCTCGGTGACGGCCGCGGCGAGGGCGGCGCCGTGTTCGGGGTCGAGGAGCGCCTGTTGCCCACGCGTGGGACGGTGGAGATCTGGGTAGAGGCCACCGTTCATGAAGACGACCGCGGCGAGGCGGCCGTCGGAGCGGGCGAGGAGCTCCTGGGCGATCGATACCGAGTAGTCGTGGGCGGCGACGACGGTGCGCTCGACGCCGTGGTGGCGCCAGAGCGCCTCGACCGCATCGGCGGCGGCACTGATCGAGTACCGGTGGTCCCGGGGCTTGGCCGAGGCACCGAAGCCCGGTAGGTCGAGGGCGAGGACGGTGTGGTCGCCGAGGTGGGGGAGCACCGGTGCGACGTCGAGGGATGACGACGGGTAGCCGTGCAGGAAGGTGACGGGCACCTCGGTGTCGCCGCCCAGGCGGTAGGTGGCGATCTCCAGCCCGTCGACCTCGACGAAGGTGGCTGCCTCCCGCCACCGAACCCAGCTCGGCGAACCCCCGGTCATGTCCCAGACGCTAGGCCCTTCCTCGGACACGTCGGCGCGCGATTCGCGCCGAAGTGTCCGAAGGTCGCGGGGCAGACTGACGCCCATGGCCACGTCGACCCCCCGGCCGTCCCTGCGGCGGCGACCCGCGGTGCGCCGCGCGGTGCGCCCCACGGTCCGCATCGCCCTCGCGGCGAGCGCGAGCCTCACGGTCACCGTCACCCCGGTGTTCCTCGCCGGAGCGCTGGCCGACGCGATCGGCGAGGACCTCGGGTTCGACTCGGCCCGCACGGGCCTCGCGGTCACCGTCTTCTTCGTCACCGGTGCGGCCACCGCGGTGCTGATGGGCAGGGTCACCGACCGCATCGGCGCCACCGCGGCGATGCGCCTCGGAGCGACCCTCACCGGCGCCGTCCTCCTCGCCGTGGCTGCGCTCGTCGACACCTGGTGGCACCTCGCCCTGGCGCTGGGGATCGGCGGCCTCGCCGTGGGGCTCGTCGACACCGGCGGGGCGCGTGCGTTCGCCGACGCGGTGCGGGCCGAGCGACAAGGTCTCGCGTTCGGGGTCAAGGAGGCGAGCGTGCCGGCCGCGGCGCTCCTCGCCGGCGTGTCGATCCCGCTGCTCGCGACGCGAGCCGGCTGGCGACCCACCTTTCTCGTCGCCGCCCTCGGCGTACCCATCGTGTGGTGGCTGGTGCCCGCGGGGCTCCGTGGCACCTCGGGCACCTCGGCGGCAGCCACGACCGCAAGGCGCGGTCGGGTCGACCCCCGGCTCGTCGTGTTCACCGTGGGGGTCGGTGCCGCCGCCGCTGCGTCGTCGGCCGCCGCGACCCTCTTCGTGCCGGCGGTGAGCGACGGGGAGCTCTCGAGTTCTGCCGCAGGTGTCGTGCTCGCGATCGGCAGCGTGGCGAGCATCGCAGCCCGGATCGGTGTGGGGTGGATCGGCGACCACACTCCCGGCCGCACGCCCACGGTGCTCGTCGCCTCGATCCTCGTCGGGTCGTGCGGCGCGGGGCTGCTCGTGATCGGTGCCACGCCGCTCGTCGTCCCCGCCGCACTGCTCCTCCTCGGGGCCGGGTGGGGGTGGAGCGGCCTCGCGTTCCTCACGGCGGTGCGCGCCAACCCGGGCGCACCGGCCACCGCGGCAGGCATCGTGCTGACGGGGCTCGCGGGTGGCGGTTCGATCGGGCCGGCGGCGTTCGGGTTCCTCGCGACGACCTGGAGCTACCGGGTGTCGTGGGCCGTGTGCGCGGCGGCGCTCGCACTCGGCGCCGCGCTCATCGCCGGTGCGCGGCTGGTGGTCGGCGACGGGGAGGACGAGGCGTAGAGCGCCTCGATGTCCTCGGCGAAGTGTTCGACGATCACCCGTCGGCGGAGCTTGAGGGTCGGGGTCACCTCGTCGTCGTGGTCGGTGAAGTCGCGCCGGATGAGGCGGAAGGCCCTCACCGACTCGGCGCGTGACACGGCGGCGTTCGCCGCGTCGATCGCCCGCTGGACCTCGCGGCGCACCTCGTCGTCGTCGGGCGCCAGGCCGGTGGCGCGCAGCTCCTCGGCGTCGAGGGCCACGAGCGCTCCGAGGAAGGGTCGCCCGTCGCCGACGACCATCGCGTTCGCGACGAACGGGTGCTCGCGGATCCGTTGCTCGATC
>CAZAVX010000004.1:0-29360 GCA_964488835.1 uncultured Iamiaceae bacterium | reverse complement strand
GCCGACGACCATCGCGTTCGCGACGAACGGGTGCTCGCGGATCCGTTGCTCGATCGGCACCGGCGCGACGTTCTTGCCGTTCGCGGTGACGATCAGCTCCTTCTTGCGGTCGGTGATCGACACGTAGCCGTCGGCATCGATCGTGCCGACGTCGCCCGTGCGGAACCAGCCGTCGTCGAACACTGCCGCGGTGGCGGCGGGGTCGCGGTGGTAGCCGCGGAAGACGTTGCCACCGGACACGAGCAGCTCGCCGTCGTCGGCGACCCGGATCGACACGCCCGGAAGCGGTCTGCCGACCGAGCCGACCCGCATCTCGTCGGGGGTGCTGATCGTCGCGGGGGCACTGGTCTCGGTGAGCCCGTAGCCCTCGAGGATGGTGATGGCCGCGGCCTGGAAATACCGGGCGAGCCGCGGGTTGAGCGCCGCGCCTCCCGACACGCAGAACCGCACTCGTCCGCCGAGGGCCGCCCGGAGCCGGGCGTAGACGAGGAGGTCGCTGAGCCGGTGCTGGAGCTGGAGCGCGGTGGACGGCCGGGTGGTGGTGGCCCACCTCTCGCCGGTGCGCACGGCGAGCTCGAAGACGGGTGCCCTCCAGCCGCCCGCGCGGTGTTGGGCGGCTCGGAACAGCTTCTCGAAGACCCGGGGCACGGCGAGCAGATACGTGGGTCGGAACGAGCGCAGGTCGTCCGCCAGGTGGTCGAGCGAGCGGGCGAACCCCACGTGCAAGCCCCGCTCGAGGGCGGCGTACATCACGACCCTCGTGAAGATGTGGGCGAGCGGGAGGAACAGAAGGGTGGAGTCGCCGTCCTCGAGGACCCCGTCCATCCGGGAGAGGACCTGGCGGACCGTCCACACGAGGTTGTGGTGGGTGAGCTCGCAGCCCTTCGGGTCGCCGGTGGTGCCCGACGTGTAGACGATCGTCGCGAGGTCGTCGCCGCCCAGCGCCCCGACCCGGCGGTCGACCTCGGCCAGATCGTCGTCGGCGGCGGCGCGGGCCAGCCGCCCGAGCCCGGCGTCGTCGAACACGACGAGGTCCTCGAGCGGCGCGTCCGGCGGTGCGGTGCTGGTGAGCAGTGCGCCGAGATCGGGGTCGGCGACGAACGCGAGGCGGGGTCGGGAGTTGGCGAGGATCGACCGGCACTGGTCCGGGCTGTTCGTGTCGTAGACGGGGACCGCCACCGCCCCCGATGCGAGGATGGCGAGGTCGGCGACGAGCCACTCCATGCGCGTCGGGCTCATGATCGCCACCCGGTCGCCGGGCGCCACGCCGTGGGCGACCAGGCCGCCGGCGACGCTGCGGACCCGGTGGAGGAGATCGGTCCAGGTGAGATGGCCCCAGTCGTCGCCACGTGGCCGGCTGACGAGCACCGGATCGGTTCCCGCGGGCGGCCCCGCCCACAGGGTGGTGAGCAGGTGGTCGGAGTCGGCCACCTCGCAGGGTGCGGGGCCCTCGGCCAGTCGCTCGGACATGGCGTCACCTCCTCCGGCGATCATGCGCCGTCCACGCCCGGCGATCCAGGGTCCTTGGTCCGTAGGCTGATCGGATGACCGGCCATCCGCGCTTCCACCTCGCCATCCCCGTCGACGATCTCGCCGCCGCCCGACGCTTCTACGGCGAGGTGCTCGGCTGTCCCGAGGGGCGCTCTGCCGAGCGATGGGTCGACTTCGACCTCTACGGCCACCAGCTCGTCGTCCACGTGGGGGCGGGCGCGGGCGATCGGGCGAGCACCCCGGTCGACGGCGACGAGGTGCCCGTGCCGCACTTCGGGGTGCTGCTGTCGGTGGAGGCGTGGCACGAGCTCGCCGAGCGGTTGCGAGGCGCCGGTGTCGAGTTCGTCATCGAACCCCATGTGCGCTTCGAGGGCGAGCCGGGGGAGCAGCACACGATGTTCTTCCGCGACCCCGCCGGCAACGCCCTCGAGTTCAAGGCCTTCGCCGACGACGCGATGGTGTTCGCCCGCTAGGGCGGCGGGCCCGCCCCGCCCCCCTCAGGCGAGGGCGAGGTCGAGCACCGCGGGCACGTCGTCGACGAGGTGGATGGTGACGGCGTCGCGCACCCGCTCGGGGAGCTCGTCGACGTCGTCGCCGTTGGCGCGGGGGAGGATGACGTCGGTGATCCCGGCCCGGTGGGCAGCGAGCACCTTCTCCTTCACCCCGCCGATGGGGAGGACCCGGCCGTGGAGGGTGACCTCACCGGTCATCGCCACGTCGGGACGGACCCGCCGACCGGTGAGCAGGCTCACGAGCGCGGTGGTCATCGTGATGCCGGCGGACGGCCCGTCCTTCGGCACCGCCCCGGCCGGGAAGTGGACGTGGAACCGGCGGTCGAGGTCGACCGACTCGTCGATGCCGAGCGCGCCGCGGTTGGCCCGCAGATAGCTCAACGCGATCTGGCCGGACTCCTTCATCACGTCGCCGAGCTGACCGGTGAGGGTCAGGCCGGCCTCCGAGCCGCTGTCGAGCACCGCGGCCTCGACGAACAGCACGTCGCCGCCGGCGCCGGTGACCGCGAGCCCGGTGGCCACGCCCGGCACCGACGTGCGTTCGGCGGGGTCCTCCTTGAGGCTCGTCGGGCCGAGGGCCGGACGCAGGTCGTCGAGGGTGATCTCGACCCGCTCCCTGGAGGGGTCCTGCACGAGGGTGCTGATCGCCCGGCGCACCAGGCGGTCGAGGCGCTGCTGGAGGCGGCGCACGCCGGCCTCACGGGTGTAGTCGGCGACCACGGCGCGGACCACCTCGGCGGGCACGACGACCTCGCCGTCGCGCACCCCGTTGCGCTCGAGCAACTCGGGCAGCAGGTGGTTCTCGGCGATCGCGACCTTCTCGTCCTCGGTGTAGCCCTCGATCGGCACGATCTCCATGCGGTCGAGCAGCGGTCCGGGGATGGTGTCGAGCGTGTTGGCCGTGGCGATGAACACCACGTCGGAGAGGTCGAGCTCGGCCTCGAGGTAGTGGTCGCGGAACGTGGCGTTCTGCGCAGGGTCGAGCACCTCGAGCAGCGCGGCCGACGGGTCGCCCCGCCAGTCGCTGCCGATCTTGTCGATCTCGTCGAGGAGGATGACGGGGTTCATCGACCCCGCGTCGATCATGGCGCGCACGATGCGGCCGGGCCGGGCCCCGACGTAGGTGCGGCGGTGGCCGCGGATCTCCGCCTCGTCGCGGATGCCACCGAGGGACATGCGCACGAAGCGCCGTCCGAGGGTGTCGGCGACCGACTGGCCGAGGCTCGTCTTGCCGACGCCGGGCGGGCCGACGAGGGCGAGGATCGTGCCGCTGCCGTGGCGACGGCGGGCGGCGGCCTCGTCGGCCTCGGTCCCGTCCCGGTCGTCCACCTGGCGCTCGCTGCGGAGCTTGCGCACCGCGAGGAACTCGACGATGCGCTCCTTCACCTTCTCGAGGCCGGTGTGGTCGGCGTCGAGCTGTCGTCGGGCGGTTTCGAGGTCGAGGCGGTCGTCGGTGCGGACGGTCCAGGGCAGCTCGAAGACGGTGTCGAGCCAGGTGCGGATCCAGCCGGCCTCCATGCTCTGGTCGCCCATGCGCTCGAGGCGGTCGAGTTCCTTGGTGGCGGCGCGGGCCATCGCCTCGGGCAGCTCGCCCTCCTCGATGCGGCGCCGGTACTCGGCGAGCTCGTCGTCGTCGTCGGCCGACTCGCCGAGCTCCTTGCGGATGGCGGCCAGCTGACGGCGGAGGATGGCCTCGCGCTGGGTGCGGTCGAGGTCGCCGGACACCTCGGCGGCGATGTCGTTCGCCACCCGCGCCTCGGCGAGGGCCTCGCGGGCCCACTCGAGGGCGAGGGTGAGGCGGGCCTCGACGTCGACGGTCTCGAGCAGCTGGAGGCGCCGCTCGTCGGAGAGGTCGGGCCACCAGCCGATCGTGTCGGCGAGGGCACCGGGGTCGCTGACGTCGAGCTCCGCGGCGAAGCGGCGAGCGCCGATGACCTCGAGCAGCTCCTCGGCGACGGCGCGGTAGCGCAGGGCGAGCTCGCGAACCTCGGGGGTGGGGTCGACGGCCGGGATCTCCTCGATGCCGACCCGCAGCAGGCCGTCGTCGCCCATCTCGCCCCGCCCGACCCGGACCCGACGCAGGGCGCGGAGGAGGACCCCGTCGACCCCGCCGGGGAGCTGGCCGCGCTGTTCGACGCGCACGACGACACCGACGGTGCCGAACGTGCCGTCGCGCTGGGGGACGGCGACGAGCTCGTCGCCCGCGGAACGCGTGGTGACGAGGCGCTTGGCCTGCTCGCTCTCGGCCGCGACGGTGACGACCATGTCGGGGAAGAACACCCCCGTGGGGAGGGGGAGCAGGGGAAGTGTGGTGGTGTCGGGATTGGCGGACGGGGGTGTGATCGACACAGGTCCTCCGGGGGTGCTGGTGTCACGGCAATTACACCATTACAGTCATGCGGGTACAACGCGGTCAGCGAGGCAGGTATTCCGTGAGCACCCTCACCGAGTGGTTCCAGGCCCAGATCCCCGACGGCTGGTACGACGGCGGTCTCGACGTCCTCGTCGACAGCGAGGAGATCCTCGTCATCGGTCCCCTCGCCGAGGGGGTGTCGCCCCGGGCGTTCCGCGAGCGCACGCGCGACGAGCGCGTCACCATCGCCGCGGTGGCCGAGCGGGCCTTCGGGCGCAAGGTCACCTGGGCGGTGCGCGTCGGCGACGAGCTCGTCCGCTTCACCACCGTGTCGGTGCCGGTGATGACCCGCCTGCGCATCGAAGAGCGCCAGGTGCTCGACCTGCTCATCGAAGGGGGCATCGCTCGCAGCCGCTCCGAGGCCCTCGCGTGGTGCGTGCGGCTCGTGGCGCGCAACGAGGGCGAGTGGCTCGCCGAGCTGCGTGAGGCGGCGGCGCGAATGGCCGAGATCCGAGGTCGCGGGCCGAGCTGTTGAGGGGCGGCCGCGGCCACCCGGTTCGTTGTCGGTGGGGTTGCGTATGGTCGCGGTGTGATCTCCCACGTCGACACCGTCGCCCACGGCCGGCCCGCCACCGAGGCCCTCGCCCGGGCCGTCGCCCGGGCCAAGGCGGCGGGTCCGCTCGCGCCGGTCACCGTCGTCGTCGGGTCCAACTTCGTCGGGCTGTCGCTCCGCCGTCTGCTCGGCAGCGGCCAACTCGGCGGGCGCGGGCTGGCCAACGTCACGTTCCTCACCCCGTTCCAACTCGTCGAGCTGCTCGCCCCCGTGCCGCGCGAGCAGCGCCGGCCGCTCACCAACCCGGTGCTCGGCGCCGCGGTGCGGCGGGTGCTCGCCACCGACCCCGGCCCGTTCCGCGACGTCGCCCAGCACCCGGCCACCGAAGCCACCGTCGCCCGCGTGTACGCCGAGCTCAGCCAGGTGGCGCCCGATGCGCTCGATGCGCTCCAGCAGTTCGGTGGCATGGCGGCGCTGTCGGCCCGGTTCACCCGTCAGCTCGCCGAGGTGCTCGCCGGGTTCGACGGCGAGGCCGAGGTCGCCCGCTCGGTCGCCGAGCATCCCGGTCTCGGGGCCGAGGTCGCCCGGGTCGGCCAGGTGATCTGGCACGTCCCCGAGCCGCTCACGCCGTCGCTCGAGGCCGCCATGGCCCGCATCCTCGCCGAGCTGCCGTCGGCCGTGGTGGTGGCCCTCACCGGCGCCGCCGACGCCGACGCGCCGGTCCGGGCGCTCTGCGGGCGGGTCGGCATCGACCTCGACCCGTCGGTCGAGGTGGCCGTTCCGGTCGCCCAGCGCCTGGTGTCGGTGCCCGATCCCGACGACGAGGCGCGGGCGGCCGTGCGCGAGGTCGTCGCCCTCGCCGAGGCGGGCGTCGCGCTCGACCGGGTCGCCGTCCTGCTGCCCACTCTCGACCCTTACGTGCGCGCCCTCACCCAGCACCTCACCGAGGCCGGGGTGCCGTTCAACGCGCCGTCCCGCGAGCGCCTCGCCGACAGCGTCGCGGGCCGCACCCTGCGCGCCGCCCTCGCCCTTCCCGACCAGCGCTGGCGGCGCGACCTCGTCCTCGCCCTCGTCAGCGGCGCGCCGGTGCTCGACGCCGCCGGCTCGCCGGCGCGGCCCACCGCGTGGGAGAACATCTCGCGCCGCGCGGGGGTCGTGCAGGGCCTCGCCGACTGGCGGGCCAAGCTCGCCGGCCGGCGCGCCCAGCTCGAAGAGCGGCTCCAGGGCGACGACTCCACCGGGCTCCGCGAGCCCGATCCCGAACAGGTCGAGCGGTTCGAGCGCGACCTCGCCGAGCTCGACGCCCTCGCCGCGTTCGTCGAGCACCTCGCCGGGTCGGTCGACGCGGTCCGCACCGCCACGGGCTGGCAGGCCAAGTCCGGGGCAGCGGTGGCGCTCCTCGAAGCCCTGCTCGGGGTCGAGCCCCGCCACCACCGCTGGCCGGAGCCCGAACAGGACGCCTTCGCCCGCGTGCTCGACGTCCTCGCCCGCCTCGCGGGGCTCGACGAGATCGAACCCGCACCGTCCCACGAGGTGTTCGTGCGGGCGCTCGAGGCCGAGCTCGAGGTCGCCCGGGGCCGGGTCGGGCGGTTCGGCGAGGGCGTCTTCGTCGGCCCGCTCTCGGCTGTCGCCGGCCAGGACCTCGACGCGGTCGTCGTGCTCGGTCTCGCCGAGGGCATCTGCCCGAGCCTCCGACGCGAAGACTCGCTCCTGCCTGACGCGGCCCGCGCCGCGGCGCCTCCGGGCCAGCTCCGCCTGCGAGCCGAGCGGCTCCACGACCAGCACCGGTGGCTGCTCGCCGCACTCGCCGCCGCACCCGAGGGCCGGCGGGTGCTCGTGCACCCCAGGGGAAGCCTCCGCAGTCGCACCCCGCACCTGCCGTCGCGGTGGCTGCTGCACTCGGCGTCCGCGCTCACCGGCGCCGTCGTCGACAGCAGCGACTGGCATGCGCTCGCCGAGCCGGTGGTCGAGGTCGTCCCCTCCCACCTCGCCGCGGTCACCGCCGCGTCCACCCCCGTGTCGCTCACCGAGCGCGACCTCGCCGAGCTCCACGCCCTCGCCGAGGCCGGTGTCGGCCTCGCCGCCCACCCCGCGGTCACCGGCGCGGTCGAGCGAGGCATCCACGCCATCGCGGCCCGGCGGTCCTCCGAGTTCACCGAGTTCGACGGCAACCTCGCCGGCGTCGCCATCCCCAGCCCCACCGACGAGGGTCACCCGCTGTCGGCCACCGGGCTCGAGCCGTGGGCGCAGTGCGGGTTCCGCTACTTCCTCGGCCGCGTGCTCGGGCTCTCCGAGCGCGACGAGCCCGAGCAGCTCCACGAGATCGACGCCCGCGACCGGGGCAGCGGCGTGCACCGGGCGCTCGAGCTGTTCCTCACCGAGGTCATCGAGCAGGGCGTGCCCGAGCCCGCCGAGCCGTGGTCCCCGGCGCAGCGGGCCCGCCTCCACGAGATCGCCGCCGAGGTGTTCGACGACCTCGAACGCCAGGGCCGCACGGGAAGGGCCGTCACCTGGCGGGTCGAACGGGCACGGCTGCACCGCCTCCTCGACCGCGTGCTCGACGCCGACGACACCTACCGTGCCGCCCGGGGCGGGAGGCCGGTGAAGGTCGAGATGCGCTTCGGGGTCGGCGACGTCCCGCCGGTGGCGGTGCCCCTCCCCGACGGTCGCCAGGTGCAGTTCCGGGGCTTCGCCGACCGGGTCGACCGCACCGACGACGGCCGATGGATCGTCCTCGACTACAAGACGGGCAAGGGCACCAAGTACAAGGACCTCGACGAGGACCCCTTCCTCGGCGGCACCACCCTCCAGCTCGGCCTCTACGCCGAGGCCGCCATCCAGCATCTCGGGGTCGCCGACGCGGAGGCCCACTACTGGCTCGTCGACGAGTCGGTGGCGCCGGGCGACGAACACCGGGGCTATGAGTGGCTGCCCGACACGCGTGCCCGGTTCCTCGACATCGTCGACGCGATGGTGCAGGGCATCGAAGGGGGCGTCTTCCCCCTCGTTCCCGGCGAGCTCGACACCTTCCGTGGCACCCACGAGAACTGCGCGTTCTGCGACTTCGACCGGGTGTGCCCGGTCCAGCGCGGCACCCAGGCCGAGGCGAAGGTCGCCGCGCCGCAGCTCGCGGTCCGGGCTCGGTTGCTCCCACCCGAGCCCGACCCCGAGCCCGCCGAGGCGGAGGTGGAGGCGTGACCATCGACCAGCACGTCCGCGACCTCGTCTCGAGCACCGGCCTCGGTCGCACCCTGTTCGTCGAGGCGGGCGCAGGCACCGGCAAGACCACCTCGCTCGTGCGGCGCATCACCAACCTCGTGCTCGTCGAGGGGGTGCCGCTCGCCAACATCGCGGCCATCACCTTCACCGACGCGGCCGCCACCGAGCTGCGCGACCGCATCCGGGAGACCTTCGAGAAGCAGGTCCGCGAGGCCACCGACCCCGTCACCCGCGAGCGGGCGGAGGCGGCGCTCGTCGACACCGACCTCGCGGCGATCTCCACGCTCCACTCCTTCGCCCAACGCATCCTCGGCGAGCACCCGGCCCGCTCGGGCCTGCCACCCCGCCTCACGGTGCTCGACGAGGTCGCCTCCACCCTCGAGCGCGAAGAGCGGTGGAGCCAGTTCGTCGACGCCCTCCACGCCGACCCGGCCAACGAGCCGCTGCTCGAGCGGGCCGCCCTCCTCGGCATCCCCCTCGAGCCTCGGGTCCACGGACAGCACTCGTTCAAGGACGTCGCCACCCAGCTCATCGACAGCTGGGACCGGCTCGGGCCCATCGCCGCGGTGCAGCATCCGCCGCTCCCGCCCCTCGACCTCACGCCCCTCGCCGCCGCGGTCGACCGGCTCGAGGCCGAGCTCGCCCGCTGCACCGACCACGACGACCACCTCTACTGCCGCATCCTCGAGGAGGTGCTCCCGGCGGCCCGCCAGCTCCTCGATGCCGACGATCCGGCCGAGCAGATCCGTCTCGTCGCCGCGGCGAAGATCCCCGGTCCGGGCACCCGTGGCCGCAAGGGGGCGTGGGGCGACGACATCAAGGCGGCCAAGGAGGTGGTGGCCGAGGTCGACCAGGCGCGGGTCGAGGTCCTCACCCGGGCGGCGCACGAGGTGCTCGTGCGGCTCACCTCCCTCACCGCGGCCGAGGTGTTGCGGGCCGCCGAACAGCGACGCTCCGAGGGGCGGCTGCAGTTCCACGACCTCCTCGTGCTCGCCAAGCGCCTGCTCGAGACGAGCCCCGAGGCCCGCCAGGCGCTCCACGAGCGCTACACCAGGCTGCTGCTCGACGAGTTCCAGGACACCGACCCGCTCCAGATCAACCTCGCGGTGCTCATCGCCGCGTCGGTGGCGGGCGAGGCCCCGCCCCGCTGGCAGGACGCCGAGGTGCCCGAGGGGCGGCTGTTCTTCGTCGGCGACCCCAAGCAGTCGATCTACCGGTTCCGCCGGGCCGACATCACCCTGTTCCTCGAGGCCCGCCGTCGCTTCGGTGCGGGCGACGCGGCGCAACGGCTCTCCACGAACTTCCGCACGGTGGCCCCGGTGGTCGACTGGGTCAACGCGGTGTTCGGCCAGCTCATGGCCGACGAGGTGCCGGGCATGCAGCCCGCCTACGAGCCCCTCGCCGCCGAGCGCACCCCGCCACCGGGGGTCGATGCCCGACCGGTGCTCCTCGGCGATCTGCACCCCAAGGGCACCCGGGCGGGGGAGATCCGCGCCGCCGAGGCCGCCGAGGTGGCCGACGTGCTCCGTCACGTCCACGACCATCCGCACCAGTGGCCGGTCGAGGACTCCGACGGCTGGCGCCCCGCACGGCTCAGCGACATCACCATCCTCATCCCCACCCGCACCGAGCTGCCCGCGCTCGAACAGGCGCTCCGCGAGCGGCACCTGCCGTATCACCTCGCCACCGGCACGCTCATCTACGAGAGCCAGGAGGTGCGCGACGCCCTCGCCGTGCTCGCCGCCGTGGCCGACCCCGGCGACCAGCTCGCCCTCGTCGCCGCCCTCCGCTCGCCGCTCTACGGGTGCAGCGACGTCGAGCTCGCCGAGTTCCGGCTCGCGGGTGGCCGCTTCGAGCTCACCCGCACCCCGCCCGAGTCGCTGCCTGCCGACCACCCCGTCGTCGAGGGCCTCGCCCACCTGCGTTCGCTCTGGGAGCAGCGGTGGTGGGTGCAGCCCTCCGAGCTGTTGCAGCGGGTTCTCCACGAGCGCGCCGCGCACCTCGTGGCCTTCGGCGACGAGCGGCCCGCCGAGGTGTGGAGCCGCCTGCGGTTCCTCGTCGACCAGGTGCGGCTCTTCGAGGAGTCCGGCGGCGGCGACCTGCGCCGGCTCCTGCAGTGGACCGAGCTCCAGCGCGACGAGCGGGTCACGGTGCACCAGCCGGTGCCCGCCGACTCGGGCGCCGAGGCGATCTCCATCATGACCATCCACGGCGCGAAGGGCCTCGAGTTCCCCATCACCGTGCTGTCCGGGCTGTCGGCCCGGCCCCAGCCGCCGGTGCGGGGCGCGCACGTCACCTTCGACGACGACGATCAGGCCGGCGTGGCCATCCGCAAGGGCATCACCACCCTGAACCACGCCCCGCTGGCCGAGCGCGAGCGGGAGATGGATCGCTACGAGCGGCTCCGCCTCCTCTATGTCGCCGCCACTCGCGCCCGCGACCACCTCGTCGTGTCGTGCCACCGCGGCACCCATGCCACCGAGTCCTTCGCCGCCACGCTCTGGAAGGCCGCCGAGGCCCACGACGACACCTGGCGCCGGCCGCCCACCTCGGCCGAGTCCGCCGATGCCGCGGCATCACGCGCCGATGCCGCGGCATCGCCAGCCACCGGTCCGTCGCCCCACGCGGTCGCCCCGGCGGTACCCACTGCCGACGAGCGGCGTCGGTGGGCCGACGATCGAGCTGCCCTGCTCGCCCGCCAGGGGCGCCTGCGGGTCACCTCGGCCACCGTGGTCGCCCGTCGCGCCAGCGGGGTCGACCTCGCCGACCAGGACACCCCGGTCGACCCCTTCGCCGAACCGGTCGACCTCTTCGACCCCGGCGCCACCGCTCCGGGCGAACCGGTCCGTCGGCGGGGTCGTGCGGGCAGCGCCATCGGCCGTGCGGTGCACGCCACCCTCCAGCTCGTCGACCTGCACGAGCCGGCCACCCTGGTCGACGAGGCCCGCCGCCAGGCCCACCTCGAATCGATCCCCGAGCTCACCCACCAGGTGGTCGAGCTGGCCCGCAGCGCGCTCGAGTCGTCGACGGTGCGCGCCGCCGAGCACTACCACCGCGAGGTGTATGTCGCCGCGCCGGTGGGTGCCCACGTGCTCGAGGGCTACGTCGACCTGCTCGTCGACACACCCGAGGGGCTGGTCGTCGTCGACTACAAGACCGACACGGTTCGCTCCGAGGCCGAGGTCGACGAGAAGCTCGCCGCCTACGAGCTCCAGGGCGCCGCCTACGCGGTGGCGGTCGAGGAGGTCACCGGCCTGCCGGTGGTGGGGTGCCGCTTCGTGTTCTGTCGGGTGGGTGGCGCCATCGAGCGCCCGGTCACCGACCTGCCCGGGGCCATGGCGCGGGTGCGCCGCTCGCTCGAACAGTGACCCGACGGTAACTACTGTCAGCTGTTCGGGTAGCGTGTGCCGGACATGTCAGCAACAGGGGAGTGACGTCGGTGCGCACGGGGTGGCCGAAGGTGGTGCTGCGGGTCCTGGCGGTGCTCGCCGCGCTCGCCCTGGTGGCGGCAGGGTGCAGCGACGACGATGCCGAGTCTGGCGGTGGGCCGGAGCCGACGGTCGACGACGGCGGGGAGCCCGATGTCGAGGAGCCGGTGTTCGACGTGCCGGCGGAGGATCTCGAGGGCGAGGTGGAGCCGGGCTCGGTGGTGTTCCACGGGGTCGAGGGCTCCCGACAGCTTCAGGTGGTGTCGTCGGCGGGTGGCGGGGTGTCGGAGTTGGCGGTGGCGGGCTACGACGGTGTGGGTGCGCCGGCGGTGGCGCCCGACGGCGTGACGCTGGCGGCGTTGGCGTGGGCGCCGGGTGCGGTGGAGCTGGCGACGACGTTGGTGGTGGGCACGCGGGACGGGGGCTTCGACCCGGTGTTGGTCGACGACGAGCTCGACATGTGGTGTGTCCGCTGGTTCCCGTCGGGCGATCGCCTGTTGCTGACGGCGTTCGTCGAGGACGCGATGGACCCGGCGTTGCTGGTGGTGGGGCTCGACGGGTCGACGTCGAGCGTGGAAGTGCCCTCGGGCCGGTTCGACTGTGCGGTGCCGGTCGACGAGTCGCGGGTGGTGTTGACGTATCTGGGGATGGACACCTCGTTGGTGGGGGCGGCGATCGTCGACCTGGAGACGGGCGAGCCGGAGGTGTTGGCGGAGATCGTGGGCTGCCTGTTGTACGGGGGGTCGTTGTCGCCGGCGGGTGGCGAGGTGGCGGTGGCGGCGACGTGTGAGGAGCCGGCCGACAGTGGGGTGTACGTGGTCGATGTCGAGTCGCGTGAGGCGGAGATGGTGGTGAACGCCGAGGTGGGGTATCCGGCGTGGTCGCCGTCGGGGGAGTGGCTTGTGTTCGGGGTGTACGAGTCGCCGTCGGTGACGACCTCGACGGTGTGGGTCGCCCGCCGCGACGGCTCGGGCGCTCGCCAGCTCAGCGACACGATCGGCACCCAACCGGCCTGGGTGCGCTGACCCCGCTCGTCAGCCCACCGGCGGGAGGCGGAGGACGATGCCGGGGAACAACAGGTCGGGGTTCGCCGGGTCCGGCAGCGCGTCGCGGTTGGCGTCGATGAGCGCTCGCCAGTACGGGGTGACCTCGGACCCGCTCGGATGCGTCCCCGTCTCCGCGGCCAGGTGTGACGCGGCGATCGACCAGAGGTTGTCGCCCCCTTGCACGACGTAGGTGTCCGACCTCGACTCGGGTGGGATCTCATCGGATGGCGGTGCGACACGGTGGACCGACATCGTGAGGGTGGGCACCTCGGCCGCCACTGGACGGGTCTCGGCCGGAGCGACTCCGGCGGTCATCCTGAGGACGGGTGTGGGTTCGGGCGCGTCGGTGGTGCCTGGTGCGGTGGGGCTCTCGGCGGGCATGACGATCGCGACGGCTGGTGCGGCGGCCATGGTCGGCGCGACGACCGGCGGTGCGAGCACCGCCAGCGTGGCCACCGGCCGGAGGACCGCATGGCGCCAGAAGGCGGGGGCCATCCTGCGCACGAGCCGGATGAGCGGGGCGATGCGCAGCCACCGAGCGGCGGTGTCGAGAACGGTGACGAGGAGCAACCAGCTCGCACCGACGAGGGTGGGGATGCGGACCAGCTCGACCGTCGCGACCTCGGGATCGTCGAGCGGGAGCTGCCACGGTGGCACACCTCGCGGGGCGCCGAAGAACACGCCGATGTCGAGGAGCAGGACGATCGTCGCCGCGAGCCCACTGGCGGCCACCACGCGGACGACGAGGGGATGGGCGGTCATGACGCATCGTCCTCCAGGGAGACGACGTCCTCCAGGGGGATGACGTAGCGGATTCCGTACCGGTCGAGGGCGACGAGGCGGTGGCACCCGTCCGCTCCCGCGGACTCGGCGAGCAGTCGGCCCGGTGCCTCGACCTGCCGCACCGAACTGGCCGACACCGCCGTGTCGTCGTCGGCCCAGTCCTCGAAGACGAAGACGTGCCCGGTGGTCTGGTCGAGGATCGCGGCGACGGGTGTGCCGCGACAGGCGAAGTCGCCGATCGCCACCGCCGCGTCGTCCAGGCCGAGGTGGAACTGCTCGGCGCCGATCGAGAGGACCCCCGCGGCGAGGTGCAGGTCGACCGGGCACGGGTCTCCGCCAGCCAGGGTCGAGGCGCTCGGCCCGCTGCCGGAGCGCGCCGAGCAGCCGGCTGCAGCGAACCGGGGGCCCTCAGGCGACTCGCTCGTCCGGTCGGTGGGTGTCTGGTCCGGACCAGCCGGGACCGAGGTGGTGGTGGTGGTCGTCGTCGTCGTCGTGGTCGTGGCGGGGGAGGAGGGAGGAGGAGGGTCGGTGTGGGATGGCTCGGATCCAGCGTGGTCCGGCTCGTCCACCATCGAGTGATGCTCCGACGCGACGAGTTCGGTGCGATCGGGGTCGGTGGCGAACGCGAACCGAGCGAGCGCCAGTGCGACGGCGATGAGCGCCGCCGCCGTGCCGACCATTCGCAGGTGTGGCACGGGCAGCGTCCGGCGGCGAGCGGGCTCGTCAGCCTCGAGGTGTGCGAGCGGTGAGTCAGCGGGCGCGTGCGCGTCGACGAGCGTGGCGTCGGGGACCGTGGCACGGATGCTCTGGGCGAGCTGGCGCGCCGTGGGCCTGAGCATCGGGTCGTCACAGGCCGCCTGATCGGCCAGGTTCAGCAACGCCCGCCGCTGGTAGCCCGTCCAGGCGCCGCGACGCCCGAACCGCGACACGGGGAGCGGGGCAAGATCGTCATGGCCGGCGAGGAGCCCGTGCAGCAAGGTGCCGAGCGCGGCCACGTCGTCGGCACGCCGCGACCGAGCGGCATCGCCGGCGACCGCCTCGGCGAATCCGCAGACGACGGGACGGCCGTCGGCGTTGATGACGACGTGGTCGGCGGTGAGCCGACCGTGAGCGAGGCCCATGTCGTGGAGGTCGGCGACGGTGGTCGCGAGCGCCGAGATCGTGCCCGCGACCCTGGCGACGGACATGGAGGTCGTCGTGGCGAGGGTTCGCGAGCCGCAGTACGCCGTTCGGAGGACCTCGACCTCGCCGTCGCGCTCGTGGCCGAGGAGCGTGACCACCCCGGGATGCTCCGCCCGACGCAGCATCTCGGCTTCGTGGGCGAGTCGTCGGCGGGCCGACTCGTCGGTGGCGGTCTTCGTGATCGTCGGTCGGGCGCCAGATCCGTCGATCGTCAGGCCTGGGGTGTCCATGCATGACACCATATGAAATATGCTGAAACAGCGCAATAGGTATGAGAGTCAGCCGTCGTCGGACACCGCCGTCGCCCGCACGGTCACCCGCACCTCCCGACCGCGGGATCCGCCCGGGAGCGCGGGGGCGATCACGTAGTCGGCGTGCCCACGCAGTGAGACCTCCACCGTGCGCTCGTCGACGAGCCGCACGGTGGGTGGCTCGAGCAGGTCGTCGAGCAGACCCCGGCGTGCGAGCACCCCGTGCACTGCCGCCTCGGTGCGGTGGGGATCGAGCACCATCGCGCCCGAGCGTCGGAGTGCGTCGGCGTCGAGGCCGAGGGTGACCGCGTCGTTCGCCGCGGCGCCAGCCGCCGCGGCGAGGTCGCGCTGACGAAGGTGCACCGCCGCGGCGTCGATCGCGAGCGAACCGAGCACGAGGACGACGAGGAACGCCGCGGGGAACAGCAACAGGACCGACCCCCGGTCGGCTCGCGTCCGGTCAGCCACCGCAGGCCGCCTCCCCCTCGAGGCCCGAGCGATAGGGATCGACGATCTCGGCGTGGCTCGCGCGGATCTCGAATCGACGGCCGAACCCTCCGATGAACGGCACCCGGACGCTCGGCACCTCGAGCACCACCTCGACGCTCGCCCGTCGACAGCGCCCGAACCCTCCCTCGGTGTCGACCGTGAGCGACATCTCGGCGGGATCGCGGCCGTGGGACCGGATCGACGAGGTTGCCGCGTCGAGGGCGGCCCGGTCGGCCTGGGTCTCGCTCGACGCTTCGACGTAGGCGCGCACCGCCTCACGAGCTGCTGCTGTCGCGGCGTACTTCGCGTCGACGACGGCCCAGGCGTTGGCGAGGACCAATGACCCGACGACGAGGACCAGGAATCCGAAGACCAGCGACTCCATGCCGGCGAGTTGGCCGCGATCGTCGAAGTCGGGGACGGTGCGGAACCGGCTCATCGGGGTCGCTCGACGCGCACCTCGACCGTGCGCTCGGTGCGGTTGAGTCCGAACACGTCGCCCACGGCGTCGAGGGCGAGGACCGGATGGTCGGCCGCGACGGTGAGCCGGACCCACTGGTCGTCGACATCCCACTCGAACTCGACCCGTTCGCCGTAGCGCCCGAGCACGGACCTCGCATGGGTCTCGGCCGTGTCGAGCGCCTGGGCGACCGCGACCGGGTCGTGGTGGTCGACCCGACCCGACGCGGCGCGGTGCGCGGCATCGTGCGCGGCGGCCGTCATGGCGGAGGTCGCGTAGAGGTTGAAGAGGAGCTGGACGGCGAAGGTCAACAGCGTGAAGAAGACCGTCACCCCGACGATCGCGCCGACGAGCCCGGCGCCTCGATCGGGCGGGTGCGGGTTCATCGCCCGATCTGGTCGACCTGCTCGCCGATGTTCTGCTCGGCGTCGCCCCAGATGGCGTTGAAGCCCACCCACATCGCCGCCCCGAGGAACGCCATGATCAGCACGGCGATGGCGGCGGAGATGACGCCTTCGCCTCGGTCGTCGAACCGCAGCTGGCGTGCGAGCGTGCGCGCTCGCAGGTAGGCGAGCACGAGGTTGGGGATCACGAGGATGACGTGCATGGATCGCTCCGATCTCGATGGTCAGGGATTGGTGAAGAGGCGCATCGCTTCGAGGAAGGGGATGGCGAGGAAGAACGTGCCGGGGAGGAGGGCCGCGACGGTGACCGGGATCCACACGAGCTGGGCGCGCCGCTCGATGGTCTCGATGAGCTCCCGGTGCGCGTCGCGGCGGAGGGAACGGGCCTCCTCGGCGATCAGGCGGCCGAGGTCACCCGCCTCGTGGTTCAGTGCGAGGACCGACACGAGACGATCGACGCCGTCGACCCGGACCAGCTCGGCCCATTCGCGCAGGGCCTGGACCTCGGTCGCGCCGTACTGCACCCGCGCACACACGCGGGCGAGGTCGCGGCTGCACGCGCCGTCCCCACGACGGGCGAGTCGGTTCAGCGCCGCGCCGAGGGAGTAGCCGGCCGAGAGGAGCATCCCGAGCTGCTCGGCGATGACGGGGAGTTCGAGGAAGGTCCGGCGTTGCCAGCGGTTCGACGCGGCCGTGAGCTGCTGTTCGTAGAGCAGGAGCGTGAGCACGGGCGAACCGGCGACCAACAGCAGCGACACCAGCGCGGGTGGAGAGCCGACGGCGGCGACGGCAGCTCCGGCCACGAGGGCGAGCAGCGCCGCCGCGAGCTGACGCAGGCGGAAGCCCGTGGCGTCGAGCGGGGAGTGGATGCGCAGGAGCCGGGTGCCGGCGTCGTCGTCGATGCGGAGCGCGGCCGACACACCGTCGCCGAGGGCGCGGGCGACCGGCCCGACGACGTCGACGAACGACCCGACCGAGAGCCGTGCTCGTCGGCGTCGTGGGGTGGAGGCCGGGGCGTACGGCGCGAGTCGGTCGATCAGCGCGGGCCGGCGGAACCACCGGAGCTCCGAGAGGAGGAGGACCGCGCCGAGCGCCGCGACGATCCCGACGACGAGGACGCTCCGGTCGATCATCGGAACACCCGCTCGGTCGCGGGCACCCGCATGATGCGTCCCGCCCACACCCAGCAGACGACGATCAGCGCGATCGCCGCGACGATGATCGCCTGGCCGTGCGGGGTGCCGTACGCGGCGCGCCCCTCGCCGATCTGCGTGCCCATCGCCGCCATGCCCAGGGGGACGAGGATGACGAAGGTGCGAGCGAGGCGCGCACCCGCCTGCTTCGCCCGGGCGTCCTTGCGGCCCTGCACGTCGGCGATGCGATCCTCGGCGAGCGCGGTGAGCCGCCAGCCGAGGTCGGCGCCGCCGACCTGGTGAGCGACGAGCAGCGTCTCGCAGGTGACGTCGGCGGTCGGGTCGGCGAGCTGGTCCTTCAGCACGGCGATGGTGCGTTCGAAGTCGGTGGTGAGCAGCCACTCGCGGTGGGCGGCGTCGAACGCAGGTCGCAAGTCCTCAGGGCCTCGTGCCCCCACTTCGAAGAGGGCCTGGGGGACCGAGCGACCGAGGGAGCCGGTCCGCAACCGGATCTCCTCGATCATCCGTGGCCACGCCTCGTGAGCGCGGGCGAGTCGTTGCTCGCGCCGTACCCGGTACGACGCGAGTGGCGCGATCCCACCAGCGAGCCCGACCGCCGCCGCGGGAAGGAGCCCGCCGAACACCACCCACCCGCCGAGGGCGGCGAGCGTGGAGATCGATGCCACCACACCGACGAACTCGACGGGTCGGACCTCGGCGAGCCCGGCTTGGTTCATCCACTCACGTGCGCGGGCGCGTCGTCGGCCCGTCGACGCGACGCGAGGGCCGAGCCCGATGCCCCTCCAGCCGAGCGCGAGGGAGGTGTAGAGGAGATGCACCCCGTACGCGGCAGCGGCCCCCACGAGGAGCTCGCTCATGCTGGACCGTCCCCCGCGAGGAGGGCCCGGAGGTCGAGCCCTGCGGCGCTGAACTGATGGGCGACGCGACTCGGTACGTTGCCGGTCCAGCGCATGGCTCCGGTGGACGGGTCGCGGGCGAAGACCTCCGTGGTGGTGAACTGCCCCTGGTCGGCACTGGCGGTGAGGTCCTCGACGGCGAGGATCGACGTGACCTGTGGACCACCCCGGTTCCGTGCGGAGTGGACGACGACGTCGACGGCTTCGGTGACGAGCGAGGTGAGTGCGCCGATCGAGAGATCGAGGCCGGCGCCGGAGAGTTGGGCGACGAACCTGAGTCGGGTGAGCGCCTGGCGGGAGGTGCCGGCGTGGATCGTGGTGAACCCCTTGACGCCGGAGGAGAGGGTGAGGAGTAGCGGTAGCGCCTCGCGGTCGCGGACCTCGCCGACGATGGCGATGTCGGGGGCCATGCGGAGGAAGCCGGCGACGAGGCGCCGCAGGTCGATCTCGGGCCGGTCGGCGCGGGCGGGACGCGTCTGCATGCTCGCGACGTTCGCGACCGGCACGTCGGCCTCGAACACCTCCTCGGCGATGACCACCCGCAGGGACGGGTCGAGCTCCGCGGCGCAGCACGACATCAACGTGGTCTTGCCGGCACCCGGCGCTCCCGCGAAGACGATCGAGGTGCGAGCCTGGACGCAGGCTCGGAGGAAACGAGCGGCGGGCGGGTCGAGGGTGCCGCGTTCGACGAGCTCGTCGAGATCGGCGAAGGGAACGCCGGTGAACTTGCGGATGTTCACCATCACGTGGCCGCCGCGGCTGATGTCGCTGTGGACGATGTGGATGCGGGCACCGTCGTCGAGCTGCGCGTCCTGCAGCCCCTCGGTGGGATCGAGCTTGCGGTGTGCGGTGGCGGAGCGGTCGAGGATCTTCGTCAACACCCGGACGACGTGGTCGTCGTCGTGGAACACCTCGTCGTGGTACCCCGAGTGGCCGCGGTGCCGCTTGACGAACACCTGGTCGGGGGCATTGATCATGATCTCCCACACGTCGTCGTCGGCGAGGAGCGGCGCGAGCGGACCCAACCCGACGACGTTGCGGAGCGCCCGCTCGGCGAGGGTGTCCGGATCGGCGATCGGGTGGGGGCGCAGGCCCCGGCGGTGGTCGTCGTCCCACCGCGCGATCTCGTCGTCGATGAGGGCGCGGAGGGTCGACTCGACGCCGTCGTCGTCGAGCTGGATGGCGAGCTGCTTCGCCCGGTCGGTGACCCGGCGTTCGATCTCGACGAGAGGCCCGCCGGTCATGCTTCGTCGGCCTCGAGCGGAGCGAAGGATCCGAGGGAGCCGGGTGTCACCCTCGTCGCCAGGTCGGCGTGGCCGGATGTGGGAAGGGGCCGGTCGAGGACGGACTCCACGGCACGGTGGAGCTGGCGGGCCAGCGGCTCGGGCCAGCGGCCGCCCGAGCGGATGGTCTCCTCCATGCGCGGCCGGTCCGTAACGGTGAGCGCGGAGGCCATCTCCCGGGCCTCGACACCCGCGAGGTGAGCGAGGGCGGCCGCGGCCTCGGCGCGACGCGCCCGCGAGCGTGGGCACCGGTTGAGGACCGGGAGGATCCGGACCGGTGGAACTCCGAGCCCGACGAGCTCGCGGACGAGGCGGGCGAGTTGGTGGACACCGACGACCCCGGGTGAGCCGACGGTGACGACGACGTCGGCCTCGTCGAGTGTCAGGCGGGCGAGCAGGTTGCGGTCCTCGACCTCGAGAGAGCCGGTCTCGGCCTCGCCTTCGACGTCCGGCTCGATGTCGGCGACCACGACGCGGTAGGTGCGTCGGAGGCCGTCGAGGGCTGCCGTGGTGGCCTTCGGTCGGAGGGTGCTCCACTCGCGGTGGCGCCGCAGGCCGAGGAGCACCTGGTAGCCGCGATCGTCGCAGGAGTAGGTGAGCCGTCGGATCTCGTCGGCGTCGGGCCGGCCGAGGCGGTGTGCCTCGACGAGCTCGGGGAGGCCCGGCATCACGTCGCCAGGGTCGTGGATGACGGCTTGGGAGGCGTCGAGGGCGAGGTCGGCGAGCAGTACCAGTCCCTGCTGGGTGACGTCGCCGGCGAACCCCTGGGCGAGGACGGCCGCGAGCGTGCTCGCCCCGACGCCACCTGTGCCGGTGACGGCGACGAGCGTGCCGCGCCACGGCGAGGTGGGACCGGTGGTGGGCGACGCGGGTCGAGGGGCGGCGCGCCGAACCGGTCTCGCGTGCTCGGCGAGCGACGCGAGCAGGTCGTCGCGAGTGAGCGGTTGGGGCAGCACCGCACGGGCGCCGAGCGCGGTCCACGGCCGGTCGACGCGGGGATCGTCGATGACGAGGACCGTGGCACCGACGGATTCGCCCTGGTCGATGAGGTCGCGGTCGACTCCCGCGACGCGGGCGTCGAGGAGCACCGCCGACCACGCACGCCCGCTCGTGAGGCGGGCGCGGAGCTCCTCGACGGTGAGGCACTTCACGAACTCGAGGGGGAGCGCGGCCTCGGTGGCCCACCGGGTGATCGCGGCGAACCACTCGGCCCGGGGCCTCGCGAGCCCGAGGACGACGTACCGCTCGCTCACGGCGTGCCCTCGTCGGACCCGTCGACGCCGAGCGGGGGCCGATACGGGACCTCGACGTGCGCTCCCGAGGTGTCGGCGGTGGTGGTGCGGACGACGGTGACCTCGGCGTTGTCGACGGCGTGGGCCAGGGCGACCGTCTCGGGTCGTTGCTCGAGGGCCAGGGTGAGGACGACGGCCCGGGAGCTGGTCACACCTCCGTCGGCGCGGGAGACGGACAGCACCGGGGCATCGGCGAGCACCACGAGGGTGACCGCGTCGAGCCCGTTCCCGTAGGTGGCGAGGACGTCGACCCGATCGCCTGCCTCGAGACGTCCCTCGACCGCGCGGTCGGCGTCGATCCGCAACGACACCTCCATCGCCGGTGCCGCGGCGCGCTGGAGTGCCGTGGACTCCACGACGCTGCCCGGTTGCAGCAGCTCGCCCGGTTCGAGGTACCCGCGGGCGACCGTGCCGAGCAGCGCGTCGGGATCGGCGTAGGTGCCAGGGAGCACCTCGGCGGGCATCGCGAGCTCTCGGACCGAGAGGTTGTGGGGGCCCAACGGCTCGCCCGGCGCGATGTCGGCCGCCGCGACCACGACGGGTTCGACGGGTGGCGTGGAGGCCGAGCGGGCGAGGCCGACCGCGCCCACCAACGCCGCCCCGACGAGCACCCCGCCGAGGAGCGCCCGGCCGCCGGGGAGCGGGCGGGAACGAAGGATCCGCCGGCTGCCGTCAGCCGCCGGCTCCGTGTCAACCCTCGGGAGCGTACTCGTCATGTCGATCACATGCATCCTGTATCATGTCCGTCAATATCCCGGTGTATGAGGTAGATCACCGCACTCCGGCCCGCGGCGGTCTATGCTGTGGGGCATGCCCGACGAGATTCAGTGGCTCTCCACCGGCGAGGCGGCCAAGCGGCTCGGCGTCACGGCCCGCACGCTCTACCGGTTCATCGACGAGGGGCAGCTGCCCGCCTACCGCTTCGGGCGGGTCATTCGCCTCCAGGCGAGCGAGGTCGACGAGTTCATCCAGCGGTGCCGCATCCAGCCGGGGTCGCTCGAGCATCTCTACCCCGAGCCCGTCGACGCCGGCAGCAGCACCTCCGACAACGACGCCGCCGGCGTATAGGTCAGCGCCCCGCCCTCGGCGGGACGCACCATCACCACGTCGACACCGGCGGCCACCAGCTCGCCGGTGTGGCGCGTGCCCGAGCGCGTCACGAGCGTGACGTCGGGGCGGTCGGCCACCACCAGCGCGAGGAAGTCGAGCAGGGTGGTGGCGTCGGCGTTGCTCCGGTGACCGACGGGCGTGAGTCGGCGGTCGGCCACGAGGTCGGGGCCGTGCGCGCTGAAGGTGTCGATCGCGTCGACGGTGATGGCCACCCGGCCGCCGTGGGCGTCGAGCACGACGAGGTCGCTGCCCGCGCCCGCCACCGTGCCGACGTGACGGTTGCCCGCGCAGGTGGTGACCGTCACGGTGGCCCCGCGCTCGGCGAGGCTCACGAGGGTCGCGGCCACGGTGGCGTCGTCGGCCGCCGAACGCCGCAGCCACGTCTCGCGCCGCCGCTGCGTGCCCGCCTGTTCGGTGCGTACCTCGTCGACGAAGGCCGCGAGCGCTGCGCCCGGGTCGTCCGGGTCCACCGAGTCGCCGATTCGATGCCGTGCCCCGCCCAGCGCCCGGTCAGCCGCCCCACGCCCTGGACGTGGCGTCGTCGCCTCCGCCACGGGCGAGGACCATAGTCGACCTAGGCCGAAATGCCTAGTGGAAGATCCTGAAATTTCCGTACATCGTACACCTGGAGGTGAATGATGCTCGCGGCGGCAGGCGGGGCAGGGGTACGCTGGACGACATCTCCGAACGGGCCCTCCCGGTGCCCACCATCCAGGTGTACATGGCCGAACAACAGGTGAAGATCAGCGTCCCGGGGAACCACCTCATGACCGGGCTCCTCGGACAACGCGACGAGCTGCTGCGCCTCGTCGAGGACGCGTTCGGAGCGGCGGCCATCCACGTGCGGGGCAACGAGATCACCGTCGAGGGGCCCGACGCCGACGAGATCGGCCGCATCTTCGAGGAGCTCGTCCTCCTGCTCGAACAGGGCCAGGACCTCGATCCCGCCAGCGTCACCCGCACCATCGACATGGTCCGTGCCGACGAGAGCCCCTCGAAGGTGTTCACCACCGAAGTCGTCCGCACCGCCCGCGGTCGCAGCATCCGGCCGAAGTCGAGCGGCCAGGGCAAGTACGTCGAGGCCATCCGCGAGAACGTCATCACCTTCGGCATCGGACCGGCCGGCACCGGCAAGTCGTGGCTCGCGGTGGCGTGCGCGGTGCACGCGCTCCAGACCAAACAGGTCGAGCGCATCATCCTCACCCGTCCGGCGGTCGAGGCGGGGGAGCGGCTCGGCTTCCTGCCCGGCGACATGATGGCGAAGGTCGACCCCTACCTGCGCCCGCTCTACGACGCCCTCTACGACATGGTCGACGCCGAGGGCGCCCAGAAGCTCCTCGACCGCACCACCGTCGAGGTCGCCCCCCTCGCCTTCATGCGGGGGCGCACCCTCAACCACAGCTTCATCATCCTCGACGAGGCGCAGAACACCACGCCCGAGCAGATGAAGATGTTCCTCACCCGCATCGGGTTCGGGTCCAAGGCAGTCATCACCGGCGACACGACCCAGGTCGACGTCCAGGGCGGCCGCAGCGGGCTCGACGGCCTCGAACGGGTGCTCTCGGACATCCCGGGTCTCGGGTGGGTGCACCTCGACAGTCGCGACGTCGTCCGGCACCGCATCGTCCAGGACATCGTCGACGCCTACGCCAAGGCCGAGGCGTCCGAGCGCAGGAAACCCGCCGACTCGTGAACGAACCTCCGAGTCCCGTGCGCCCCGAGGTTCCGACCGTCACCGTCGAGGTCACCGACGACCAGACCGACGTGCCGATCGACCCCGACCTCTGGGCGCGACTCGCCTCCCACACGCTCACCGCCCGCGGCGTCCGCCGCGGCGTGCTGTCGCTCACCTTCGTCGACGAGCCCACCATCGCCGAGCTGAACGCCGCGCACATGGGCCACGAAGGACCGACCGACGTCTTGTCGTTCCCCCTCGACGCCGCGGTCGGCCCCGTCGGCTCCGTCGACGACGCTCCTGACGATCTGCCCGACGACGTGCCGCTCCTGCTCGGCGACGTCGTCATCTGTCCGGCGGTCGCGGCGCGCAACGCGCCGAGCCGACTCGCCGACGAACCCCACCCCGGTGCCCCCGACCACGACGGCACCCTCGACGCCGAGCTCGCCCTGCTCGTCGTCCACGGGGTGCTCCACGTGTTGGGCATGGACCACGCCGAGCCAGAGGAGGCCGCCACGATGCACGCCGCCGAGCGCGAGGTGCTCGCCACCTTCGCCCCGCCCCGCGCAGAGGAGCCGGCATGACCGACGGCGCGGTCCTCGGCATCGTCGCGGCGGTGGTGCTCGTGCTCACCGCCACCCTTCTCGCCATGGCCGAGACGAGCCTCACCCACCTCGGGCGCGGCCGGGCCAGAGCCCTCGAGGAAGAGGGCGTCAAGGGCGCCCGCCTCCTCAACCAGATGCTCGACCACCGCGAGCAGTACCTCAACCCGGTCCTGTTGCTCGTGCTCGCCTGCCACCTCGCGGCCGCCACCATCATCGCGGTGCTCGTCGACCACCGCTGGGGGCTCCAGGGTGTGCTGATCGCCCTCGGGGCGGAGATCGCGATCATCTTCATCGTCGCCGAGGCGGCGCCGAAGACCTGGGCCCTCCAGGAGCCGGGCCGTTCCGCGATCGTGGCGGCGCCGCTCGTGCGGGCGCTCGCCGCGTTCGCCCCGCTGCGGTGGATCACCGGCCTGCTCGTCACCATCGCCCGTGTCCTCATCCCCGGCCGCACCCGCGTCCAGGGTCCAGCGGTGTCGGAGGAGGAGCTGCTCGCGCTCGCCGGGGTCGCCGCCGACGAGGCCGTCATCGACTCCGACGAACAGGAGCTCATCGAGTCGATCATCGAGTTCGGCGACACCGTCGTGCGCGAGGTGATGGTGCCCCGGCCCGACATGATCACCGTCCAGGCCGACTTCCGGGTCGCCGACGTCATGGAGATCGTCGTGATGAACGGCTTCAGCCGGGTGCCCGCGTACGGCGACGGCATCGACGACATCGTCGGCATCGCCTACGCGAAGGACCTCATGCGCGCCGACCTCGACGGCCGCGCCGACCAACCGGTGCGCACGGTGCTCCGCCCCGCCCACTTCGTGCCCGAGTCGAAGCGGGTCGCCGCGCTCCTGCGCGAGATGCAGGCCGAGCAGTACCACATCGCCATCGTCGTCGACGAGTACGGCGCCGCCGCGGGCCTCGTCACCCTCGAGGACCTCATCGAGGAGTTGGTCGGCGAGATCGTCGACGAGTTCGACGTCGAGGACCCGATGGTCGAGCCGCTCGCCGGCGGCAACCTGCGGGTCAACGCCCGCCTCCCGGTCGACGAGCTCGCCGAGCTGCTCGGCACCGAGTTGCCCGAGGGCGACTGGGACACGGTGGGCGGGCTCGTCTTCGACCTGCTCGGCCACGTGCCGGTCGAGGGGGAGAGCGTCGAGGTCGACGGATTCCGCTTCCGGGCGGAGAAGGTCACCGGCCGCCGCATCGGCCGGGTGCGCATCGAGCGCTGCGCCCGCCCCGTCGACCGCGACGGCAACGCGGGCGAGGAGACCCCGTCGCTCAGCGACTCCCGCTCCTGACCGCAACTCGGGAACGGCGTGGCAGGCTGAGGGCGTGAAGTCCGGCTTCGTCACCATCGTGGGACGCCCCAACGTGGGCAAGTCCACCCTGCTCAACCGCATCCTCGGGCAGAAGGTCACGATCGTGTCCGACAAGCCCCAGACCACCCGCACCGAGGTGCGTGGGGTGCTCAACCGGCCCGGCGTGCAGCTCGTGTTCGTCGACACGCCGGGCATCCACAAGCCCCGCACGCTCCTCGGCGAGCGCCTCAACGAGACCGCCACCTCGACGATCTCCGGCGTCGACGCCGTGTGCCTCGTCCTCGACGCTACCCAGCCGCTCGGACCGGGCGACCGATGGGTGGCCGCCCGCTGCCCGACCGACGCGATCGTGGTCGTCAACAAGGTCGACATCGCCACCCCCGACCAGGTCATCAGCCAGCTCGCCAAGGCGAGCGAGCTCGACTTCAGCGAGTACTTCCCGGTGTCGGCCGCCACCGGCGACGGCGTCGACGCGCTCGTCGCCCACCTGGTCGAGCGCATGCCCGAGGGGCCGCAGTACTACCCCGACGACATGATCACCGACGTCCCCGAGGCGTTCTGGGTCGCCGAGCTCGTCCGCGAGCAGCTGCTCTCCGTCACCCGCGAGGAGCTGCCGCACTCGATCGCCACCCGGGTCACCGAGTGGGAGTGGCCCCGCATCCGGGTCGAGATCCTCGTCGAACGCGACAGCCAGAAGGGCATCGTCATCGGCAAGAAGGGCTCGGTGCTCAAGGAGGTCGGGACCCGGGTCCGCGAACAGCTCCCGCCCGGTGCGTACCTCGAGCTGTTCGTCAAGGTCGACAAGGACTGGCAGCGCCGCCCCAAGGCCTTGGAGCGCCTGGGCTACTGAGACTGCGCTGGTGGTACGAGGATCCTACCGGCGGTAGCATCCAAGTATGAAGCTCAGTGTCAGTCTGCCGGACGACGACGTCGAGTACCTCGACGAGTACGTGCGGACGAGGGGTCTCGAGTCCCGGTCCGCCGCGGTACAGAAGGCGATCCGGCTGCTCCGCGCCTCCGAACTCGGCGCCGCGTACGAAGAGGCATGGGCGGAGTGGGCCGAGAGCGAGGACCGTGAGCTGTGGGAGTCCGTGTCGGCTGACGGAGTCGGCTGATGCGGAGAGGTGAGATCCGCTGGGTCGATCTCGACCCGGTTCGAGGGTCAGAGGCCGACAAGCGGCGTCCGGCCGTCATCGTCAGCAACGACGGCGCCAACTCTGCTGCCAGCCGCCTGGGTCGGGGAGTCGTCACCGTCGTCCCCGTGACGACGAACACGGCACGCATCATGCCGTTCCAGGTCCTGCTGACCGCCGAAGCGACGGGACTGCCGCGGGACTCGAAAGCCCAGGCGGAACAGGTGCGATCGATCGCGGTGGAACGGATCGGCGCTCGAGTCGGTGTTCTCCCCGAGGGCGACCTGGTCTCACTCGACGAGGCGCTGCGCCTGCATCTCGCGCTCTAACGCCCCGCCTGAACTGCTGATCGGGGAGTCGTAGAAACGCGAGCTTGCGTGGGATCGTCGATGGTCAGCGTCCTCGCTCGGAGGCCGTCGCGACCAGCCAGACGCCCGGCTGTCGCTCGAGCAGCTCGCCCAGCGGATCGACGCCGTCGACCGATACGAGCAGTTGGACCGACTCGGGGAGTCTGGTCGGGTCGACCGCGTCGATCATGTCGGGGTCGGGGAAGAGCCGGCGGAACTCGGTATAGGCGGCTACTCGGTCGACGCCCCGGGCGTCGAGGACGCCAGGCAGCCGTTGCAGTTCGCCGACACGCGCCGACAATGGCACCGGATCGTCGACTTCGAGGAAGGCGATGACGACCTCGGTACCCGCTGGGAGGGAGGCGGCGTCGTTCCACCACGCCGGAGGGGCCCCGCCGGAGGCGAGGTCATCGACAGCGGAGGTGTTCGGGCCCTCCCGCCCGGCGACCCAACCCGCACCGAGCGCGACGAGCATGAGGATCGCTGCGGCGGCGATCCGCACCTTGCCGTGTCGCGTCCGTCCGGTGGGAGGCTGTGGGCTGGCGTAGGTCGGCATGCTCGCGGCGTGCCACACTTCGGCGGCACCGCGCGTTTCGCCGCGGTCAGCCCGGCGTTCGAGCAGTTCATCGATCGTCGGCATCGTGATCTACTCCTTCGAGGTCTCGGCGGATGCGGGCACGTGCCCGCGACGCGTGCTGGCGGGCGGTGGACGGGCGGATCCCCAGGAGCCCGCCGATCTCCTCGAAGGTCCAGGCCTCGACGTCGGCGAGCCAGACCACGGCCCGCTGCACGGGGGAGAGGCCGTCGAGGATGTCGAGCTCAGCCGGATAGGCATCGTGGTGCCTCGACGGACCGACGAGCCGTGGTGCCCGTTCCCGCCACCTGGTGTGACGCCGTCCACGGTCGATCGCGAGATTGGCAATCGTTGCCCGTAGGTAGCGTTCGGTATCGAGGGCGGGCCGCGGGACTCGTAGGAGCCGTGCGAGGGCGTCTTGGACGAGGTCGTCGGGATCTTCGGCCCAGTCGGCGACGATCGCGGCAAATCGCCGCAGGCGAGGGTACAGCTCGGCGAACTCGTCCTCGGTCAGCAGGGCCGGCTCCCTGTTCGTCGTATTCGTCGTTCCCTCCACACCCTCTCAGACGACCGGGCGGCCCGACTCGCGACAGCCGGGGAACCTCGGGCGTCCAGTGAACGTCACAGGTGCATGCGAACGATGCGGGTACTCGTGGCCGTGGCGGCGATGACGGTGCTGGCGCTACTCGCGGTGGCCTGCGCGGGAGGCGACGGAGACGTCGACCCCTCGGCGCACGCCGGCCGGGGGTGGCTCGGTGGTGAGCCGACGTGGCGGGCCGAAGGCGGTGGAGCGGACGAGGACGGAGCCGGCGCGGCGCTCTCCACGACGATGGCCGCCGGCGAGCGGGAGGCTGCCGCCTACGACTCGACGGGCGACGTCTTGGTGCCGCCTGATGTGCCACGCCCGGGGATCGACCCCGCACCGGTGGGCGACGGCGGACCGTTGCGGGCGGGCAGCGTCGACGACAGCGCGGACTTCGCCCGATTCGTCGCGTACCTCGACCGCCTGGCCGGGCTCGGCGTGCCGCTGCGTGACCTCGACCCGAGGGGGCGCATCGTCGTCGAGGTGCTCGGCTCCGACGGCCTCCCCGTGGCCGGCGCCGAGGTCGCCGTCACCGCAGGTGGGGGAGAGGTCGCCCGGCTGCGCACCACGGCCGACGGGACCGCCCGGTTCCACCCTGCCTTCTACGGCCAGGCCGACACCGAGACGTTCACGATCACCACTGGAGGACAGGAGGTCACCACCGGACCCGACTCCACGGTGCAGCTCACCCTCGGCGATCCCGGCGGTGCCCCCGACCCCCTCGCCGTCGACATCCTCTTCCTCCTCGACGCCACGGGCTCGATGGGCGACGAGATCGACCGCCTGAAGACGAGCATCGACTCGGTCGCCTCCCGCATCGCGGGCTTCGAGCCGACGCCCGACGTGCGGTTCGCGATGACGCTCTACCGCGACGAGGGCGACGAGTTCGTCACCGCCACCTACGACTTCACCGCCGACGTCGACGCCTTCCGGGCCGAACTGGCGAAGGTGGTCGCCGACGGCGGTGGCGACTACCCCGAGGCGCTCGACGAGGGACTCGCCGAGGCGCTCGCCGCCCCGGCCTGGCGGGATCCTGCGACCACTCTCCAGTTCGTCTTCCTCGTCGCCGACGCCCCGCCCCAGGTCGCCCGTCAGGTCGAGGTCGGCTATCCCGACTCGGCGCGTGACGCCGTCGCCCGCGGCCTGAAGATCTTCCCGATCGCGTCGTCGGAGAGCGACGACCAGGCCGAGGCGGTGTTCCGCCAGCTCGCCCAGGCCACCGGTGCC
>CAZAVX010000003.1:71542-76286 GCA_964488835.1 uncultured Iamiaceae bacterium | reverse complement strand
GCGTCGCTCGCGTCGGACGAGCGCTCGGCGTCGGCTGCGGCCAGCATGGCCTCGTTGAGGCGGCGGAAGCCGTCGGCGGCGACGGCGGCGAGCAGGCCAGCGCGGTCGCCGAAATGGTGAGCGGGGGCGGCGTGGCTCACACCCGCACGGCGGGCGATCGAGCGGAGGCTGATCGCGCTCGGGCCGACCTCGGCGATCTCGGCGGCCGCGGCCTCGAGGAGCGCCCGACGCAGATCGCCGTGGTGGTAGCCGGCCCGTGCAGCCATGACGAACATCTTGACACTGTCACACGCCGGGCGTAGCTTGTCACTGTCAAGATCTAGGGAGGGACCACATGAGCACCGAGACCACCGGTTCGCCGGCCGGCACCGCCGACACCTGGGACCGCACGAACCACCCGAACCCCTACCTGCGCGGCAACTACGCGCCGGTGCGCGACGAGCGCACCGAGGTCGACCTCGCGGTCAGTGGGCAGCTGCCCGCGGCGCTCGACGGCCACCTCCTGCGCACCGGCCCGAATCCCGCCGGCCCGGTCGGCGCGAACCACCACTGGTTCCTCGGCGACGGCATGGTGCACGGCATCGAGATCAGCGGCGGCCGGGCGAGGTCGTACCGCAATCGCTTCGTGCGCACCCCGAGCGTGGCCGCCGCCCGACCCGACCTCCCCGCGAAGGGAGA
Source organism: uncultured Iamiaceae bacterium (assembly GCA_964488835.1). Lineage (GTDB taxonomy): Bacteria > Actinomycetota > Acidimicrobiia > Acidimicrobiales > SKKL01 > SKKL01. The sequence goes on along the minus strand of CAZAVX010000003.1, from coordinate 75,608 downwards.
GGCACCGGCCGGCGCGGTGAACCCCGGCAGCGGCGCGGTGCACGTCATCGAGCACGCCGGCCGCATCCTCGCCCTCGGCGAGGTCGGCCTGCCCTACGAGCTCACCCGCGAGCTCGACACCGTCGGTCCCTACACCTTCGGGGGCGAGCTCCTCACCTCGATGACCGCGCACCCGAAGATCGACCCGGTCACCGGCGACCTCCACTTCTTCGCCTACGACTTCGGGCCGGTGCATTTGCGCTACCACCGGGCCAACGCCGCCGGCGAGCTCGTGCAGACCGAGGTCATCGACATCCCCCGCTGCACGATGATGCACGACTTCAACGTCACGGCCAGCCGGGTGGTGTTCATGGACCTGCCGGTGGTGTTCTCGATGGAGCGCCTCGCCGCGGGGTCGATGCCCTTCGCCTGGCAGCCCGACGCCGGGGCGCGGCTCGGCGTGATGCCGATCGGTGGCGGCAACGACGACGTGCGGTGGTTCGAGATCGAGCCGTGCTACGTGTTCCACCCGCTCAACGCGTTCGACGACGGCGACCGGGTGGTGCTCGACGTCGTGCGCTACCCGTCGATGTTCGACACCTCGGCCATCGGGCCCGAGGGCAACGGTTCGGAGCTGCGTCGGTGGACGATCGACCTCGCGGCGGGCACCGTCACCGAGACCACCCTCGACGACCGGCCCACGGAGTTCCCGCGGGTGGCCGACACCAAGGTCGGACGGCCGTACCGCTTCGGCTACGGGGCGGCCCGCGAGGGGGCGAACCTCGAGGAGGGCTTCGACACCGAGGGCCTCGTGAAGTACGACCTCGCGTCGGGCACGACGACGTTCCACTCGGCGGGGCGGGGGCGCAACCCCGGCGAGGGCGTGTTCGTCGCCGACCCCGACGGGGCGAACGAGGACGACGGCTGGGTGCTCTCGGTCGTCTACGACGCGGCCACCGACCGCAGCGACGTCATCGTCGTCGACGCCCGCGACTTCGGCGCACCGCCGGTCGCCACGATCCACCTCCCCACCCGGGTGCCCTTCGGGTTCCACGGCAGCTGGGTTCCCCGCGCCTGATCGCCGCCAGCCGGCTCGGCGCCCGCGCCTGAACCCACGGCCCTGACGCGGCTCCTGTCGTCGCCCGAGCACGGCGACGACAGGAGTGCGACACTGTGACCCTCGCCACACAACAGAGAGGGAGGGCTGCCATGAGGGTCGACATGACCGTGAACGGCAGGGCGGTGTCGGCAGACGTCGAACCCCGAACCCTGCTCGTCCACTTCCTCCGGGACCACGTCGGTCTCACCGGCACGAAGGTGGGGTGCGACACGTCGTCGTGCGGCGCCTGCACCGTCCACATCGGTGGTCGATCGGTGAAGTCGTGCACCCAGCTCGCCGTCCAAGCCGACGGTCGTGAGGTCACCACCATCGAGGGCATGGCCACCGACGGGGCGCTGCACGCCGTGCAACAGGCGTTCCACGAGAACCACGGACTCCAGTGCGGGTTCTGCACCCCGGGCATGGTGATGGCGGCGGCGTCGCTGCTCGACGAGCGTCGTGAGCTCACCGAAGCGGAGGTCCGCGAGGGCCTCGAGGGCAACCTGTGCCGCTGCACCGGCTACCAGAACATCGTGAAGTCCGTGCTCGCCGCGGCGAACGGCACCGAGGTCGATCTCCGCGAACCCGAGGCGGTCACCGGAGGAGGTGCGTCATGACGATCTCCGAGGAGCGGGTCGACACCGCCACCACGAGCGGCGCCGTGCTCGGCACCCGCCGGCTCCGCAAGGAGGACCCCGAGCTGCTCACCGGCGAGGCGCGCTATGTCGACGATCTCGTCATCCAGGGCGCGCTGTGGATGGGTCTGGTCCGCAGCCCCCATGCCCGTGCCCGCATCGTGTCGGTCGACCTCGGCGACGCCCGGTCCATGGACGGCGTCCACGACGCATTCAGCGGCGCCGACCTCGCCGACCTGTGGGCCAGCCCCCTGCCGTGTGCGTGGCAGGTCACCGAGGACATGAAGAACCCCGCGCACCTGCCCGTCGCCACCAGCCAGGCCAACCACGTCGGCGACATCGTCGCCGTGGTGCTCGCCGACTCCAAGGCCTCGGCCATCGACGCCGTCGAGCGTGTGGTGGTCGACTACGAGCCGCTCGAGGCGGTCGTCGACCTCGAGGACGCGGCGAGCGACCGGGTCGTCATCCACGACGAGCTCGGCACGAATCGGTCCTACACCTGGCAGCTCGAACCCGATCCCGAGGGCGTCGAGCGGGCCTTCGCCGAGGCGGCCCACACCGTCAGCGAGCGCTACGTGCAACAGCGCCTCATCCCCGGCGCGATGGAGCCCCGCGGCGTCGTCGCCGTGCCCGCTCCCCACGGCGGCGAGATGACGCTCTACTCCTCCACCCAGATCCCCCACATCCTCAAGCTGATGACCGCGGTGGTCACCGGCCTCCCCGAGCACAAGATCCGGGTCATCGCCCCGTCGGTGGGGGGAGGCTTCGGCTCGAAGCTCAACGTGTACTCCGAGGAGATGCTGGCGGTCGGCCTGGCGAAGAAGCTCGGCCGGCCGGTGCGCTGGACCGAGACCCGCTCGGAGGCCGCCCAGTCCACCATCCAGGGCCGCGGCCAGATCCAGGACATCGAGCTGGCCGCCGACGCCGACGGGAAGATCACCGCCGTGCGGGCCCGCATCCTCGCCGACATGGGCGCTTACCTCCAGCTCGTCACCCCGGGCATCCCCCTGCTCGGCGCGTTCCTCTACCACGGCGTCTACGACGTGCCGGCCTACTCGTTCACGTGCACGGGCGTGTTCACGAACAAGACGCCCACCGACGCGTACCGGGGTGCCGGCCGGCCCGAGGCGGCCTACGCCATCGAGCGGGCCATCGAAGCGCTCGCCCGCGAGGTGGGGGTCACCTCCGAGGAGATCCGCCGGCGCAACTTCATCCCCGCCGACAAGTTCCCCTACGCGTCGGCCGCGGGTCTCGAGTTCGACAGCGGCGACTACCACACCAACCTCGCGAAGGCACTCGAGCTCGCACGGGTCGACGACCTGCGCGCCGAGCAGCAGCGCCGGCGCGACGAGAACGATCCCGTCCAGCTCGGCATCGGCATGGTCACCTACGTCGAGATGTGCGGGCTCGCCCCGAGCCGCGTGCTCGCGTCGCTGAACTTCGGCGCCGGCGGTTGGGAATCGGCCACCGTGCGGCTGCTGCCCACCGGCACCGTGCAGGTCATCACCGGCACCGCACCCCACGGGCAGGGCCACGAGACGAGCTGGTCGATGATCGTCGCCGACCGCCTCGGCATCGATCCCGACATGGTCGAGGTGCTCCACTCCGACACCGCGGTGGCGCCATACGGCCTCGACACCTACGGCTCGCGGTCGCTGTCGGTCGGCGGCACCGCCGTCTACCACGCCACCGAGCGGGTGGTGGAGAAGGCGAAGAAGATCGCCGCCCACCAGCTCGAGGCGAGCGAGGACGACCTCGAGCTCGTCGACGGGGCGTTCCGGGTGAAGGGCACGCCGAGCCGCCAGGCGGCGCTCGGCGACGTGGCGATGGCTGCGTTCACCGCCCACGACCTGCCCGAGGGGGTGGAACCCAACCTCGAAGCGCAGGTGAGCTGGGATCCGCCGAACTTCACGTTCCCGTTCGGCACCCACGTGGCGGTCGTGGAGATCGACACCGAGACCGGCCGCGTGCAGCTGCGCGACTACGTCGCGGTCGACGACTGCGGCAACCAGGTGAACCCGCTCATCGTCGAGGGTCAGGTCCACGGCGGCATCCTCCAGGGCGTCGCCCAGGCGCTGTGGGAGGAGGTCGTCTACGACGCCGACGGCCAGCTCCGCACGGTGAACTTCGGCGACTACCTCGTGCCGTCCGCGGTCGAGGCGCCCCACTACCGGCTCGACGCGACGGTCACGCCGAGCCCCACCAACCCCATGGGGGTGAAGGGCATCGGCGAGGCCGGCACCATCGGGTCGGCCGCCGCGGTGATGAACGCGGTGTGCGACGCCCTCGCGCCCTACGGCATCCACGACCTGGAGATGCCCGCCTCCCCACGGCGGGTCTGGCAGGCGATCCA
>CAZAVX010000003.1:41325-71442 GCA_964488835.1 uncultured Iamiaceae bacterium | reverse complement strand
CCAGCAGCAAGGAGGTGCAGCATGATCCCCGCCGCCTTCGACTACGTGCGGGCCGAGTCCGCCGACCACGCCGTCGAGCTGCTCGGCGAGCACGGCGACGACGCCAAGCTGCTCGCCGGGGGCCATTCGCTCCTGCCGATGATGAAGCTGCGCCTCGCGGTGCCCGCGGTGCTCGTCGACGTCGGTCGCCTCGACGACCTGTCGTACGTTCGCGACGCCGGCGACCACATCGCCATCGGGGCGCTCACCACCCACCACCAGCTCGAGACGAGCGATCTGCTCGCCGAGCAGTGCCCCCTCGTGAAGGGCGTCGCCGCGGTGGTGGGCGATCCGCAGGTGCGCCACTGCGGCACCCTCGGCGGGTCGATCGCCCACAGCGACCCGGCGTCGGATCTGCCCGCGGCGATCCTCGCGCTCGGCGGCACGCTCGTCGCGAAGGGCCCGGGCGGTGAGCGGCAGATCCCGGCGAGCGAGTTCTTCACCGGCTACTTCGAATCGGCGCTCGGCCCCGACGAGTTGCTCACCGAGATCCGTCTGCCGAAGACCCCGGGTGCCCGTTGGAGCTACCAGAAGTTCAACCGGCGGGCCCAGGACTGGGCCATCGTCGGCGCGATGGTGGTGCACAACGGCCACACCGGTGTCGGCCTCGTGAACATGGGGTCGACCCCGCTGCGGGCCACCGCGGTGGAGTCGGCGATCGCCTCGGGGGCGAGTGCGGCCGAGGCGGCCGAGGCGGCCACCGAGGGCACGTCGCCGACCGACGACCTCAACGCCGACGCCGAGTACCGACGGCATCTCGCGAGGGTCCTCACCCGACGGGCCCTCCAAGAGGTCGGCCTGGGCTAGCGCCGTCCGACCTCCCGGGTTGGGGCCGTGGGCGAGCCACGAGCCCACGGCCTCAGCCCGCGGCACGTCCGAGCCGGTCCGACACCTCCGCGAGCCGCTCCCGCAGCTCGGCCGGCTCCTCGACGGTGACCTCCGCGCCGAGCAGGCCGACGCACGCCGCCAGCCAGTCGAGCGACTCGCCACCGAGACGCACCGTGCAGCGTTCGGCGTCGAGTGGCTCGACCTTCCCGCCGAACCAGCGCGCCCGCACGGCGATCTCGTCGGCAGGCGCCTCGACCGTGAGGGTCGCCTCGTGCTCGCGGCCGATCGACTCGATGCCCTCGGCGACGAAGGTGGCGGCGTCGGCCGCCGGGAGCGGGCGGGGGTTGAACCGGGTCAGCGGGTCGACCTCGGAGGTGATGCGGTCGACCCGGAAGCTGCGCCAGTCGCGCCGGTCGATGTCCCACGCGACGAGGTACCAGCGCCGACCGGCCGAGACCAGGCGATGGGGTTCGACGGTCCGCTCGGTGGAGGTGCCGTCGTAGGCGGTGTAGGTGAAATGCACGCGGAACGAGTCGCGGCACGCCTCGGCGAGCACGGTGAGCACCGACCAGTCGACGGTGGGCCCACCGGTGGACATCGGCACGGTGACCGAGCCGAGGTCGTTGACCCGCCGCCGCAACCGGGCGGGCATCACCTGCTCGAGCTTGGCGAGGGCCCGCAAGGCGGCGTCCTCGATGCCGGCGACCGAGCCGTCGGCGGCGGCGCGCAGTCCGACGCCGATGGCCACCGCCTCCTCGTCCTCGAGCAGGAGCGGCGGGAGGTCGGCGCCCGCCGAGAGCCGGTAGCCACCCTCGATGCCCCGGGTGGACTCGACGAGGTAGCCGAGCTCGCGCAGCCGGTCGATGTCGCGGCGCAGCGTGCGCGGGCTCACCTCGAGGCGCGAGCACAGCTCGGGCCCCGGCCAGAACCGGTGGGTCTGGAGGAGCGAGAGGAGGTGGAGCATGCGGCCACTCGGGTCACCCATGTCCACAGCATCGCCGATCATGCGGACGAATGATGACCGCAAGTAGGGCGACCCCGTGGGCCGCTCGGCCGCCGACCCCGGGACGTTGGCCCCTTGCACGGGGTGCAGGAACCGTCGATGGTGGGGGTGCAGCCCGCCGGCCGAGGAGGTCGCGGCTCACCGCCGGCGACCCCGCCCGGGCTGTGCAACCCCACCATCGACAACCGAGGAGCAGGCATGAGCGTTCAGATCTCGAGCGATGACGACGTCCCGGTCCGCAGCCGAGAGCGTGCGATCGACAAGATCGACCGTCTGATCCGCAGCCTCGACGTCCCGGTCCTGCACACCGATCTCCGGCTGACGCTCGACCAGGAGCCGGCACGCGAGCGCCCCGCCCAGGCCCGACTCCTCCTCGACGTGAACGGCGAGCCCGTGCGGGTGCACGTGGCGGCCACGACGATCGACGAGGCGGTCGACCTGCTCGATGCGAGGCTGCGTCGCCAGCTCACCTCGTTGAACGAGTACCGCCAGGCGATGCGCCGACGGGCCGCAGGCACCGAGGACGGATGGCGTCCGCCGGCCGTCACCGAGCGCCGGCCGTTCTACGACCGTCCGGCCGCAGAGCGCGAGATCGTGCGCCGCAAGTCGTTCAGCACCCCCGACTCGACGATCGACGAGGCGATCTTCGACCTCGAGTCGATGGACTACGACTTCTTCCTCTTCACCGAGGCCGAGACCGGCTTCGACGCCGCCGTCTGGCGCACGCCCGAGGGCACCTACGGCCTCCGATTCGCCAACGGCGAGGCGCCGTCGCCCGACGCGATCACGACCGTCGCCGACGTCGAGCTCGACCCGTCGCCGGTGCCGGTGTTGACGACGAACGAGGCGCGCCTCGTCCTCGACGAGACCGGCGATCCGTGGGTGCTCTACCGCGACCCCGACACCGAGCGGGCCCGCATCCTCTACCGCCGCTACGACGGCCACTACGGGATGCTGACCCCCGCGAGCGAGTAGCCCTCGCCCGCCCGGGGCGCGGCACCCCGCGGCGGGGCTCACGGCATACTCACAGGAAGTTCCCAGGGTCGCCTGAGGGCCGGTCGCGACCCTGGGAGCCTCCGAGGAGGTTGCCATGACCACGACGCCGGGTCGTCGGGTGCTCGTCGTCGACGACGAGGCGAACATCACGTTCCTGCTCGAGGCGACGCTCCGCCACTTCGGTTTCGAGGTGGCGGTCGCCGCGACGGGTCGCGCCGCGCTCGACGCGGTGCGGGAGGTCGATCCCGACCTCGTCGTGCTCGACGTGATGCTGCCCGACCTCGACGGGTTCGAGGTGGTGCGACGCCTGCGCCTCGAGGGGTCGAAGGTGCCGGTGCTCTTCCTCACCGCCCGCGACGCCACCGAGGACAAGGTGCGGGGGCTCACCCTCGGCGGCGACGACTACGTCACCAAGCCCTTCTCGGTCGAGGAGGTGGTGGCCCGGGTCCACGCGATCCTCCGCCGCCACGGCGACGACACCGACTCGGTGCTCACCCTCGCCGACCTCGAGCTCGACGACGACGCCCACCTCGTGCGCCGGGCGGGGCAGGTCGTCGACCTCTCCCCCACCGAGTACAAGCTGCTGCGGTTCCTGCTCGCCAACGCCGGCCGGGTGCTCAGCAAGCAGCAGATCCTCGACCACGTCTGGCAGTACGACTTCGACGGCAACGCCTCGGTCGTCGAGACCTACATCAGCTACCTCCGCAAGAAGATCGACGCGCTCGGCGAACCGCTCATCAAGACCGTGCGAGGCGTCGGCTATGTGATGCGGGTCGACCCGTGACCCTGCGCCAACGGGTCCTGCTCGGCATCGGGCTCGTCGCCGCGGTGCTCGTCGTGTCGAACCTCGTGCTCGCCGCGACCTTCGAGCGCTACCTCGTCGGCCGGGTCGACGACCAACTCGCCGACGCGGCGTCGATGCCGGTTCTGCGCACGCGGGTCGAGATCCGTCCCGGGGCGGACGAGCCCGAACCCCTCACCAACCTGTTCCTCGGGCTCGCCGACCTGTCGAGCGGCACCATCGTCCAGTTCGGCACCGGACTGTTCGACGTGTCGCCGCCGGTGCTCGGCGCACGTGAGTTGGCGGAACGGGTGACGAGCCGGTCGGCGGCGACCGCTCCCTTCACCGCCACCAGCGCCGACGGCGAGGTCCGCTGGCGGGTCGCGGCGGTCGACGCCGGCGCGAACTCGATCCTCGTCGTCGGCATCGACCTCGCCGACGTCGAGGCCGCGCTCTCCCGGGCCCGGATCATCCAGATCGGGGCGTCGCTCGCGGTGCTCCTCACCCTCGCCGCGGTCGCGTGGTGGGTGGTGCGCCTCGGCGTCCGCCCCGTCGTCGCGATGGCGGCGACCGCCGACGAGATCGCGGCCGGCGACCTCAGCCGCCGCGTCGAGCCGCTCGACGAGCGCACCGAGGCCGGACGGCTCGCCCGCGCGCTCAACTCCATGCTCGCCCAGATCGAGCAGGCCTTCGTCGAGCGCGAGCGGTCCGAGGAGCGCGTCCGGCGCTTCGCGGCCGACGCCTCCCACGAGCTGCGCACGCCGCTGACCTCCATCCGGGGCTACGCCGAGCTCTGGCAGGCGGGCGGCCTCCGCGAGCCCGAGCAGCTCGACGAGGCGATGGGCCGCCTCGCTGCCGAGACCCAGCGGATGAGCGCGCTCGTCGACGACCTGTTGCTGCTCGAGCGGCTCGACCAGGGCGGCGAGCCGACCCGGGAGCCGGTCGCCCTCGACGAGCTCGCCGCCGATGCTGTCCGCGACGCCCGTGCCGCCCAACCCGAGCGGCCGATCAGCGTCGAGCTCGGAGCGACGACGGTGCTCGGCGACGAGGCCGCGCTGCGCCAGGTGGTGGCCAACCTGCTCACCAACGCGCTCGTGCACACCGAACCCGACGTCCCGGTTCACGTGCGGGTCGGGCCGACGAGCTTCGGCGGACGCCTCGAGGTGGCCGATCGCGGCCAGGGCCTCGAACCCGAGGTGGCCGCCCACGTCTTCGAGCGCTTCTACCGGGCCGACTCGGCCCGCACCCGCGCCGGGGAGCGGGGGTCGGGCCTCGGCCTCTCGATCGTCCGCTCGGTGGTCGAACGCCACGGCGGCGCGGTGACGATGCTGACCGCACCGGGGCAGGGGTGCCACGTCGTCGTCGACCTGCCCGGCGCGTTGACCGACCTCCAACCGGGTTCTCAGGGTTCTCCAAGCTGAACCCGTCACGCTCGGAGACATGAACGAGCGTCCGACCATCCTCCTCCCACCCGGCGTCTCGGCCGCGCCTCCGCCGCCGCCCGCGGCGCCGCCCCCGACCTCCCAGGAGCCCTCGACCCCTCCGCCCGAGAAGCCGCCCGGCCACCGGGGCGCGGGCGTCGGCGCGCGGCTCGTGGCACTGCTCGTCCTCCTCGCGCTCGGCGCGGGCGCCCTCGCCGGCGCGCTGACGGCGACGCTCCTCGCCGACGGTCCCGACGCCACCGCGACCACCACTCCGGCATCCGAGAGCCGGCCGATCGTCTCCACCGAGGGCGCGATCGACGTGCCCGCCCTCGTCGAGCGGGTCGGTCCGTCCGTCGTCGCGATCCAGACCGAGCTCGACGGCCCCTTCGGCCGGGCCGGTCGGGGTGCGGGGAGCGGGGTCGTGCTGACCGCCGACGGCGAGATCCTCACGAACGCCCACGTCGTCGAGGGCGCATCGACGATCCGGGTCACCCTCGCCGGCGAGGCCCGCAGCCGCGATGCCGAGCTGCTCGGCCTCGACCGCGAGAACGACCTGGCCCTGCTCCGGGTGGACGACGTCGACTCCCTCGTGCCCGCCGAGCTGGGCTCGACCGAGGACGTGCAGGTCGGCGACGAGGTCATCGCCATCGGCAACGCGCTCGGTCTGCGCGGCGGGCCGTCGGTGACCCGGGGCATCGTGTCGGCCCTCGGCCGCTCGATCGACACCCGATTCGGGACGATCACCGGCCTCATCCAGACCGACGCGTCGATCTCGTCGGGCAACTCCGGCGGCCCCCTCGTCGACGCCCGCGGACGGGTCATCGGGATCAACACCGCCGTCGCGACGACGGGGATGGGGCAGGCGGTCGAGAACATCGGCTTCGCCATCGACATCGATCGTGCCGCCGAGGTGGTCGAGCGGCTGCGGGGCGGCGAGTCGCCGTCGACGACCCGACCGCGGGCGCGGGCCTACCTCGGCGTGACGGTCGCCGACCCCGCCGACGGGAGCCGGGGCGCGCTGATCACCGCGGTCGAGCCGGACAGCCCGGCCGACGAGGCGGGCCTCGAGGCCGGCGATCTCGTCACCGCGGTGGACGACCGGGTGATCGGCGACGCCGCCTCCCTCGTCGACGCCATCCGCCGGTCCGATCCCGACGACGAGGTGCGTCTCACCGTCGTCGACGCCGACCGCGAGGAGCGGGAGGTCACCGTCCGTCTCGGCACCCGGGCAACCTGATCGACACGGCCGCGGGCCGTCGCGACGGTCCGCGGCCGTGTCGATCCACGTCGAGGTCGGCGACGACGCGGCAGCGGCCGAGGTGACGGCGGTAGGGTCAGCTCGACCTGCGGGGTGAGTGGGGGGTGAGATGAGCGACGAGGGGGTCCTGATCGCCAACCGTGGCGAGGTCGCGGTGCGCATCGTGCGCAGCTGCCTCGACCTCGGCCTGCGCCCGGTGGTGATCCACGGCGACGACGACCGCGACGGGGTCCACGTCCGCTTCGCGCCCCACGCGGTCCACGTGGCGGGCGCGGGGGCTGCTCCGTACCTCGACGGGCCGGCCATCGTCGCCGCGGCCGAGGAGGCGGGGTGTGTCGCGGTGCACCCGGGCTACGGGTTCCTCAGCGAACAGGCCGACTTCGCCCGACTCTGTGCGGAGGCCGGCCTCACGTTCATCGGCCCGTCGCCTCGCGTCCTGTCGGTGTTCGGCGACAAGGCGGCGGCCCGGCGTCTCGCCCGCCAGCGCGGCGTCCCCGTCCTGCCGGGTACCGACGCCGCCACGTCGCTGCGCGCCGCCACCGAGTTCGCCGAGGCCCACCCGGGGCCGCTCGCGGTGAAAGCGATCGCGGGTGGCGGCGGTCGGGGACTGCGCATCGTCCACGACCCCGCCGAGCTCCCCGACGCCTACGAGCGCGCCGGCTCGGAGGCGGCCGCGGCCTTCGGCGACGGATCGCTCTACGTCGAGCGCTACCTCTCGGCGGCTCGTCACGTCGAGGTGCAGGTCGTCGGCGACGGCACGGGCGCCGTGCTCGCCCTCGGCGACCGCGACTGCACGCTGCAACGTCGGTTCCAGAAGCTGCTCGAGGTCGCGCCCGCGCCCGACCTGCCCGACGCGACCCGCCAGGGCCTGACCGAGGCGGCGACCACCCTCGCCGCAGCCACCGAGTTGCGCGGCCTCGCCACCGTCGAGTTCCTCGTCGATCTCGACCACGGCTCCTACGTGTTCATCGAGGCCAACCCCCGCCTCCAGGTCGAGCACACGGTCACCGAGGAGGTCACCGGGCTCGACCTCGTCGCCATCCAGATCCTGCTCGCCTGGGGTGCGTCGCTCGCCGACCTCGGCCTCACCGAGCCGCTCGTCCCCCGTGGCGTCGCGGTGCAGGGCCGGGTGCTCGCCGAGCGGGTCGGCCCCGGCGGCACGCGCCTGCCCGCCTCCGGCACCGTCACCCGGTTCGAACCGCCCGGCGGGCCCGGGGTGCGTCTCGACCACGGCGTTGCCGCCGGCACCGAGGTCACCGCGGCGTTCGACCCGCTCGTCGCGAAGATCACCGCGCGGGGCAGCGCGCTCGACCAGGCGCTGCGCCGCCTCGCCCACGCCGCCCGGGAGATGGTCGTCGACGGCGTGGCCACCAACCTCGACGTGCTCGGGTCGATCGCCGCCCATCCCCGGCTCCACGCCTGGCAGGTCACCACCACCCTCGCCGACGAGCTGATCGCCGAGCTCGCACCCGCCGACCGCCTCTCGGATCCGGGCTCCGGCTCCCGCTCGGAGGTCACCGCTCCGACGCTCGGCACGGTGGTCGCTGTCGACGTCGCGCCGGGCGACGAGGTGGCCGCAGGCGGGCAGCTCGTCGTCATCGAGGCGATGAAGATGGAGCACGAGCTCACCGCGCCCGCCGACCTCGTCGTCCGAGAGCTGCTCGTCGCGCCGGGTGAGACGGTCGCCGAGGGTCAGGTGCTGCTCCGCGTCGACACCGTCGGGGAGGCCGCCACCGAGGACGTCGACCCGCTCGCCGGCGTCGACCTCGACGCGATCCGACCCGACCTCCAGGCCGTCGTCGACCGCCACGCGCTCGGCCTCGACGACGCCCGCCCCGATGCGGTCGCGCGCCGGCACGGCACCGGTCACCGCACCGCCCGCGAGAACCTCGCCGACCTCGTCGACCCCGGCAGCTTCGTCGAGTACGGCCCGCTCGCCATCGCCGCACAGCGACGCCGCCGCGACGAGCAGGAGCTCATCGAGCGCACGCCGGCCGACGGCCTCGTCGGGGGCGTCGCCACCGTGAACGCCGATCGGTTCGGTCCCGACCGGAGCCGGTGTGTCGTCGCCTCCTACGACTACATGGTCCTCGCCGGCACCCAGGGCCACCACAACCACATCAAGAAGGACCGGCTGTTCGAGCTCGCCGAGTCCCAGCGGCTGCCGGTCGTGCTCTTCGCCGAGGGCGGCGGCGGGCGGCCGGGCGACACCGACACCAGCACGATCTCGGGCCTCGCCACTATGGCCTTCCACCTCTTCGGCCGCCTGAGCGGCACGGTGCCGCTGGTGGGCATCGCCGCCGGCCGGTGCTTCGCCGGCAACGCCGCCCTGCTCGGCTGCTGCGACGTCGTCATCGCGACCCAGAGCGCGACGATCGGCATGGGCGGCCCGGCGATGATCGAGGGTGGTGGCCTCGGCGTCGTCGAGCCCGACGCGGTCGGTCCCCTGTCGGTGCAGGTGCCGAACGGCGTGGTCGACGTGGCGGTGGCCGACGAAGCCGAGGCGGTCGAGGTGGCGAAGCGCTACCTCTCCTACTTCCAGGGCCCGGTCGACGATTGGGAGTGCGCCGACCAGCGGGCGCTGCGCCACCTCGTGCCGGAGAACCGACTGCGTGTCTACGACGTGCGTCGGGTCGTCCACGCCCTCGCCGACGCCGACTCGGTCCTCGAGCTGCGGCCGCATTTCGGTATCGGCATCCTCACCGCCCTCGTGCGCATCGAGGGGCGCCCGATGGGGCTGCTCGCGAACAACCCCGCCCACCTCGGCGGCGCCATCGACCACGACGCGGCCGACAAGGCGGCCCGGTTCATGCAGCTGTGCGACGCGTTCGGCCTGCCGATCGTGACGCTCTGCGACACCCCGGGGTTCATGGTCGGCACCGAGTCCGAGCGCCACGCGTCGGTGCGGCACATGTCGCGGATGTTCGTCAACGGTGCGAACCTGTCGGTGCCGATCGGCACGGTCATCCTCCGCAAGGCCTACGGCCTCGGCGCCCAGGCGATGGCGGGCGGGAGCTTCAAGACCCCGCTGTTCTGCGTGGCCTGGCCCACCGGCGAGCTCGGCGGCATGGGTCTCGAAGGCGCGGTGAAGCTCGCGTACCGCCGCGAGCTCGACGCCGTCGAGGACCCCGACGAACGACAGGCGCTCTACGACTCGATGGTGGCCCGCATGTACGAGCGGGGGAAGGCGGTGAACGCCGCGTCGGTCTTCGAGATCGACGACGTGATCGACCCCGCCGACACCCGGCGGTGGATCACGACGATGCTCGTGGCCCCGCCGCGGGACCCCGCCTCAGCCCCGACCCGACCATGCGTCGACACCTGGTGACCAGGGGGCGAGCAGGGTCGGGATGAGGCGGCCCGCCATCCACCGGGCACCTTCGTCGGAGTAGTGCACGCCGTCGGGCCGGAAGTTGCGGATCTCGCCCATCGTGTTGGTGAACCGCCCGTCGGGACAGGCGAGCGGGTCGAGGTCGAGCAGGGTGAGGTCGTCGTGGGCGGCGTCGAGCGCCTCGAGCACCCTCACCTGGTACACCTTGCGGTCAGCGGCGAACACCGATCCCGAGTGTGACTCGGCGACGCACGGGGTGATGCCCCACACGACCTTGGCCCCCCGGGCGGTGAGGACGTCGAGGGCGAACTCGTACTCGCTCTGGAGGTACGCGTCGTAGACCGGGTCGCCCGGCTCCTTGAACTCGTCCCACCCGGGCCGGCGGCGGTCGAGGAGGTCCCAGCCACCGGAGACGACGAACACGAGGTGGGGGTCGAACACCTCGATCTGCTCCTCGAAGCGATCGGGCCACAGGTCGCAGAGGACCGAGGGCTGGAACTCGTCGGGCGGGCTCTCGCCGGCCCGCACCAACCCACAGCCTGCGGTGCCGACGTTCCACACCGACAGGTCGGACCGGTCGGCCGCCACCTGCTCGAACCCCCGGCCGAGGTTGTAGGCGATCGAGTCACCGACGATGAGCAGGCGGATCACCCCGTCGGGAGCCCGGGGCCGGCTCAGCTGGTCGGCGATCCAGCCGAGCCCGAGGGTGATGACCGCCGCGTCGTGGTCGAGCACCGCGGTGCCGTCGGGCCGCTCGGGCGGGGTCATGTACGCCGCGAGGTCGAGCACCTGGTCCTCGTGCTCCGCGCCGACCGCCGCGACCGCACGCGACAGTTGGTCGAGGGCCGCCCACGCGGTCTCCGCGGCCGGCACCAGGCGTGCCTCCGGCGCGCCCGCCTCGAGCAACAGGGGCTGGGTGACCCAGACGACCTCGGTGGTGTCGGGCAACCGGCCGCGCAGGGTGCGCAGACCGTCGAGGAGCCGGGTCTCGTCGACCTCGCCCCGAGGCTCGAACGCCGGCGATCCGACACCGAGGGACACCACGACCAGCTCGGCGCCCGCGGACTCCTCCGCCCAACGGTCGACGAGGTCGGCGCACCCGCCGGTACCGCCCTCGACCACCACCTGGTACCAGGTGCAGTCCTCGGAGGTGGCGTCGTGGAGCTCGACGCCCGAACGCCGCTGCAGCGCCGACTCGAGCTCGTCGTCGAGCAGCGTCGCGAACGAGTCGCCGATCAACACGTAGGGCCAGGTGCGGGGCTCGGCGTCGCCGTCGAGCTCGACGGGCCGGGTCGCGCCGTCGTCGACGACAGTCGGGGGCGGCGGCAGGGCGTCGACCGTCTGGTCGATGAACATCAGCGGCGCCGGGGCGGTGGCCGTGGCGACGAGGCCGATCGCGAGCACCACCGCGCTGGCCGGGGGGATGGCGGGCAGGAACGTGCGGCGCAGGGCGCGCCGGTGCCGGATGGGCGATTCGACGAACCGGTACGACACCTCGGCGATGGCGAAGGTGACTGCGAGCCGGAGGGCGAAGAGGGCGACGCCGTCGGTGCCCACCGTGTCGGGGTCGAGCCAGAGGAACACCGGCCAGTGGAAGAGGTAGATGCCGTAGGAGCGCGTCCCGAGCCAGTGGAGGGGGCGCACCGACAGCACCCGGGCGAGGGGGCCCTCGCGGGTGGCGACGTGGATCGTGAGGGCGCTGAGCAGGGCGATGGCGGGCAGGCCACCCTCGTAGAGCCACATCGTCGAGGTGTCGACGAGCGACATGAGGGCGCCGAGCGCGACGAGGGCGGCGGCCCCGGCGAAGGTCAGGACCCACCCCGCCCGCTCCCGCAGGCGTGGCCCCGCCATCGCGACGCCGACAGCGAGGAGCGATCCGACGAGCATCTCGGCGGCACGGGTGTCGGTGCCGAAGTAGATGCGGTCGAGGTCGCCGGTGCCGAGGACGAAGGCCGAACCGACGGAGGCCGCGGTGACGACGACGAGCACCGCGGCGAGCACACCACGGCGGCCCTTGCCGAGCCAGAAGGTGACCCCGACGAGCAGCGGGAGCACGACGTAGAACTGCTCCTCGATCGCGAGTGACCAGAAGTGGAGGACCGGCGATGGTTCGCTCCACAGTTCGCCATAGGACGTCTCCCCGAGCACGAAGCGCCAGTTGGCGACGTACGCGAGCGCGGCGGCGATGTCGCCCGACAGCCGCTCGGCCTGCTCGGCGGTGGCGACGGTGAGCCCGAACACGCCGATGCCGGCGAGGGCGACGAGTGCGGCGGGGAGGAGCCGCCGGAACCGCCGGCTCCAGAAGTGGCGGAGGTCGATGTGTCCGTCGCGGGTCTGCTCGGCGACGAGCAACGAGGTGATGAGGAACCCCGACAGGGTGAAGAACATCGACACGCCGAGGAACCCACCGGCGAGCCAGGTGAACCCACCGTGGAAGAGCAGGACGCCGCCGACCGCGACCGCGCGCAGCCCGTCGAGCCCCGGGCGGTACGGGATGAGCCCGCTCCCGGATGCCTGCAAGTCCACTGCGCTCACGGAGTCTGCCTTCGGATACAGGACGGTGCGGCCGTCAGAGGTGGCGAGAGCATACGAGATCAGGGGGGCGGTGCCACGGCGCGGGCACGACCTCCCGCTCGGATCTCGACGGTCAGTAGTCGATGCCCTTCTTCGCCCGGATGCCCCGGTCGTACGCGTGCTTCACCTGTGCCATCTCGGTGACCGTATCGGCCACCTCGACGAGCGCATCGGGGGCGTCGCGGCCGGTGCACACGATGTTCACGTCCTCGGGCCGTCCGGCGATGGTGGCGACGACCTCGGCGGTGTCGATCCAGCCCCAGTTCATCGGGTAGGTGATCTCGTCGAGGACGACGAGGCGGTGCCGGCCGGCCTCGATGAGCGCCTTCGAGTGGGCCCACGCCTCGGCGGCGACCGCCTCGTCGACCGACAGGTCGTCGGAGTCCCAGGTGAAGCCCTCCCCCATCGCCCACCAGTCGACCCCGAGCTGCCGGCCGATCGCCTCCTCGCCGGTGCGCCAGGTGCCCGACTTCAGGTACTGCACGACGGCCACCGACCAGCCGCGTGCGACCCCCCGCAGCATGACGCCCATCGCCGCGGTGCTCTTCCCCTTCCCTGGCCCGGTGTTCACCACGACGAGGGAGGGCGCGCGGCGCAGCTCGTCGGGGCGGGGATCGTCGGTGGGCACGTCAGCCATGCCCCACCTTGGCGCCCGTCCGACGGGGCCACAAGTAGGGACCTTCGCCCGTTGCGAATCCGTCAGGAATCGGGCTAGATGAAGGAGAGAGATGCAAGGAGACGCGCGTCTCGGAGCGCCGCCGCTCAGATGCGCGGTCCGCCCGATCTCACGTTCGACGCCACTGCGCGGGCTGATTTCGCACGGAGGTTGACGATCATGAGGATCGCGATCATCGCACCCCCCTGGTTACCCGTTCCGCCGACCGCCTACGGCGGCACCGAGCTGGTGCTCGACGGCCTCTGCCGAGGCCTCGTCCGAGCCGGTCACGAGGTCCTGCTCTGCGCGACCGGCGACAGCACCTGCCCGGTCGACCGCTTCTGGGTCGTCGAGCACGCGCTCGGCACCGACAACGCTCGACCGGCCGCCGAGCTCGCCCACGTCATCGACTCCTACGCGGCCGCGGTCACCTGGGGTGCCGACATCATCCACGACCACACCATCACCGGGCTCGCGTGGGGCACGCTCTCGGGCGTCCCGGTGGTCACCACCAACCACGGGCCCTTCGACGGCGACCTCGCCGCCATCTACCGCCACACCGCGGCGCACGTGCCGATCATCGCCATCTCCCACCACCAGGCCTCGACCGCCGGCGACATCCCGGTGGCGACGGTCATCCACCACGGGGTCGATCTCGACGCCCACCGACCCGGGAGCGGCTCGGGTGGCTACGCCGCGTTCCTCGGGCGGATGAGCCCCGACAAGGGCGTGCACACCGCGATCGAGGTGGCCCGCCGCGCCGGCATCCCGCTCCGCATCGCGGCGAAGATGCGCGAGGCCCCCGAGCGGGCGTACTTCGAGGCGCACGTCCGTCCCCACCTCGGCGACGACGTCGAGTACCTCGGCGAGCTCGGCGGTGCCGACAAGGCGGCCCTGCTCCGCGACGCCGTCTGCCTGCTGAACCCGATCGCCTGGCCCGAGCCGTTCGGCATGGTGATGATCGAGGCGCTCGCCCACGGCACCCCCGTGGTCGTCACACCGTTCGGGGCCGCGCCCGAGATCGTCGACGACTCGGTCACCGGGTTCGTCACCACCGGCGTCGACCGCCTCGTCGAGGCCGTGCAGCGGGTCGGCGAGCTCGACCGTGGGGCGTGCCGCAGGGCGGTGGAGCGCCGGTTCTCGATCGAGCGCATGGCCGCCGACCACGTCGACTTCTACAGCCGACACATCGACGACGGCCTCGGCCGTGACCTCGTCGCCCACGGCGGAACCGCTCCGTGAGGCCGGCCGGCGACACCTCGCCCTGGGACACCACGGCGGCCGTCCCGTCGCTCGTCACCGCCGGCGGCTCGGTCACCCTCGTCGAGGGCCAGACGTTCTGCCGGTCGTCCCGCAGCGGCGACATCGACCCCTCGCTGCCCGAGGGGCTGTTCGTGCTCGACCGCCGGGTGCTCTCCCGCTGGCAGCTCCGGGTCGGGGACTGCGAGCCCGAGAGCCTGGCGGTGAGCGCCGAGGATCCCTACCGGGCGACGTTCGCGAGCCGGGTGCACCCGCCCGCCGGCAAGGCCGACGCCGAGATCGTCGTGCTCCGCCGGCGCGAGGTGGACCGAGGCATGCGCGAGAGGATCCACGTGCAGAACTTCGGGCTGGAACCTGCCACGTTGCAGGTCGAGCTCGCGCTCGACGCCGACTTCGCCGATCTGTTCGAGGTGAAGGAGGGTCGCGTCGTCCCGAGGGGCAGCTGGAGCCACGAGCTCTCCGCCGAGCGGATCGTGCTCGGACACCACGACCAGGACACCACCCGCGAGGTCACGGTCGCCTGGTCCCGGCCCGCCGAGGTCGAGCCGCTCGTCGCCACCTGGAGGGTCACCCTCGACCCGCGGGAGTCGTGGGAGGTCGACATCAGCGTGACCGTCGCCGTCGACGGACGGGCGATCGACCCACGGGACGGGGGCGAGGAGGACCTCGGCGCGGTGGCGGCGGCCCGCCTCGACACGTGGCGGGCGACGTTGCCCCTCGTCGAGTCCGACCATCCGGCCCTCGGCGAGGTGCTCGCCCGTTCCGGTGAAGACCTCGGCTCGCTGCGGATCTTCGACCCCGAGCACCCGGAGGACCCGGTGCTCGCGGCCGGGGCGCCGTGGTTCATGACGTTGTTCGGCCGCGACGCCCTGCTCACCGCATGGATGTGCCTGATCGCCGACCCGTCGCTCGCGCTCGGCGTGACGAGGACGCTCGCCCGCCTCCAGGGCACCGACGTGAACCCGACCACCGAGGAGGAGCCGGGCAAGATCCTCCACGAGGTGCGCTTCGCCGGTGCGGAGGGGCCCGCCCTCGCCCGCGGCGAGCGCTACTACGGGTCGATCGACGCCACCCCGCTGTTCGTGATGCTCGTCGGCGAGATGTGCCGGTGGGGTCACGACGAGGGCGTGGCGAAGACCCTGCTCCCCCACGTCGACCGGGCGCTCGAGTGGATCGCCCGCTTCGGCGACCGCGACGGCGACGGGTACGTCGAGTACCAGCGGACCAACCCGCGGGGCCTGGCGAACCAGGGGTGGAAGGACTCGTGGGACGGCGTGCGCTTCGCCGACGGCCGGCTCGCCGAGCCGCCGATCGCCCTCTGCGAGGTGCAGGGCTACGTCTACGCGGCGTACCTCGCCCGTGCCCACCTCGCCGAAGAGCTGGGCGACGACATCACCGCGGTGCGCTACCGGGACGAGGCCGCGGCGCTGCGCCGGCGGTTCAACGAGGACTTCTGGTCCGAGCGCCACGGCTGGTACGTGCTCGGCCTCGACCGGGACAAGCGTCAGATCGACGCGCTCGCCTCCAACGTCGGCCACTGCCTGTGGACCGGCATCGTCGATCCCGAGCGCGCCGAGGTCGTGGCGGCACGCCTCATGTCGCCCGAGATGTTCAACGGCTGGGGGGTGCGCACCCTCGCCAGCTCGATGACCGCCTACAACCCGATCAGCTACCACAACGGGTCGGTGTGGCCCCACGACAACGCGATCTGCGCGAGCGGGCTCTCCCGCTACGGCTTCGTCGAGGAGTCCCACCGCATCATCGACGGCCAGCTCGCGGCGGCGGCGCTGTCGGCCCACCGCCTGCCCGAGCTGTTCGCCGGGTTGAGCCGCGACGAGCTCGCGGTGCCGGCGAGCTACCCCGCGTCGTGCTCGCCCCAGGCCTGGGCGGCCGCCGCGCCGCTCCTGTGGCTCCGGGTACTGCTGCGCCTCGACCCGTGGGCGACCCGGGGCCAGGTGTTCGTCCACCCCGAGCTCCCGGCGTCGATCCGGAGCCTCACCGTGCGGGGCATCAGCCTCGGCGACCACGAGCTGCACGTGACGATCGACGACGGCGCGGTGGGCATCGAGCTGTCGCCCGACGCGCCGTACACGATCGTCCGCGAGCCGCGGCCCGCGCTGTCGACGATGTTCCGGTCCGGGTCGGCCGAGCCCGAGGGGTAGGCGCCGGGCGCGCGCCGGTGGCCTCTACCGTCCGCGTGTCGCGGCGACCTCGTCGGGGTGCCGCTCGATCCAGCGCGCGGCGAAGGGGCACTGGGCGTCGACCTCGAGGCCCTCACGCGCCGCCTTCACGAGGGCCGCTTCCACGAGGCGGCCGCCGATGCCCTGCCCGCCCCAGCTCTCGGGCACCTCGGTGTGCTCGAGGACGAGCCGCCCGTCGTCGACCCGATAGACGAGCTGTGCCCGTTCGTCGCCGCGGACGAGCTCGATGCGGGAGTGGAGGTCGTTGTCGATGACGTCGGGGGTGGAGGGATCTTCGCTCTGTTCGGTCATGACCCAGGTCTACCCCAGCCCCGCGGCGTGAACCATCGGGCAAGCTGGCGGGATGGACCAGCACCCGTGGTGGCGTGACGCCGTCGTCTACCAGATCTACCCCCGCTCCTTCGCCGACGCGAACGGCGACGGGGTCGGCGACCTCCGGGGCATCGTCGACCGACTCGACCACCTCGACGACCTCGGGGTCGACGCCGTGTGGCTCTCGCCGATCTTCGTCTCCCCGATGGCCGACTTCGGCTACGACGTCGCCGACCACACCGCGATCGACCCGGTGTTCGGCACCGACGACGACTTCGACGCCCTGATCGACGGGCTCCACGAGCGGGGCATGCGCCTGCTGCTCGACTGGGTGCCGAACCACACCTCCGACCAGCACCCCTGGTTCGTCGAGTCCCGCGCCTCGCGCGACAACCCGAAGCGCGACTGGTACGTGTGGCGCGACCCGGCGCCCGACGGTGGGCCGCCGAACAACTGGATCGCCACGTTCAAGGGCGTACCGGCGTGGACCTTCGACGAGGCCACCGGTCAGTACTACCTCCACTCCTTCCTCGCCGAGCAGCCCGACCTGAACTGGGCGAACCCCGAGGTCGAGGCGGCGATGCACGACGTGCTCCGCTACTGGCTCGACCGGGGTGTCGACGGGTTCCGGGCCGACGTCGTCCACCTGATCGGCAAGGGAACGGTGCTCGCCGACCTGCCCGACGACCTCGCGTCGATGATCGTCGTCGCCATCGACGAGCCGTTCACCCACGAGCTCCTGCGCCGCATCCGTGCCGTGCTCGACTCGTACCCGCACCAGCCGATGATGGTGGGCGAGGTCTACCTGCTGCGGCCCGGCCAGGCGGTCACCTACCTCGGCGACGACGACGAGCTCCACCTCGCGTTCGACTTCCGGCCGGTGCACACGCCGTGGACCGCCGACGCGTTCCGCTCGGTCATCGACGCCACCCAGCGCGAGTTCGCCGAGCCCCACTGGCCCACCTGGGTGCTCTCGAACCACGACCGGGTCCGCCATCGCAGCCGGCTCGGGTCCGACGAGGCCGCCCGCGCCGCGGCGGTGCTCTCGCTCACCATGCGGGGCACCCCGTTCCTCTACGCGGGCGAGGAGCTCGGCCTGGAGGACGCCGTCATCCCACCCGAGCGGGTCGTCGACCCCGACGGTCGCGACGGCACGCGTGCGCCGATCCCGTGGACGACGGCGCCCGACCACGGGTGGGGCCCCGATCCCTGGTTGCCGTTCCCGCCCGACGCCGCGACCAAGGCGGCCGAGGCCCAGCGCGACGACCCGGCGTCGTTCCTCTCGCTGTACCGCCGGCTCCTCGCGCTCCGGAAGGGGTCGTCCGCGCTGCGCCGGGGCTCGTTCGAGTGGGTGGATGTCGAGGCCCCGAGCGTGCTCGCCTACCGGCGCACCCACGGCGACGAGTCGTTGCTCGTGCTCGTCAACGTCGGCGACGCCCCCGCCGAGGTCCGGAGCGGAGGGAGCGTCGTCGTCTCGAGTCGCACCGACCGGCCCGAGGGACCCTTCGACGGGCAGCTCGCCGGCAACGAGGGCGTGGTCGTGCGACCCTGACCCGGCGGGCCCCGCTCTGCGGTCAGGTCGTGGGCAGCGGGGCGAACAGGTCGACGGTGTTGCCGTCGGGGTCGTGGACGACGGCGTAGCGCTGACCCCAGAAGGCGTCCCACGGTTCGAGGTGTCCCTCGTGCCCTGCGCCGACGAGATCGGCATAGGTGGCGTCGACCGCATCGGGCGAGTCGCACAGGAAGGCGAGGCTGACCCGCCCGGTGCGCCGTCCGGGCTCGAACGAGGGGTCGAAGCTCGTGATGACCGCCTCGGTGTCCCACGCCAGGCGCAGCCCGGTGTCGAGGGTGAGCTCGACGTGTGGGAGCTCGTCGGCCTCCGCCGGGATGGCGAGGCCGAGGCGGCGGTAGAACGCGAGCGAGGCGGCCATGTCGGCCACCACGATCCCGACCAGGTCGAGGCGCGGCGTCATGGCCGACACCCTACGGGGCGTGCGCTGCCGTGTCGTCGAGGTATCGGATCCGGTCCCCGGAGCGCTTCGCCTGGTACATCGCCCGATCCGCCGTGGTGAGCAGGCGGTCGCTCGGGTCGCCGCCGGCCTCGCGGGTCGACACGATCCAGTCCGGCTCGGCGATCGCGATGCCGATCGACGCGCCGACGCGCACGACGAGCGGCTCGGCGTCGGGCGTCTGGGCCTCGAGAGTGATCGGGGCGGCCATCTCCTCGACGATGCGCCCGGCCACCGCTTCGAGCTCGCCGACCCCCTCCACGTCGCGACACAGCACGGCGAACTCGTCGCCGCCGAGCCGGCCGGCGAGGTCGGAGACCCGGACCGAACGGGCGAGGCGCTCGGCGACGATGCGGATCACCGCGTCGCCGACGTGGTGCCCGTGCTCGTCGTTCACGACCTTGAAGCCGTCGAGGTCGACATAGAGCAGGCCGACGGCGCCGCCTCCTGCGGCTGCGCGGTCGAGTGCGGCGGCAAGGGCCCCGTGCATCGTCCCGCGGTTGGCGAGACCGGTGAGCTGGTCGTTGCGAGCGGCGTGTTCGAGCTCGCCCATCACCCGGTCGCGCTCCATCGCGAGACCGACGGCGTCGGCCACTCGGCCGATCTCGATGCGGGCGCTGACGAGCGGGGTGCGCCGGTGGGGTCGCCAGATCACCAGGCAGGCCTCGATCGTGAGGTGGGGGACGGCGAGGACCCAACACGCCTCGTGACCCGCGGCCCGGGCGGCGTCGGCGATCGGTGGCTCGAGGTCGTCGACGGTCGCGGACTCCAGCTCGCGACTCGCCTGGGCGCGCCGCCAGACCTCGGGCGGCCGCTCGGGCGTGTCGACGAGCAGGCTGAGGGGCCGGTCGAGATCGTCCGGGAGGTGCCAGGCCCGCCGGGGGTCGCGGGCGCTGATCACCGCGGTGCCATCGCCGATGAGGCCTTCGGCCGCGGCGACGAGCTGCGCGAGCACCCGCCGGCTCGGCTCGTTCTTCGCGAGGAGGTGGAGCGCCTCGTTGAGGTGCTCCCGACCCCGCATCGGCCGCGTGCGCACGACGGCCCCGCGGATGTCGGGATGGTCGAAGAGCCCGAGCGCGCCGATCTCGAGGGTCGTGTAGGTGCCGTCGGGTCGGAGGACGCGGAGCGACACCGGTACACCGGAGTCGTCGAACCGGGACTCCGGGTCGAGATGTTCGAAGATGACGAGCTCGGCGAGCTCACGGTCGTCGGGGTGGATGAGCTCGAGACCCTGGGTGCCGATCAGCTCCTCCCGGGAGCGCCCGAGGTGGTCGGCGAGCGCCGGGCTCACGTAGCGGAACGTGGTCGACTCATCGATGATGGCGAAACCGAACTGCGACGTCTCGACGATGGCGGCGAGCATACGGTCGCGCGACGACGGATCTGTGGGGGGCACGTCTCTCCCGTCGGCAGCGCGCCCCGTGGGTTGATGGCCCGTCCGGCCCCTTCTCCGCCATGAATTGACAGCCTGTGTGTCATAACATGGGACGATGACCGGGTACGCCGCAACCCCATGGCCTGCCGAGGACGGCGGGCCTCGCCGCCAGCAACGACCCCACGGCATCCCCGGCCCCCAAGCCGGCGGGGGCGAGCTCGTCGCGGTCCGCCAGGCGCCCATCTCGGTGATGGTGCTCCACGGTGTCGGCGGCGAACTGCTCCTGCTCCGCAACTCGATCGGGCCCGACGGGGTCTCGTGGGTCGAGTCGATCCACCCCCACACCCTCGACGAACAGCACCGTTCGCCCGACCTCACCCTCGGCCCCTACTGGCCGGGCGGCATGGGGGTGCTCGACGACGGGTCGGTCGTCGTCGTGCAGGGCCGGTGGGCGCACCGCCTCGCCCGGGACCTCACGATCGCCGCCCGCCACGAGCTGCCCGTCGAGGCGCCCCACAACTCCTTCGTCCTGCTCGGCGACGGCACCCTCGCCACCAAGGACCTCCAGCGGCCGGGCGGTCCGCCCTCCACGCTCTCGCTGCTCGACCCGCGGACACTCGAACCCGTCGCCGACCCCGTCGCGCTGCACGAGCCGAGCGTCGCCCGCCTCGGCGCCGACGGCGACGAGCTGGTGGTCGTCGGGATCGACTCGATGCTCCGCTACCGGTGGCACCCCGACCGTGCCGTCCTCGAACCGGCGGACGACCCCGTCCGCTACCGCACCCGCGACGACCAGTCCTTCGGCTGGGACCCGGTCGTCGACGCCGGCGCGATCTGGTGGCTCGACAACGGCGACCACCGCTTCACCGAGGGCCTCACGATGCTCGGCAACGGTGTGGCCACCGGCCCGGTCCGCCTCTGGAAGGCACCTCTCGACGGGGGCCCGACCTCGTCGGTGGAGGTGTGCGGAGCGCCGGGCGGCGCCGTCACCAACCCGCCGCTCGTCGACCCCGATCGTGGGCTCGTGCTCGGCTACGACTCGGCCAACGGGGTCCTCGCCGCGTTCGACGTCGACGACCTCACCCCCCGCTGGAGCCGGACGCTCCACACCTCTCAGCACCTCTGGCTCCATCCCGACACCGGCGAGCTGATCGCCAACGACCACCGCCCCGACGAGGGCGGCGACTCGCTCGTCGTCGTCGAGGTCGCCAGCGGCGAGGTGCGATGCCGGGTGCCGGTCGAGAGCCCCGCCCAATCGGTCGTCTTCGGGGCGCCGGGGCTCGATCGCGACGCCTACTACGTGTCGCTCAGCACGGTCGCACGCGTGCGGTTCGCCGACCGACCGTGAGGCGTACGGTGGTGGGCGAACAGGAGGGGTGAGGATGCTCGAGGGCAAGATCGCAGTCGTCACCGGCGCGGCGTCGGGGATCGGGCGCGCCGCGGTCGAGCGGTTCACCGCGGAGGGCGCGCAGGTGGTCGCCGTCGACCTCGACGCCGACGCCCTCGCGGCGCTCGACGCCCGTGCCGAGGTCCGTACGGTCGCCGGCAGCGTCGGTGAGGCAGGCACCTGGGAGCGGGTCGTCGCCACCGCCGAGCAGCTCGGCGGCCTCCACGTCGCGTACCTCAACGCCGGGCTCTACGGGTGGAACGGGTCGATCGACGAGCTGCCCCTCGATCTCTACGAGGCCACGATCGGAGCGAACATCAGCGGCGTGGTGCTCGGGGTGCGGGCGTGCGTGCCCGCGATGCGCAGCACGGGTGGTGGCGCCATCGTCGTCACGGCCTCGGCCGCCGCCATCGTCGCCTTCGAGGGCAACCCGATCTACACGCTCACCAAGCAGGCCGTCGGCGGGTTCGTGCGAGCGGTCGCCCCCCAGCTCGCGCTCGAGCGGATCTCGATCGACGCCGTGTGCCCCGAGGTCGTCGACACACCGATGACCGTCGAGGCGCTCTCCGGTGGCGACCCGGCACAGCTCGGCATCGACCTCATCTCCCCCGACACCATCGCCGACGTGGCCCTCGACCTCGCCACCTCGCCGGGCACGGGCCGCTGTCGGGCGGTGCGCCAACGCGGCACCACCGTCGACTGGCGATTCCCCACCTGGTCCGACCTCGCCCGCGCCTGACCCCAGCTGGTCCGCCCGGCCCTCTCACCCTCACCTCCAAGGAGCTGCCCCGATGTCCGAGCCGACACCCACGACCGTCGACTTCCACTTCGACATCATGTGCCCGTGGGCCTACCAGACGTCGCTCTGGATGCGCGACGTCCGCGACCAGCTCGGCCTCGACGTCCGCTGGCGGTTCTTCAGCCTCGAGGAGATCAACCGCAAGGAGGGCAAGAAGCACCCGTGGGAGCGTGAGTGGTCCTACGGGTGGTCGATGATGCGGGTCGGGGCGCTGCTGCGGCGCGAGGACCCCGCCCTCCTCGACCGCTGGTACCTCACGGCGGCCACCGCCCTGCACGTGCACGGCCGCAAGCCGCACCACCCCGACGTGGCCCGCGAGCTGCTCGCCGAGATGGGCCTCGACCCCGGGCTCGTCGCGCAGGCCATCGACGACCGCACCACCCACGACGAGGTCCACGCCGACCACGAGCGCGCCAGGTCCCTCGGCGGGTTCGGCGTCCCCATCCTCGTCTTCGAGGACGACGCCGCGTTCTTCGGCCCGGTGCTCCTCGACCCGCCCACCGGCGAGGCTGCGGTCCGCCTCTGGAACCTCGTGCTCGCGTGGCGGGAGTTCCCCCACGTCTATGAGATCCAGCGGCCGAAGACCGCCGCCGATCTCCGCCTCGTCGCCGAGACCTTCCGCCCCTACCTCGAGGCCAGGGACTGGACGACGATCCAGAACAAGGCCCCATGACCGACGCGGAGCGAGCGGCGCGGTACGAGGCGCTGTTCGGCCGCGTGTACGAGCCGCTCCAGCGCTACCTCCGCCGCCGCACCGACCCGACGAGCGCCGAGGACCTGCTCGCCGAGACGCTGACCACGATCTGGCGGCGCCTCGACGACGTGCCCGACGTCGGTGCCACCGACGACGGGGCGCCGACGAACGTCGAGCTCGCGTGGTGCTACGCGGTCGCCCGCCACACCCTCGCGAACGGTCGCCGGGCGCGAGGGCGACATCTCCGCCTCGTCGACAAGGTGGGACGCAACGACCTCGGCGGCGTCACCGTCGCGGGGGCCGACGCGTCGATCGGCGACACCGACCCCGAGCTCGACCGGGCGCTCTCGGAGCTGTCCGACGACGACCGCGAGCTGCTGCGCCTGTGGGCCTGGGAGCAGCTCGAGCCCCGCGAGATCGCCGCGGTGCTCGGCATCACCCCCAACGCGGCGAGCATCCGGCTGCACCGTGCCAAGGGTCACCTGCGGGACGCGCTCGGCGACGAAAGGATCGGCGACGGGCTGGACACAGACGGGTCAGGACCAGGAGGACGCACACGGTGAGCCCGAACGACGACGAGCTGCGAGCCCGACTTCGTGCCAGCGACCCGACGCCCGACTCGGTCCCGACCGAACCCGCGTCGGGCCCCGCGGCCCGCCAGCTCATGGAGCAGATCATGCAGACCGATCCCAACCTCGACCGTTCCTCCTCCGGCTCGTCCACCTGGTGGCGTGGCGCCGCTGCGGCGGTCGCCGCGGTGGCCGTCATCGCCGTGCTCGGCGTCGGTCTCATCGGCATGCGGACGTCCGACGAGACCACGGTCCTCGCCCTCGAGGGCGCGGGTGCCGAGGACCCGATGGCGATGTGCCTCCAGGTCACCGCCGAGAACCTCGCGATGTTCCCGATCGCCTTCGCCGGCCGTGCCACCGACGTGTCCGACGGTGTCGCCACCCTCGAGGTCACCCACTGGTTCCGCGGCGGGGACGCCGACGAGGTCACGATCGAGGCCCCGGCCGCCCAGCCGGCCCTGATCGGAGGGGTCGACATCGAGGTCGGTGGCGAGTACCTCATCACCGCCGACGAGGGCCGCGTGAGCAGCTGCTACTTCAGCGACGTGGCCACCCCCGAGCTGCGGGCGCTCTTCGACGAGGCGTTCGGAGGCTGACGGCCCGGCAACAGGACGTCCGGTCGCGGGCCGGTGCTGCGATGATGAGGCGATGCCGACTGCTGTGGTCGACGAACCCTGGCGAGAGCCCGCCTCCGACGTCGCCGCCCGGCTCGCGACCGACCTCTCCACGGGGCTGAGCGCCGAGGAGGCCGCCGCCCGCCTGGCCGAGCACGGCCCCAACGAGATCGAGCGTTCGGAGGCGGTCCCCCTCTGGCGGGTGCTCCTCGACCAGCTCGCCGACCCGCTCGTCATCCTCCTGTTGGTCGCCGCGGCGGTGTCGTTCGCCGCGTGGCTCGTCGACGACGAGTCGGGCATCCCCTTCGAGGTCATCGTCATCCTCGCCGTCGTCGTGCTGAACGCCGTGCTCGGGGTCGTCCAGCACGCCCGGGCCGAGCAGGCCGTCGCCGCGCTCGCCCGGATGACCGCGGTCACCGCCACCGTGCTCCGCGACGGCGTCGAGCGGCGGGTGCCGGCCGCCGAGGTGGTACCCGGCGACGTCCTCGTGCTCGCCGAGGGTGACGCGGTGACCGCCGACGCCCGCCTCGTCGAGGCCGCGGCCCTCCACGTCGCCGAGGCGGCGCTCACCGGTGAGAGCCAGCCGATCCTCAAGGATCCCGCGGTGCTGACCGGCCCGGTCGCGCTCGGCGACCGGCTCAACATGGTGGCCGCCGGCACCGCGGTCACCCGCGGACGGGGGCGCGCGGTGGTCACCGCCACGGGGATGAACACCGAGATGGGCGGCATCGCCCGCCTCCTCGCCGACACCCGTTCGGACCTCACCCCTCTCCAGACCGAGGTGGCCCGCATCGGGCGGATCCTCGGCGCCGCGGTCATCGTCATCGCCCTCGTCGTCACCGGCACGATCCTCCTCACCTCCGACCTGTCGGGCGCGGGCGATCTCGTCGACGTGCTCCTCGTCGGTGTGTCGCTCGCCGTCGCCGCGGTGCCCGAAGGCCTGCCCGCCATCCTCTCGGTGGTCCTCGGCCTCGGCGTACTGCGGATGGCGAAGGAGCGGGCGATCGTGAAGCGGTTGGCGTCGGTGGAGAGCCTCGGCTCCGCGTCGGTGATCTGCACCGACAAGACCGGCACGGTGACCCGCAACGAGATGACGATCGAGGTGGTCGTCACCGCGTCGGGCGAGGTGACCCTCACCGGGTCGGGGTACGACCCCGCCGGCGAGGCGCTCGTCGACGGCGAACCGCTCGCCGACCCGGTGCTGCGCGACGAGGTCGACGAGCTGATCGGGGCGGGGAGCCTCGCGAACGACGCCACCCTCCACCACGAGGACGGCGAGTGGGTCATCCAGGGCGACCCCACCGACGCGGCGTTCCTCGTCGCGGAGGCGAAGCTCGGGCGCACCGAGGACCGCGTCGACCGCTTCGAGCGGGTGGCCGAGGTCCCGTTCACCTCCGAGCGCCGCCTCATGTCGACGGTCCACGTGGTGAACGGCGAGGCGATGGGTCCGCTCGTCGCGACGAAGGGCGCGCCCGACGTGCTGCTCGACCGCTGCACCCACGAGCGTGCCGCCGGTGAGCTGCGCCCGCTCACCCCCGAGCGCCGCGCGGAGATCCTCGCCCACGTCGACCGCCTCGCCGACCGGGCGCTGCGCACCCTCGGCGTCGCGTACCGGGTACTCCCCGAGGGTGCCGATGTCGACGTCGACGAGTCGGTCGAGCGCGAGCTCGTCTACCTCGGCATGGTCGGCATCATCGATCCGCCCCGCGCGGAGGCTCACGCCGCGATCGCCGAAGCCCAGTCGGCGGGCATCCGCTTCCTGCTCATCACCGGCGACCACCCGCGAACCGCGGCACGCATCGCCACCGACCTCGGCATCGTCGGGACCCGCCCCCAGGCCACGACGGGTCTCGAGCTCGACGCCCTCGACGACGACGAGCTGCGCGAGATGGTGCGCTCGACATCGGTGTACGCCCGCGTGTCGCCGCGCAACAAGCTCCAGATCGTCGACGCCCTCCGAGCCGATGGCCACGTCGTCGCGATGACCGGCGACGGCGTGAACGACGCGCCGGCGCTGAAGGCCGCCGACATCGGCGTGGCGATGGGCGTGGCCGGCACCGAGGTGGCGAAGGACGCGGCCGACATGGTGCTCGCTGACGACAACGTGGCCACCATCGTCACCGCGGTGCGGGAGGGGCGGGCGATCTTCGCGAACATCCGCTCGTTCCTGCGCTTCCTGCTCTCGTCGAACATCGGCGAGGTGCTCACGGTGTTCCTCGGCGTGGTGTTCGCCGGGGCGCTCGGGCTCTCCGGCGCCGGCGAGGCGGTCGCCACCCCGCTGCTCGCCACCCAGATCCTCTGGATCAACCTGCTCACCGACTCGGCACCCGCCCTCGCACTCGGCGTCGACCCGCCACGCCCCGACCTCATGCACCGGCCGCCCCGCGGCCGCCGCGACCGAGTCATCGACACCTCGATGATGGTCGGCATCGGGTGGATCGGCCTCGTGATGGCGGCGGTCTCCCTGTTCGCGCTCGACAGCCAGCTGCCGGGTGGGCTGCTCGACGGATCGAACGACATCACCCACGGGCGCACGATGGCGTTCACCACGCTCGTGCTCGCCCAGCTGTTCAACACGTTCAACGCCCGTTCCGACCGTCGCTCGGCGCTGCCCGACCTGTTCGCCAACCCGCTCCTGCTCGCCGCGATCGGCCTGTCGGTCGTCCTCCAGGTCGTGGTGGTGCACGTGCCGCTGATGAACGACGCGTTCGCCACCACCCCCCTCACCTGGGGTCAGTGGGCCGTGTGCGTCGGCCTCGCGAGCCTCGTGCTCGTGGCCGGCGAGGTGCGCAAGGGTGTCGCCGCCCTGCGGCGTCGGGTCAGCGCAGACGCCGGGTGATCGCGGCGGCCAGCTCGGCGCCGGGATCGACCTTCACGCACTCGAAGGTGGTGGTGGCGCCCGAGCGCATCGTGAAGGTGAGCTGGTCGCCGAGTGTGCCGGGCGCGTGCTCGACCGACGCCACCTCGCCGAGGGGGACGAGCGCGAGGAAGGCCTTCGGCCGGCCCGACAGGCTGCTCCGGCTGCACACGACGAGGTGCGCCGCGGTCAGCCCGATGGCTTGCTGGCGGGCGGTGGGGAACCCTGCCGCCGCGGCCGAGCCGGCCCCCTGCTCGGTGATCGTCGACGCGGCGACGACGCCGACCGCACCACCGACCGCGCCGGCAGCGGTGGCCGTGGCGGTGCCGGCGAGGTTCACCCGCACCGCGAGCTCGACGGCCTCGCCCGGCGGCAGCTGACCCCTCGCCACCTCGCTCACCTGCGCGACCAACTTGGCGGCGCGACCCGACAACTCGCCCATGTCCCCTCCTCGTCCCTGCCGCCCTGCGGCACTCGGAGCCACCGGATCGTAGTGGCCCGACCGTGGGTCAGCCGGAGGTGAGTGCCGCGGCGCGGCGGTCGAGCACGACGAACGCGGCGACGGCGACGACGTAGGCGACGAGCGCGAGCACGAGGACCGTGCGGAACCCGATCAGCATGGCGAGGATCGTGGTGAGCACCGAGCCGATCACCGAGAAGAACCCGTTCACCGCCCACGACCAGGCGACGTACTCCTGCTGCTGGTCGGTGAGCCGCCCGACGAGGCCGAGGCCGAGGGGCATGAACATGCCGAGGCAGAGCCCGAGCGGGGCGAGGACGAGGAGGGCGATGGCGATGCGCACCGGGGTGCCCTGGGAGAGGAACGTCTCGGAGATCGCGCCGAGGCCGACGTGGTAGAAGGCGGTGAGCACGGCGAGCACCCCGAGCAGCACCGGCATCACTTGCCGGGCGCGATCCACCACGCGCTCGCTGACGAGTGCGCCGATGCCGGTGAAGACGAGGATCGCGGCGAGCGTGACGGTGAGCGACAGGGTCGGGTAGCCGAGGAACAGCACGAGCCGCTGGATGAGGGTGATCTCGAAGAGCATGAACCCGAGTCCGAGACACGCGAAGTAGAGCCCCGAGTTGAACTTGAAGGGCATGCGGCGCCACTGCTCGCGAACGGTGACGAACGGGGCGAAGAGGAACACCGCGGCGTAGAGCGCGGAGATGGCGAGGAGCAGCAGCATGACCCGCTCGCCGATGACCTCCTCGGGGTTCGGGGAGAAGATGTCGATCGGGTCGCCGATGTGGCGGAGCACGGTGCCGAAGCTCGAGAAGTTCCAGAAGAACGGCTTGTCGTCGGTGACGACGGTGATGTCCTTGCCGTAGGCGTCGACGAGCGCGGCGACCTCGGCGTCGTCGCCGGCGGCGAGGCGGTGCACCATCGAGATCCGCGCCCGGGCGTCGTCGCTACCCATCGCGGCGACCTCGAGGTCGGCCGGGGCGAGCGGCTCGCCGGGGACGTGGACGGGGAGGTGGATCGAGAACTCGCCGAACGGCCCGGGCGCGTCGGGTGTGTAGGGCACCGGGTCGTGGCGGCGCACGTCGTCGAGACCGGCGAGGAAGCCGTCGATCTCCTCGGGCGTGAACGGCGTGCGCTTCACGATGATGGTCGAGAGGTCGAACAGCTCGTTGAGGTGGGTGGCGACGATGATGTGGCGTGAGGGGTCGTCGACGCCGAGCTGGGCGAGGGCGTGGCGGGCGGTGACGACGTAGCGGCTGGTGCGGTTGGGCGAGAACCGGAACGTCGACTCGCCGAACTGGGCGACGAGCATCCCGTCGTCGGTGAGGTGCTCGAGGGTCTCCTGGAGCATCTCGGTGGTGTAGAGGTAGCTCTCGGAGAGGACGAAGCCTCCCGACGACGCGGGGTTGCTCGCCGCGTAGCTGTCGGGGGCGACGAACCACACGAGGTCGAACCGGTCGTCGCTGCGGGCGAGATAGGTGCGCCCGTCGCCGACGGTGATCTCGACGTCGGGCCGGCCCTGGAGGTCGCCGCTCAGCTCGCGGTAGCGACCCTCGAGCAGCCCGACGGTGACCGGGTTGAGCTCGACGCCGCGGATGTCGGGGACCCCGTAGTAGAGCGAGGTGAGGATCTCGTTGCCGCCGGCCGAGCCGATGATGAGGTTGTTCTCCGGTGGCGTGTCACGCCCGAAGATGTGGAAGGGCAGCGCCCGCGGGTCGCCGTCGTAGCGGTCGAGGCTCGCGAGGTCGCCGTCCCACTCCCAGATGCCCGACCCCCAGGTGCCGTTGTGGAGCAGCACCCGGTTGGGGGCGTCGAAGATCGGCGGCATGACGTCGACGCGGAACACCGGACCCCAGTCGGAGTACTCCGGTTGCCACTCGGCATGGTCGACGAGCTCGTTGTGGTTCTTCCACCGCTCGACCTTCACCGCGGGGAGCAGGCCGTCGACCGTGCCGAGCAGGAGGAGGGCGACCGCGCTCACCGCCCCGACCCCGGCGAGGCCGGGAGCGACCCACGGCCGACCCCGCCGTTCGGGTTCGATCCCGTCGTCCCACGCGGGCACCATCGCCACTCCGACGAGGGCGAAGACGAGCGCGGCGAGCATGATGAGCCGGGGTGGCCCCAGCCAGGAGATGACGGGGATGGCGAGCACGCAGCCGAGGCCTGCGCCGAGCAGGTCGGCGAAGTAGAGGCGCCCGACGGCATCGCCGGCCCGCCCGAGGAGGATCGCGACGATGATGCCGAAGGCGATGAACGTCGCGAACAGCGCGAGGCAGATCGCGCCGAGCAACAGCAGGTTCTCGAGCGACGAGCCGAGGTTGTACCGCCAGATCTCCACGGTGTCGACGGGCAGGGCGGCGACGACGACGTAGCCGATGCCGATGCTCACCGCGCCGAACACCGAGCAGACGGTGACGATGCGCTCGGTGGTGGCCTCCCGCAACGGGCGCCAGATGGCGACGAGGATGCCGCCCGAGCCGATGCCGAGCAGGCTCAACCCGATGACGAGGTACGTGTAGTAGTACCAGAGCTTGTAGGAGACGATGCGGGTGTAGCCCACCTCGAGCATCAGCCCGGCCATGGCGATCAGCGAGATGACGAGCCAGCGCGGCACGCGCGCCGGGATGTTGCGCAGAGCGGTCATGTGCAGACGGGCGATCCCCTGGTGAGCGTCGCCGCATCCTA